>NZ_BAAAUD010000005.1:0-227313 GCF_039533765.1 Streptomyces enissocaesilis | reverse complement strand
CCAGGTACGACAAACGCGACTACATCTTCAACGGCACCCTGGCCACGGCAGCCATCGTGATCTGGCTCCGCGACCTCATCAAAGAACCATCAGACACGGCCTAGTCCTGGTCGCCCCCGTTGCGGCCGAAGCCGCCGCCGAAGAGGCCGCCGACGTCATTGCCGCCGTTGTTGCCGTTGCCGCCGTTGTCTTCGCCGCCGTTGCCGCCGTCACCACCGCCGGGGGCAGCGGCAGTGGTGAAGTTGACCGGTGTGCCCTTGGGGACCTGCTGGCCGGCTGCGGGCTGGGTGAGGACGACGACGGCCTCGTCGTCCTGCGGGTCGGTGATCGTGCCGACGGTCAGGCCGGCGTCCTCGATCGCCTTGCGGGCGTCCTTGAGCTTCTGGCCGGTCACGGACGGTACCGCGACCTGTTCCTGGGCGGGGGCCTTGGCGACCGTGAGGGTGATGGTGCCGCCCTTGTCGGTCCGGCTGCCGCCCACCGGGGTCTGCTTGAGGACCGAGTTCGGGGGCTGGGTCGACTCCTCCTCCCCGCGGGCGACGACGAAGCCGAGGTCCGAGAGCTGCTTCTTGGCCGCTTCGAAGTCCTGGCCGACCACGTCCGGGACGTCGGCCTTGGAGGTCTTGGCGATCGAGATGGTGATCGTCTCGCCCTTCTCCGCCTTCGTGCCGCCCGCGGGGTCCTGGTCGATGACCGTGCCGACCGTCTTCTCGGACTCGACCGACTTGGTCTCGACGTCGAAGCCCTTGGACTCGAGGTTCTCCCTCGCCCTGTCCCTCGTCTGGTCCATGACGTCGGGGATTTCGATCTTCGGAGCGCCCGTGGAGACGACGACCGCGATGGCCGAGCCCGGCTCGACCTCCTCGCCGCCGGCCGGGGTCTGTTCGCAGATCTTGCCCTCGGGCTGGTCCTCGCACTCCTTGCGCTCGCCGACCTCGAGCGTCAGGTCGGCGTTCGTGGCAAGCCCTCTGGCATCGGCCACGGTCTCGCCGATCAGGGTCGGCACGGGGACGCTTTCGGCGCTGTTGTCGCTGGGGAAGAGCGCTCTGCCGATCAGGATCGCGCCGACGAGGACGAGGGCGCCCGCGAGGACGAGCAGGATCGTCGAGAGGTTGCTCTTCTTCTCCTGATGCCTGCGGCGGTCCGGGCGGTCGTCGTAGCCGTAGCCGCCGTCGTCCGGATTGACCGGCGGCAGTATCGAGGTCTGGCCGCCGCTCGCGTCGGCCGAGTGCAGCGCCGTCGTGGGCTGGTCGTCCGGGTAGCCGCCGTAGCCGACCGCGCCGAGTGCCGAGGTGGCCGCGACGGGCCGGCCGTCGAGGCAGGCCTCGATGTCGGCGCGCATCTCGTCGGCGGACTGGTAGCGGTAGTTGGGGTCCTTGACCAGGGCCTTCAGGACGATGGCGTCCATTTCGGGCGTGATCTCGGCGTCGAAGTTGCTGGGCGGCTGCGGCTCTTCCCGTACGTGCTGGTACGCGACCGCGACGGGGGAGTCGCCGATGAACGGCGGCCGTACCGTCAGCAGCTCGTAGAGCAGGCAGCCGGTGGAGTAGAGGTCGGAGCGCGCGTCGACCTGCTCGCCCTTGGCCTGCTCGGGCGAGAGGTACTGGGCGGTGCCGATGACCGCGGCGGTCTGCGTCATGGTCATGCCGGAGTCGCCCATGGCGCGGGCGATGCCGAAGTCCATGACCTTGACCTGGCCGGTACGCGTCAGCATGACGTTCGCCGGCTTGATGTCGCGGTGGACGATCTGGGCGCGGTGCGAGTACTCGAGCGCCTGGAGGATGCCCACTGTCATTTCCAGGGTGCGCTCGGGCAGCAGCTTGCGGCCGGAGTGCAGGAGCTCGCGCAGGGTCGATCCGTCGACGTACTCCATCACGATGTACGGGATGGAGACGTTGTCGACGTAGTCCTCGCCGGTGTCGTAGACCGCGACGATCGCCGGGTGGTTGAGCGAGGCGGCCGACTGGGCCTCGCGGCGGAACCGGGCCTGGAAGGACGGATCGCGGGCGAGGTCCACCCGCAGCGTCTTCACGGCGACGGTGCGGCCGAGCCGGGTGTCGTGCGCGATGTAGACCTCGGCCATGCCACCACGGCCGAGCACCGAGCCCAGCTCGTACCGGCCGCCGAGGCGACGCGGCTCTTCCATAGCGCTAGACCTCTCCCTCAACCGTCCACGTGTGGTTGCTTGGGACACGGTACCGGTCGCGGCGGGGCAAACTTGGCCGTGCCCAGTAGTCGATATCCGACCGGTATGCGGATGTGGGGCGTGAGAAGGCTGTCGGTGGGGCGCGGGATAAGCGTTGTGCCTCGGGGAAGGTGCAGGGCTGTTAACCGGCTCGGTGCGCCGGGTGAACTAGACCTTCGATGCCGCTTCGAGTACCGTTTCATTGCTTTTTCGCAACATTTCCAGCTGCTCGAAATTCTTTTTGACCGAGCCGAGCTGGTATGCCTTCTCCACCGCGTACCAGATGCCTACGACATTGGTTTCCTGCTTGCAGGAGACATCCGCGGTCGCGGTGGACTTCTCGGCATTGCCCGCAGGTCCGCCGGAGGTGAAGGTCTTTGCCGGGTCCATGGGGCTTTGGTAGTCGAAGCCCTTCTTCTTCATGCAGGCGGACCAGCTTCGGAACACCTTCTTGACTCTAGGGTCGTCCATCGAGCGCACGAAGCTCTCCTGCGACAGGTGCTGGGCGAGCATGGGGTCGCCCATGTCCGGAGCGCCCTCGGACAGACGCTGTTCGGCCTCACTTACGCACCCCCGGTTCGGGGCGGAGGCCTTGCGGGGGTCGACACGTTCCTTCGGTGAGAATCCGGTGAGTGCTTTGAACGCGTCCGCCGGCATGTCCGCGTTCGGGGAGACCGGTTGTTTCTGCTTTTCTGGATCGCGCTCGGGGGTCAGTCCGTACCCGTATGAAGCGGCTATCTTGGAATCTGCGCTTCCGTATCGCAGTTCATTGCCGATCGGCCCCATGGGCGGAAGCGGTTCTTCCGGGGTGTACTTGAATCCCTTGGCTCGCATGCATCTCTGTTTCAATGCCTCGGACGCCATGGATATTTTCTTCGACTGGGCGCTGTCGGGAGCGTATGCGTCCAGCGGTAGTGACAGGTCGCGGGGCACGGGATTGCGAGGTATGTCGTGCACCGGCGCCGGAGATGCGGCTGTCCTTGCGCGCGGCGGGCCGCCCTGCGTTGTCGTGGGGGAACTGCCGCAAGCCGCGGTGGTGGCGAGAGCGAGCACGGCGGCGATACGGGCAGTTGCCGAGAGCGCCGCGCTTCTTGGCTTCTCAGAGGCTGGCATTATCTATCGGATTCACAATCCCAGGAAATGGGACGGCGAGTCGCTGAAAAAGGTGCAGCAACTCGCCGTCGGAATCATCAGACGTAGTGGCTGGAGGCGTTGTTGTTCTTCAGGGTGGAGTTGAGCGGGCCTGCGTAGGTGCTGCTGAACACCTTGCCGAAAGTCTGGGAAGCGCCCTGGTAATTGGAGTTGTAGTATATGCGCACGCCGCTGGAGTTGTTCCAGTTCACCACGTAGGCGGCATTGTTCTTGACGACCTGGGTGTAACCGTTGCCATTGCCTTTGCACATGAAGTAGTCGTCGTAGTGGTTGGCGTCATTCCAGGCGAAGCCCTGCCATGCGCTGTCCTGGTTCGAGTTGTAGTAAATCTCGTAACCACCCTTGTCCGCCGCCGACATGCAGGTGTCGGCGGCGGCGGGCGTGGCACCCGTGATGGTCAGGGCGGCGGCTGCGAATGCCCCCGCCGAGATCACCGAAAATGTTCTCTTCGCACTCATGCGGCTCTCCTTGTCAATGGCCTGGGGGTGGTGGGCTCAATGCCCTCCGCGCGGCCGACTGGGGTGAAGTGCCCATTTCAAATGAAGGGCTTCGGGATCATAGCAAGATCACGAAGCAGAATGATCTTCATTTGATGCAGAGTGTGGTGTAAGTCACCGCTCGCTTGTGTGTGAAGGTTACGAAAAGGCCAAAGGGGGCCCGGGTTACCTTTCGCCGTTCAGGACCGCATTCATGACATCTTTGGCGATCGGTGCGGCAAGCCCGCCACCGGTAATGTCGCCGCCGACCGCCCGGCTGTCTTCGACCACCACGGCGACGGCGACGGGCGAGCCCTTCTCGGTCTTCGCGTAGGAAATGAACCAGGCGTAGGGCTTCCCCATGTTGCCCACGCCGTTCTCCGCCGTGCCCGTCTTGCCGCCGACCTTGACGCCGTCGATCTTGGCGTTGCCGCCGGTCCCCTTCTCGACGACGTTCTCCATCATCTGCTGGACCAGCTGTGCGTTCTCCTGGGACAGGGGCCGGCTCATCTCCTCCGGCGCGGTCTTCTCGATCAGATCCAGGCTGGAGGAAGTGAGCCGGTCGATCATGTACGGCTTCATCAGCTTGCCGTCGTTGGCGATCGCCGCCGTGACCATGGCCATCTGGAGCGGGGTGGCGGCGGTGTTGAACTGGCCGATGGACGACATCGCGTTGCTGGAGCGGTCCATCTTGGTGTCGTAGACGCTCTCGGCGGCCCGGACCGGGGTGTCGATCTCGGAGTTGTTGAAGCCGAACTTCTCGGCCGTCTTCGCCATCTCGTCCCGGCTGACCTCGTCACCGAGCTTGGCGAAGACCGAGTTGCAGGAGACTTCCATCGCCTTGTTCAGGCTGGCGTTCTCGCAGCCTCGCGCGTGGTTGACCATCGGCGTGCGGGTGTTGGGCAGGATGTACGGCTCGGGGGTGTCCGTCGCCTCGTTGATGTCCTTGACCTTGCCGTGCTCGAGAGCGGCGGCGGCGGTGACCACCTTGAAGGTCGACCCCGGCGGGTACGTCTCGCGCAGGGCCCGGTTCTTCATCGGCGCGTCCTCGTGGTTGAGGAGCTTCTGCCGGTTGTCGGAGTCCTTGTTGGAGTTGCCGGAGAACACGGACGGGTCGTACGAGGGGGTGCTGGCGAGAGCCAGGATCGCGCCGGTCTGCGGGTCGATGGCCGCGACGGCGCCCTTCTTGTCGCCGAGGCCCTTGTACGCGGCCTTCTGGGCGGCGGACTTCAGGGTGGTGACGACGTTGCCGCCTTGCTTCTTCTCACCGGTGAACACGCTGACCGTACGGTCGAAGAAGAGGCGGTCGTCGTTGCCGGTGAGGATGCCGTCTTCGAGGGCCTCTATCTGACTGGAACCGAAGGCCTGTGAGGAGAAGCCGGTGACGGGGGCCCACATCGGGCCGTTCTTGTACGTCCGCTGGTACTTGAAGTCGTTGCTCTTGGACTCCTTGGACCCCGTGATCGCCTTGCCGTCGACGATGATGTTGCCGCGCTTGTGGGCGTAGCGGTCGATCTGGACGCGGCGGTTCTTCGGGTCGTTGGAGAGTTCGTCGGCCTTGACGTACTGCACCCAGTTGACGCGTACGAGCAGGGCGAGGACGAGCAGGCCGCAGAAGATGGCGACCCGGCGCAGGGGCTTGTTCACGGTCGGACCACCTGGGTCATTTCGGCGTCGGAGGTGGGGGCGGGGGCGGGGGCGGGCCTGCGCGCGGTGTCGCTGATGCGCAGCAGGATCGCGATGAGTGCCCAGTTGGCGATGACGGAGGAGCCGCCCTGCGCGAGGAACGGCATGGTCATGCCGGTCAGCGGGATGACTCCGGTGACACCGCCCGCGACGACGAAGACCTGGAGGGCGAAGGCGCCGGAGAGGCCGATCGCGAGGAGCTTGCCGAAGGGGTCACGGGCGGCGAGGGCGGTGCGTACGCCGCGCTCGATGAGGAGGCCGTACAGCAGGATGATCGCCATGAGGCCGGTCAGGCCCATTTCCTCGCCGACGGTGGCGAGGATGTAGTCGCTCTTGGGGGCGATGCCGCCGATGAGGCGGGAGTAGCCCTGGCCGAGTCCGGAGCCGAAGAGGCCGCCGGAGCCGAAGGCGTACATGGCCTGGGCGGTCTCGGTGACGCCGCCGTCCTGGAGGGCGAGGGGGTTGAGCCAGTTGTTGACGCGGGACTGTACGTGGCCGGCGAAGGAGGCGACGCCGACCGCGCCGGCGGCGCTGAGGGTGAGGCCGAAGACGACCCAGCTGGTGCGTTCGGTGGCGACGTACAGCATGATCACGAAGAGGCCGAAGAAGAGCAGCGAGGTGCCCAGGTCGGTCTCGAAGATCAGGATCATCAGGCTGATCGCCCAGATGGCGAGGATCGGTCCGAGATCGCGTCCGCGGGGCAGGTACATGCCCATGAAGCGGCGGCTGGCGAGGGCGAGCGCGTCACGCTTCACCATCAGGTAGCCGGCGAAGAAGATCGCGATGATGATCTTCGCGAACTCGGCGGGCTGGAGCGATCCGACACCGGGGATGGTGATCCAGATCCGCGCGCCGAACTTGGCCGGGAAGAACATCGGCAGGATCAGCAGCACGAGGGCCACGACCATGGAGATGTACGTGTAGCGCTGGAGTGCGCGGTGGTCCTTGAGAAACAGCAGGACGCCCAGGAAGAGGGCGACGCCGAGCGCCGACCAGATCATCTGCTTGGGTGCCATCGCGCCGCCGAGGGCGTCGGTGGTGATCGACGGTTCCAGGTCGAGCCGCCAGATCAGCACCAGGCCGAGCCCGTTGAGCAGGGTGGCCAGTGGCAGCATCAGCGGGTCGGCGTACGGCGCGAACTTGCGCACCATCAGGTGCGCGACGCCCGCGAGCAGGCTGAGCCCGATGCCGTAACCGAGCATGCCGGCGGGCAGGCTGCCGTCCTTGGCGAGGCCGACGTTGCCGTACGCGAAGACCGGGATGATGACGGCGAACGCGAGCATCGCGAGCTCGGTGTTGCGGCGGCTCGGCGCTTCGATCGCGCCGATGGTGGTCGTGTTGGTGACAACGCTCATGGTGGTAAGGCCCCTTACGGCTTTACGGCTTACCGCACTGCGAGACCAGCTTCTGTTCTTCCTCGGAGAGGCTGGGGCCAGGAGTGGGCGGAGCTGTAGCCGTCGGAATCTTCTTGGACGTGGTGGTCTGGGTCGTGGCGCCGGAACCGGGCGTGCCGCCCGCCTCGCCCGTACGCGCGTCGTTCTCGCGTTCTGCCTTCTCACGCGCTGCCTGCTCGCGTTCCGCTTTCTCGCGCTCCGCCCGGCGGCGCTCCTCGTCCTTCCTGCACGCGGAGGCCTGGGTGCCGAGTTCGGTGACCTTCTCGCGCGCGTCGGCGAGGCTGCCCTCGGCGATGGTCGTCTCCACCTGCTTGCGCTGGTAGGGCGGGAGGTACTTGAGTTCGATCTCGGGGTGGTCCCTCTCGACCTTCGAGAGGGAGACCCAGGCGAGGTCCTGGCTGATGCCCCGGTAGAGCGCGACGTGCTCGTCGTTGGCGCCGACGTAGTACTGGGTCTGGGTCCAGCGGTAGCCGCCGTACAGACCGCCGCCGACGACGGCGAGCGCGAGCACGATGCAGAGCGATCTCTTGAGCCACCTGCGGCCGGTGCGGGGCTTGTCGAAGTCCTCGTCGCTGTACGCGCCGAAGACGCCGTCGGGTGCCGCTCCGTAACCGTCGTTGTCACCGCTGCCGGGAGGGCCGAAGGCGCCTCCCGGTGCGGACTGCGGGGGGACGGGCCGGCCGAGGCCCGCCGCGCGGCCCGCGGGGGTCTGCATGGCGCCGCCGTCGTTCAGCTGGAGCTGGTTCTCGGCGACCGCGCCCACGACGACCGGGGTGTCGTTGAGCTGCCCGGCCAGGGTGTCGTTGCCGTCGACGTCGAGGACGTCCGCGACGATGCAGGTGATGTTGTCGGGGCCGCCGCCGCGCAGCGCGAGCTGGATGAGCTCCTGCACGGTCTCCTGCGGGCCGTGGTAGCCGGCGAGCGTCTCCTCCATCGTCTGGTGGGAGACGACGCCGGACAGGCCGTCGGAGCAGATCAGATAGCGGTCGCCGGCCCGGACCTCACGGATGGAGAGGTCGGGTTCGACGTGGTCGCCGCTGCCCAGCGCGCGCATCAGCAGGGAGCGCTGCGGGTGGGTGGTGGCCTCTTCCTCGGTGATGCGGCCCTCGTCGACGAGGCGCTGCACCCAGGTGTGGTCCTGCGTGATCTGCGTCAGCACGCCGTCGCGCAGGAGGTACGCCCGTGAGTCGCCGACGTGCACGAGGCCCAGGCGCCGGCCGGTCCACAGCAGGGCGGTGAGCGTGGTGCCCATGCCCTCCAGCTGGGGGTCCTCCTCGACCATCATGCGCAGCTGGTCGTTGGCACGCTGCACGGCGGTGCCGAGCGAGGTGAGGATGTCCGAGCCGGGTACGTCGTCGTCCAGGGTGACCAGGGTGGAGATGACTTCGGAACTCGCCACCTCGCCCGCGGCCTGGCCGCCCATGCCGTCGGCGATGGCGAGAAGGCGCGGGCCGGCGTAACCGGAGTCCTCGTTGCCCTCCCGGATCATGCCTTTGTGCGATCCGGCGGCGAAGCGCAGTGACAGACTCATGCGCACCTCGCCCGTCGGCTCCGGGTACATCCGCACGGTGCCCACCCTCCGGTCGGGAGCCTTCGGGGATCCGTTGTGGGGACCGCCGCGGCTCGCTCGCTCCGCTCGCGCTCAATCATGACGTGGCACTACTTCCGCAGCTCGATGACGGTCTTGCCGATGCGGATCGGCGCGCCCAGCGGAATGGGGGTCGGGGTGGTGAGCCGGGTCCGGTCGAGATACGTGCCGTTGGTGGACCCGAGATCCTCGACGATCCACTGGCCGTCACGGTCCGGGTAGATCCTGGCATGGCGGCTGGACGCGTAGTCGTCGTCCAGCACGATCGTCGAGTCGTGCGCCCGCCCCAGCGTGACGGTCTGCCCCTGGAGGGCCACCGTCGTGCCGGTGAGCGTGCCTTCGGACACCACCAGCTTGGTGGGGGCGCCGCGGCGCTGGCGCTGCTGCGGCGGGGCCGCAGCCTGTTGCTGGCGTCCGGTCTGCTGCGGTCTGGCGTCGGCGGGCGCAGTACGGCGTGAGCCGCGCTGCGTGACCCGCGTACCGAACAGATCGCTGCGGATGACCTGGACGGCCACAATCACGAACAGCCACAGAACAGCCAGGAAACCTAGCCGCATGACCGTCAGGGTCAGCTCTGACATTGCCCCCGCTTCACCCTTCGGCTTGCCGATAAACGATGGTCGTACTGCCCACGACGATCCGCGAGCCGTCGCGGAGCGTAGCGCGGGTGGTGTGCTGTCCGTCTACCACGATGCCGTTGGTAGACCCGAGATCCTGGATCGTCGGGGGCGTTCCGGTCCGGATCTCACAGTGCCGGCGCGATACGCCGGGGTCGTCGATCCGCACGTCTGCTTCGGTGCTGCGGCCCAGCACCAGCGTCGGGCGGGACATCTGATGGCGTGTGCCATTGATCTCGATCCAGCGCCGCGTCTGGGCGCCCGGCATGGGGCCGGGGGCTGTGCCCTGTCCGGCGGGTCTGCGGTCGGCGGCCGCCGGACCGGGCCTCGCGCCGTGCGAAGGCGGCGGGGCCGCGGGCATGGGGGGCACCCCGGGGGCGGCCGACGGCGGGTAGCCGTAGCCGCCGCCGCGGGGGGCGGCCGGTGCGGAGGGGGAGTGGCCGGGGGCCGGGGACTGGGGGGCGGCTGTCTGCGACGTACTCGAGGCGAGGGTGCGGCTGCGCACGCGGTAGAGACCGGTGTCGAGGTCTTCGGCCTTCTCCAGGTGGACCTTGATGGGGCCCATGAAGGTGTAGCGCTGCTGCTTGGCGTAGTCGCGGACGAGTCCGGAGAGTTCGTCGCCGAGCTGACCGGAGTACGGGCTGAGGCGTTCGTAGTCCGGGGTGGAGAGCTCGACGATGAAGTCGTTGGGGACGACGGTCCGCTCGCGGTTCCAGATCGTGGCGTTGTTGTCGCACTCGCGCTGGAGGGCGCCGGCGATCTCGACGGGCTGGACCTCGGACTTGAAGACCTTGGCGAAGGTGCCGTTGACCAGACCTTCGAGACGCTGCTCGAAACGCTTCAGAACTCCCATGGGGCACCTCCTCCGTCGTTGTCGTCCTGGTACTGCTTACTGATCGTATCCACGCGTCGGGAAATCGGCTGGTTCCCCTTGTCTGCACAGTGGATGAGTGTCACCTCTCACAGGGATCGTAGAGGTGGCCTCCTGACAGTGTCCCGCACCCGGGCGGCACTCTGGAGGAGTGGGTGAGAGGCGGCGTCGTTCCCTCTCCTTGTTCCCCGTCCGTTCCCCCTCCGGTTCGCTGCCCCGTTCCGCCCTTCGTCCGCCTTCCGTTCCGCCTTCGCCCTGCCCTCCAGTCCGCCCTCTGCTCGCTTCTCCGCCTCTCCCCAGGTCCCCCGCAACAACGGGTGTGAATCCCTCCTCGCCACCGTGCTAATCTTCTGCATGTCGTCAGGCGCTCGCACAAACCAGTGAGAGATTCGAACGGCACCACTCATGCGCGAGTGGCGGAACGGCAGACGCGCTGGCTTCAGGTGCCAGTGTCCTTAGGGACGTGGGGGTTCAAATCCCCCCTCGCGCACTTTGCAGGACCCATGATCCGGGCCTCATCGTTGACCACGATGGGGTCCGTTTCTTTTTGCTGTCCGGCTTGCCGCCTGCCGTGCGGTCCGGCTCGAGGGCCGGCTTGAGGCTTGTCGTGCGGTGTGTCCGGCGGTTCGTCGGCGGCGGGGCGATGTCGGGGTGGCCCGCAGGAAGGCCGCCTTCGTCGTGGCCGTGGTGTTCACGGTTCCGGCAGCTGTGCAGCAGGTGCTGCTGGTGGCCGGGTTCGGGGGACGGCTGCCGGGGTGGCAGCCGTGGCCGTACCTGCTTGTCGCGGCGCCGGCCTGGCTGGTCTCCCGGCCCCTGGGGGCGGGGCGGGTGTCCGCCGGCCCGCGGTCGGCGGTGGGCGCGCTGCGCCGGGTGCCTTCCTGGGCGTACGTCCTGGGGGTGGGGGGCTGGTGCTCGCCGCCGGGGTGTGGGCGGTGCTTCAGGACTGTGAGCGCTGCTTCAAGGCTTCCTGGCGGTCTTTCCCTGCCGGCTGGCGGGAGATCTCGGCGCGGTGGTGATGGCCGCGGGGCTGTGGGCGGCGGGGGCGGCGCTGCGGCGGGAATGGCGGGTGCGGGGTGCGCGGGGCGCCCGGGGTGGGGGCGCCGGAGGTGCGTCCTGAGGACCGGCGGCGGGTGTTCCTGGGAACGGCCGCCGTGCTGGTCTTCGTGATCCTCGGCCTGGCGACGGACGGGGAACCGCGGTTCGCCTGTCTCGCCGTCGTCCTGCTGACCGTGCTCGGGGTGCAGGCGGTGGCCGAACTGGTGGGGTCGGTGCCCAGTGCCCCCGTGCTGGCGGTACGACCGTGCTGGCCGGTACGACCGTACCGCCGGGCTCACGGTGCTCGGCACAACACAGGTCATGGCGCACGGCGCGACGCCGGCGCCGACGCGGCTGAGCTGGTCGACGGTGCCGGTCGCGCGGGAGATCGGGGCGGCGCAGGGCGGCCGTGCCTGGTGGTGACGGGGTACGAGCCGGAGTTCGGCTGGTACTTCGGGTGCGACGCGGTGACGTGCGCCCAGTAACGGGAGCGGAAGGGGCGGGTGCCCGAGGGGACGCGGGTGAGCCTGGTCGTCTTCGAGTGCGGGCGGCTGCAGCCGGATGCGGCGGGGCTGGAGCGGTTGGTCGCGGGGCGCGGGACCGAGGTACGCGCCATCGGGACGGACGGGGCCTTGGGGGCGGCGGCGGTCGTCACGCTGCGGTAGCCGGATCTGGCTGGTCCGGCTGGTCTGCTTGGCTTGTTTGGTCTGCCGGGTCTGCCGGGTCTGCCGGGTCTGATGGGGCTGATGGGCCTGCCTGGTTGTAGCGCAGGAGGTAGGCGGCGAAGCGGGTGAGGTCTTCCTCGCTCCAGTCGGCGAGGCGTTCCTGGAAGGCCGTGTGGCGGCTGGCGTGGGTCGCGCTGAGGAGCTCGGCGCCGGCCCGGGTCGGATGCAGGACCTGGACGCGGTGGTCGTCGGGGTCGGGGCGGCGTTCGACCAGGCCCAGCTTTTCGAGGGACCCGATCTGCCTGCTGACCGTCGACTTGTCGAGCAGGTAGTGGGCCGCGAGGTCGGTGGCGCGGCAGCCCCGCTGGTCGTTGATGTGCGCGAGCAGCGTGTACGAGACCAGGGGCAGATCGGGGTGCAGGCGGGCGGCGGCCGCGCGGGCGCGGCGGGCGAATGCTGTGAGTTCGCGCTCAATGGTGTCGATGGCGTTGTCGGCGTGGTCCATGTGTTTTGGCCCTCCCAGGTATTGGTTGTAGAGTACATCCATTGATTCGGTTGTAAAAACCAACCATCGGAGGTTTTCCTGATGTCCGCTCCGGCACACGCGGTCCCCGGCCGTACGGGAGACGGGGCCGCTCTGCGCCATGTCCTCGGTCATCTCCTCACGCCGCTGCTGATGTGCGTCGGCATGGGCATCGCGTATCTGGGGGCCTTCCACGCCCCGGCCCCGCACGATCTGCGGGTGGACGTGGTGGGGCCCGGACCGAGTGCGCAGGTCCTCGCGCAGACGCTGCAGGACAAGGGCGCGGGGGCGCTGAACGTGCGTACCGTGCCCGACCGGGAAGCCGCCGTCGGGCAGCTGATGGATCAGGCGGTCTACGGGGCGTACGTACCGGGGAAGGGCGAGGGAGCGCCGGAGCTGCTGGTCGCCACCGCCTCCTCGGAGACCAGCGCCACCGCCGTCCAGAAGGTCTTCACCGAGGTGGCGGCCAAGCACGGCGAACCGTTGAAGGTGACAGACGTCACGCCGACGGCGAGCGGCGACCCGACGGGACAGGGGCTCTTCTTCCTGCTGGTCGCGCTGAGCATCGGTTCGTACGCCTCGGTCGCGGTGATCGGCGGTGCGGGCGGTGTGCTGCCGATGCGGATCAGGACGCTGCTGGCGGCGGGGATGTCGCTGGTCGTGAGCGGGATCGGGGCAGTCTTCGCAGGGCCGATGTTCCACCTGGTGGACCGGGGGCTCGGCGGGCTGTGGGCGATGTCCTGGGTCTACTCGGCGGGCATCCTGCTGATCGGCGTCGGACTGCACACCTTCCTCAAGCGGTGGACGACGCTGGGCGTGATGGTGCTGTTCGTGATGCTCAACTTCACCAGCTCGGGAGGCATCTTCCGGCCGGAGCTGCAGTCGGGCTTCTTCGGTGCGCTGCACGCGTTCTGGAACGGTGCGGGTTTCATCGAGGGTGCGCGCAGCCATGTGTACTTCGACGGGAACGGGCTCGGACGGCATGTGCTGGTGCTGGGCCTGTGGCTGGTGGCCGGACTCGCGGCGATGGGGGCGGCGGGACTGGCCGAGGCGCGGCGGCGACGGGCGGCTGTGGCCGGCGCTCCGGGGGTGACTGCCGGGGCGGCTGCCGGGGCGACTGCTGGAGAGGTTGCTGGAGAGGCTTCGGAGTCCGGGGCGGCTGCGGCCGAGGAGGAGGAGGAGATGGAAGAGGCCGTCGGGGTGTGAACTCCTGGGCGTTCGGTGGCTGGTGGTTGGTGGTTGGTGGTTGTCAGTTGCCGGTTGTCCACAGGGAGAGGCGGGTGTCGGTGGGCGGCGGTACGGTCGTGAACAGTTGATGTTGGCCGTTACGGGCGGCAGACGGTGCTGTGCGAGGGCTGGGGAGGAGGCGCACCATGGCCGAGAACGAGACAGTGGTGTCGGGGCAGCGCGGAGGGCTCGACGGTGGGTCCGGCGAGGGTTTCGGTGAGGGACCGGGCGGGGGCGCCGGGAAACGGATTCCGGAGGTTCGCGGCTTCGCCCGGTGTACGGCGGAGGGCTCGCCCGGGGACTCGCCGAAGAGCGAGGGCAAGGCGCTGCGGTCCCGTGTGCCCAGGGCTTCGCACGATTCGCTGGTGCTCTCGGTGGGGCGGCCCGACGCGGTGCGGGCGGTCGAGGAGTCGAGCCGCGGCCGGGTGCCCGAGCTGGCCCCGATACGGGTCGGTCGTATGGCCGAGTCGCCCTTCGCCTTTCTTCGGGGCGCGGCCGGGCTGATGGCACACGACTTGGTGGGTACGCCCGCCACCGGAGTCGGGGCGCAGATCTGTGGTGACGCGCATGCGGCGAACTTCGGTCTCTACGGCGATGTGCGCGGCCGTCTGGTCATGGACCTGAACGACTTCGACGAGACCGTCTTCGGCCCGTGGGAGTGGGACGTCAAGCGGCTCGCGGCCTCGCTGGTGCTGGCGGGACGCCAGGCCGGGGCCGGTGAGGACGTCTGCCGGCAGGCGGCGTTCGACTCGGTCGGGGCGTACCGGCGGACCATGCGGTTGCTGGCCAGGATGCCGGTGCTGGACGCGTGGAACGCGATCGCGGACGAGGAGCTCGTCTCGCACGTGGACGCGCGGGATCTGGCCGGCACTCTGGAGCGGGTCGCGCAGAAGGCCCGTAACAACACCAGTGCGCGCTTCGCCGCCAAGGCGACGGCCGAGGGGCCCGGCGGGATGCGGCGCTTCGTGGACGCGCTGCCGGTGCTGCGGCGGGTGGCGGACGCGGAGGCCGCCGTGGTGGCTTCGGCGCTCGGCGGGTACCTGGAGACGCTTCCGGAGGACCGGTGGCCGCTGCTCGCGCGGTACGCGATCCACGATGTGGCGTTCCGGGTGGTCGGGACCGGCAGCGTCGGTACGCGGTCGTATGTGGTGCTGCTCCTCGACCACCGGAGCCAGCCGCTGGTGCTCCAGGTGAAGGAGGCGCGTGCTTCGGCGCTGGCGCCCTTTTTGCCGGCGGTCGGATTCCGGGCGACGGAGGCCGGGCACGAAGGACGCCGGGTGGTGCTCGGGCAGAAGCGCATGCAGGTGGTCAGCGACACTCTGCTGGGCTGGACCGAAGTCGACGGTCGACCCTTCCAGGTGCGGCAGTTCAGGAACCGCAAGGGCAGCGTCGACCCGACGGCGCTCGAACCCGGTCAGCTGGACGACTACGGGCGGATGACCGGGGCACTGCTGGCGCGGGCCCATGCGCACAGCGTCGACCCCCGGCTGCTCGCCGGGTACTGCGGGAAGAACGAGGAGTTCGACGAGGCGGTGGCGCGTTTCGCGGTGGTGTACGCGGACCGTACGGAAGCGGACCACGGTGACCTGGTGGCGGCGGTCAAGAGCGGGCGAATAGCCGCCGAGCCGGGGGTGTGACTGAGGGGTGTGACCGCAGGGCGTGACGTCGGGGTGTGACCGCGCGCCCCGGTCGCCCGTACGCTGGGCAGGTGACTCAGGAAGCTCCCGGGGAGCCGACGACCCGGAACGACGACGCGCAGGACCCGCAGGCAGCCGGGCACGAGGCAGCCGGTCAGCAGCCCGGCGGTCAGCAGGCCGAGGGGCGGGTGACCGCCGCCGGGCCGGTGAGCGGTGAGGAGACCGCCGGCCAGGTCGCCGGCGGGGGCGCTGAGCAGAACACGGGGCCGGACCCGGACCAGGCCTCGGAGCGGCCGGAGGCACGGCTGGAGAGGGCCGTGCGCGCTGCCGAGCAGGCGTTGATCGAGTTCGAGATCGCGGTGGAGACCTTCCGGGTCGAGGTGGAGAACTTCTCCCGGCTCCACCACCAGAAACTCGGTCCGATGTACGCGCGCCTCGACGAGCTGGATGCCCGGATCGCGGAGGCCACGGCCGCCCGCACCGGTGATCCGGAAGACCGCCGCAGGGCGGAAGAGGCGCGGGCCATGGTCATGCCGATGCCCGGTGTCGACGAGCTGTTCCACGACTGGATGGACTCGGACGGCCTCTCGCCGGAGGCGTCGGCGATGCTCACCGAGCAGGCCGTGCAGCCTCCCAAGCGGGTCAGGCCGAGCGAGGAGGCGCGCAGGCTCTACCGCGAGCTGGCCCGTAAGGCGCACCCGGACCTGGCGCAGGACGAGGCGGAGCGGAGCCGCAGGGACGAGTTCATCACGCGGGTGAACGCTGCGTACGGGCGTGGGGACGTGGATCAGCTGCGGGTGCTCGCCGACGAGTGGGCCGCGGGTCCGGTGCCCGTGGAGCAGCAGCCGGAGCGCGATGAGCTCTATGCCCGGTTGGAGTGGCTCTCGCGGCGCAAGGAACTGTTGTCCGTGGTCGCCAAGGAGCTGGAGGACAGCGCCATCGGTTCGATGCTGCGGATGGCGCCCGACGATCCGGACCGGCTGCTGGAGGAGATCGCGGAGCAGCTGCTCGCGCGGGTCGCCGAGCGCGAGGCAGATCTTGCGAAACTGGTGCAGTAGGTTGCACTGCCGGGCGAGCCCCGCTCCCCGCTGAGTGACGAGCACGACGAGCACGACGAGAACACTGTGTACGTACGAGAGAAGGCATGTCCCATGAACTTCGCCCCGCTCCCTTCCGTCGACGTGGCGTCGGTGCCGGCCGACGGTCTCGTGCTGGACGTACGGGAGAACGACGAGTGGGCAGCCGGTCACGTCGAGGGCGCGCTGCACATTCCGATGAGTGACTTCGTGAGCCGCTTCGGTGAGCTCACCGAAGCGGCGGAGGACGGCCGACGGGTGCATGTGATGTGCCGGGTCGGCGGCCGTTCCGCACAGGTCACGCAGTACCTGGTGCAGCAGGGGGTGGACGCGGTGAACATCGACGGCGGGATGCTCGCCTGGGACGGTGCCGGGCGCCCGATGGTCACCGACAACGGAAGCCCGGCCTTCGTCCTCTGACGTCACCGCAGCCGTCGTAGCCGTCTCCGTCGTAGCAGTCGTCTCAGCGGTCGAAGTCCAGCTCCACCTCCGGTGATGCCGGGTGCGACTGGCAGGCCAGCACATAGCCCGCTTCGGTCTCCTCCGGCTCCAGTGCGTAGTTGCGGTCCATCCGCACCTCACCGGAGACCAGGAAGGCCCGGCACGTTCCGCAGACCCCGCCCTTGCAGGCGTACGGCGCGTCCGCGCGGCTGCGCAACACCGTCTCCAGCAGTGATTCGCCGTCCCGCACCGGCCAGTTGCCCGACCGGCCGTCCAGGGTGGCGGTGAGGGTGGCGGTGAGGGTGGCGGTGAGGGTGGCGGTGAGGGTGCTGCTCGTGGGCGCCCCTGGTGACGTACTGCTCGTGACCGTTTCCGTCCCGCCCCCGGCGTCGACGTGGAAGATCTCTTCGTGGATGCGGTTCCTGGCCACCCCCAGACCGCGCAGTGCGCGCTCGGCGCTCTGGACGAGACCGAAGGGCCCGCACAGGAACCAGCCGTCCACATCCGCCACCGGCAGCAGCGCGGGCAGCAACCCTGTCAACCGGTCCTCGTCGAGACGGCCCGACCCCAGCCCTGCCTGCTGCTCCTCCCGGGAGAGCGTGGTGACCAGCTGGAAACGGCCGGGATAGCGGTCCTTGAGGTCGGCCACCTCCTCCAGGAACATCGTCGAAGCCGCGGTGCGGTCGCTGCGGATCAGACAGAAGCGGGCGTCGGGCTCCCGCGCCAGCAGCGTCGCCGCGATCGACAGCACCGGTGTGATGCCGCTGCCGCCCACGATCGCCGCGAAGCGGCCCGGACGCGGCTTCAGGACGAACCGGCCCGTGGGGGCCATGGCCTCGACCGTGTCGCCGACGGCCAGCTCCTTGAGGGCGTACGTCGAGAAGTCACCGCCGTCGACCAGCCGGATACCCACCCGAAGGACCGGGTCCAGCGGCTCTTCGGTGGCCGGGGCGCAGATCGAGTACGTACGCCGGATCTCCTCCCCGGCCACCACGCGGCGCAGCGCGATGTGCTGGCCCGGTGTGTGCCGGAAGGTCTCGCGGAGCTCGGACGGCACGTCGAGGGTGACGGCCACGGAGTCGTCGGTGAGCCGCTCGACCTCGCGGACCCGGAGCGGATGGAACATCTACAACTCCTTGAAGTGGTCGAACGGTTCACGGCAGGACACGCAGCGGCGCAGCGCCTTGCACGCGGTGGAGGAGAACCGGCTGAGCAGCTCGGTGTCCGTGGAGCCGCAGTGCGGGCAGCGCACCGACAGCGTGAGCGGCACGGGTCCGCCGTCGGCGGGCTGCGGGCGCGGCGGGGCTATGCCGAACTCCGCGAGCTTGCGCCGGCCCTCCGCGCTGATGTCGTCCGTCGACCAGGCGGGGGACAGGACCGTTCGGACCGAGACCTCCGGTATGCCGTGCTCGTGCAGCACGCGCTCGATGTCCGAGGACATCGCCTCGATCGCAGGGCAGCCGGTGTACGTCGGGGTCAGCTCGACCTCGACCCGGCCGGGACCGAAGACGTGGACGGCGCGCAGAACGCCCAGCTCCTCCAGGGTGAGCACCGGCAGCTCCGGGTCGGGGACCGAGCCCGCGAGCCGGCGCAGCTCGGCCTCCAGGAGCGTCTCGGTCACCATGTCGCCCCCGGGTGGCTGCGGTGCAGGTGCTGCATCTCGGCGAGCATCCGCCCGAACGGCTCGGTGTGCAGTCCCTGCCGTCCCGCTCCCGCCGTCCAGGCACCGCTGCGCGGCCCGTCGGGCACGGTCAGCGTCGCCCGCTCCAGCACGGCGCCGACCGACTCCCGCCAGTCGGCCTCCAGTTTCCGCCAGTCGGCGTCGATGCCCTCCACGGGCTGGAACATCTCGCCGGTGAACCGCCACAGCGCGTCGCAGCCCCGCTGCATCCGTTCGTGGCTCTCTTCGGTGCCGTCGCCCAGGCGCAACGTCCAGTGCTCGGCGTGGTCCCGGTGGTAGGCGACCTCCTTGACGGCCTTCGCCGCCAGAGGTGCGAACTCGCCGCCACCGGACTCGCCGTCGCCGGACGCCAGTTGCCCGTACAGCAGTCCCTGGTAGGTGGAGAAGTAGAGCTGTCGGGCGATGGTCTGCGCGAAGTCGCCGTTGGGCTGCTCGACGAGCTGGAGGTTGCGGAAGGCCCGTTCCTCGCGGAGGTACGTCAGCTCGTCCTCGTCACCGACGAGGGAGAGCAGGATCCGGGCCTGCCCCAGGAGGTCCAGCGCGATGTTCGCGAGGGCCACCTCCTCTTCCAGTACGGGGGCGTGCCCCGCCCACTCCCCCAGCCGGTGCGAGAGCACCAGCGCGTCGTCGCCCAGGGCGAGGGCCGCGGGCGCGAGGGCTGCGGTGGCGGGTGCGCGGTTCACAGGTGCTTCACCCCTTCCGGGATCTCGTAGAACGTCGGGTGCCGGTAGGGCTTGTCCGCGGCCGGCTCGAAGAACGGGTCCTTCTCGTCGGGTGAGGACGCGGTGATCGCCGATGACGGCACGACCCACAGCGAGACACCTTCCGACCTGCGGGTGTAGAGGTCGCGGGCATTGCGCAGCGCCATCTCCGCGTCCGGTGCGTGCAGGCTGCCGGCGTGGGTGTGGGACAGTCCGCGGCGCGAGCGCACGAACACCTCCCACAGCGGCCAGTCGGAACTCGTCATGCTGCTGCCTTCCCGTGCTTCGCGGCGTACGCACTCGCCGCGTCCCTGACCCAGGTGCCCTCTTCGTGTGCCCGACGCCGCTGCGTGATCCGTTGCTCGTTGCACGGACCGTTGCCCTTCAGTACGTCCCAGAACTCGTCCCAGTCGATCGCGCCGAAGTCGTACTGCCCGCGTTCCTCGTTCCACCGCAGGTCCGGGTCGGGGAGGGTGAGGCCGAGCGCCTCGGCCTGCGGGACGGCGATGTCGACGAAGCGCTGGCGCAGTTCGTCGTTCGAGTGCCGCTTGATCTTCCAGGCCATGGACTGGGCCGAGTGTGCCGACTCGTCGTCCGGCGGGCCGAACATCATCAGCGACGGCCACCACCAGCGGTCCACCGCGTCCTGCGCCATCGCGTGCTGCTCCGGCGTCCCCCGGCTGAGGGTGAGCAGCAGCTCGTACCCCTGTCGCTGGTGGAAGGACTCCTCCTTGCAGATCCGGATCATCGCGCGGGCGTACGGGCCGTACGAGCAGCGGCACAGCGGCACCTGGTTGGTGATCGCGGCGCCGTCCACCAGCCAGCCGATCGCACCGACGTCGGCCCAGGTCAGAGTGGGGTAGTTGAAGATCGAGGAGTATTTCTGGCGGCCGGAGTGGAGCTTGTCGAGCAGCTCTTCGCGGCTGGTGCCCAGGGTTTCGGCGGCGCTGTAGAGATAGAGGCCGTGCCCTGCCTCGTCCTGCACCTTGGCCATCAGGATGGCTTTGCGGCGCAGTGAGGGGGCGCGGGTGATCCAGTTGGCCTCCGGCTGCATGCCGATGATTTCCGAGTGGGCGTGCTGGGCCATCTGGCGGACCAGTGAGGCCCGGTAGGCGTCGGGCATCCAGTCCCGCGGCTCGATGCGCTCGTCCGCGGCCACCGCGGTGTCGAACGCCGCTTCGTACGCCGCTGTCCGCTCTGCCTGTCCGGTCTGCGTCCCAGCCGTCGTACGGTGCGCAGCTGCTGTTGCCATCCGAGCCCCCTGCCGTTCCTGCCGGGTTCCCGGCCGGTCCTCCGAAGGGACGACCAGCCGACCGACCGATCGTTCGGTTCGATGACTTCAATGGTGAGTCGACGGCCCGTAGGGTGTCAACCCTGTGGATAACTGCTGTGGGCCGACGGGGATCGGGGCGGGATGGATTCGTACGACGACAGGGGTGTGACCGCCGGGCAGGAAGCGGCCTCCGCCCCGGGCGCCCCGGACGCTCCAGAGGCCGCGACGGCCTCGGAGGCCGTCGCGCCGCCAGATCTCGCGGGAGTCGCGGAAGGCCCTCGTCGCCCCGGTGCGTCGGGCGGTATCGCGGCGCTCTCCCTCCCGTACCAGCTCGTGGCCGCTCTCGCGCTCGCCGTGGTCGGGGTGGTCGCCTGCGTGCACCTCGGGATGGTTTTCCTGCACGTCGCACCGTCCAACACCCTCACCAAGCAGAACGGCGAGGCGGTCGACGACTGGGTCTACCCCGAGTTCGAGCAGAACTGGAAGCTGTTCGCACCCAATCCGCTCCAGCAGAACATCTCCGTACAGGTGCGGGCACAGGTCCGTACGGCGGACGGGCGGTGGAAGACCAGTGACTGGATCGACCTCACCGCCCGGGACGGCGAAGCGATCCGCGGCAATCCGCTGCCGAGCCACACGGTCCAGAACGCGCTGCGGCGCAGCTGGGACTTCTACACCGCCACGCACGACAGCGCGAACAAGCCGAACGGCCTGCGCGGCGCCCTCTCCGAGCGCTACGTCCGCCGCACCGTCATGCTGCGCCTCGACGGGCAGGACCTGGGCGGCAAGGTCGAGCGGATACAGGTCAGGTCGGAGACGGTGTGGGTGAAGGCGCCGCCGTGGAGCGAGGAGAGGACGAACACGCGGCCGGCCCACCGGGTCCTGCCGTGGTGGCCGGTGACCGGGGCGGACCTGCCCGAGGGCGTGCGGCACGCATCGGGGGCGGCCCGGTGAGCTCTTCCGTTCCCCCTCCTGCCGATGTCCCCTCCGGCAGCCCTGCCCGCACTTCTGCCGATGTTCCTGTCCGCGCGCCTGCCCGCCTGCCTGTTCGCGCCCCGGGGCGCGTCTTCGGCCGCGTTTCCGTCCGTAAGCTCGCCCGCGCCGTTCAGCGCGTCACCTCCACCGCCCTCGGGCCGTACCAGAGTGCCGTCGTCCGGATCGGGTTCTCGCTGACCTGGCTGTTCTTCCTGCTCTGCGAATACCCGCACCGCCATGAGCTGTACGGGCCCGGCGGGCCGTGGGGCTGGGACATGGCCCGGCAGCTGATAGCGGACAACCACGCGTTCACCGCGCTGATGTGGTCGCAGAACCCGGTCTGGTTCGAGATCGTCTACGGGTTCGCGGTCGTGTCCGCGGCGCTGCTGATGCTGGGCTGGCGGACCCGGACCATGTCCGTCCTTTTCATGATCGGTGTGCTGTCGCTGCAGAACCGCAGCATCTTCATGGGCGACGGCGGCGACAACGTCATTCACCTGATGGCGATCTATCTGGTGCTGACGCGGTGCGGTCAGGTGTGGTCGCTGGACGCGCGGCGCGACCCCTCGCGTGGCGACCAGGTGGGACCCGCGCTGTGGGGCGCGCTCGGTGCCTGCCTTGCCGCGCTGACCTTCATGGACCGGCTCAGCGGCGGCTGGCTGCTGATCTTCTGGGGCCTGTGGGCGGTGCACGCGCTGTGGTGGGCCGCCGGACGTTACGCGCCCGGGCAGCCGCGCGTGCTGCTGGACGTCATTGCCAACCTCACGCACAACGCGGGCCTCCTCGTGATCATGGCGGAGGTCTGTCTCGTCTACGCCACCGCCGGCTGGTACAAGATCCAGGGCTCGCGCTGGCAGGACGGCACCGCGCTCTACTACCCGCTGCACCTGGACTACTTCTCGCCCTGGCCCGCGCTTTCGGGACTGCTCGCCTCCCATGGCGTGATCGTGATGCTGCTGACGTACGGGACGGTGGCCGTGCAGGTCGCCTTCCCCTTCACGCTCTTGAACCGGCGGGTCAAGAACGTCCTGCTCGCCGTCATGATCGCTGAGCATGCGGCGATCGCCGTGGTGCTCGGCCTGCCCTTCTTCTCGCTCGCGATGATCGCCGCCGACGCGGTCTTCCTGCCGACCGGCTTCCTGCGGCGCACCGGCCACCGGGCGGCACGCGGACGTGCCCGGGTGTGTGCCCGGATGCGTGCCCGGATGCGTGCCGGGGGGCTGCGACGGCCGGAAGCGCGGGCGACGCCGCAGGAGCGGCCGCGGCGCGAGGAGCAGGTCCGTACGCTCGTCGAGTGAGTGAGGGTTCCGGCCGCAGGCCCCCCGTAGGCTGAAGCCATGACTGAGGACGTGGCCGAGGCCGTGATGCGGCAGTGGCGTGAGGCTGCCCCGAGCGCCGTTCTGCTCGACGGGTTCCATGCCCTCAAGCACGCGCTCCGCTTCGGCGCGGAGGTGCGGCTGACGGTCGCGAGCGACCGGAAGGCCGTACTGGCGCTCGCGCGGGAGCTCGCCGACGACCTGTCGGACGTGCTCGCCGAGTCCGTCGTCGAAATCCCGGCGCACGCCCTGCGCGGGCTGGTTCCCAGGGCGCACACGACGGCGGTGGCCGCACTGGCGGTGCGGCGCGACGCGCGCGCGAACACGGACAGGCTGACCCGGCTGCCCCGGCCGGCCCCGGTCGTCGTGCTGGACAATCCCCGTAACCTCGGCAACGTCGGAGCGGTGGTCCGGCTGGCTGCCGGATTCGGCGCCACGGGCGTCGTCACGACCGGTGACATGGACCCCTGGCACCCCAACGTCGTGCGGGCCGGCGCCGGGCTCCACTACGCCACGGCCGTCGAGCGCAGGAGCCTCGACGAGCTGCCGCCGGGCCCGCTGTACGTACTGGACCCGGAGGGCGAGGACATCAGGTCGGTCAGGATCCCCGACGACGCCCTCGTCGCGTTCGGCTCGGAGCGGCACGGGATCTCACCGGAGCTGCGCGGCCGGGCGACCAGGCTGGTGGCCCTTCCCATGAGGCCGCAGGTGTCCAGCTACAACCTGGCGACCAGTGTGGCCATGGCGCTGTTCCACTGGGGCGGGCCGCCCGCCATCACCCCCTGAGCGAGCGGGGCGAAGGCGAGGCGGTGACCGGGTGGCGGCGTGTCGTAATGAAGCGATCACGGGGCGGGGGCTCACGAAGGGCCGGGGCCGTTACGCCTGGCGGCGGACCTCCACCATCCGGAAGCGGTTGGCCACGAACGCCGCGTCGCACAGGGCCGCGTTGGCCGCGGGATTGCCGCCCGAGCCGTGGAAGTCGGAGAAGGCCGCGGTCTGGTTGACGTAGACGCCGCCCGTCAGGTTCAGGGACAGCTGGGCGGACTCCTCCAGGCAGACCTCTTCGACGGCGCTTTCGGTGTCCGGCGACGTCGTGTACGCGCCCACCGTCATCGCGCCCTTCTCGCGGACCGTACGGCGCAGCAGTTCCAGGGCGTCCGCGGTGGAGCCGACCGCGACCGCGAAGGAGACCGGGCCGAAGCACTCGGACATGTACGCCGCTTCCGCGTCCGGCTTCGCACCGTCGAGCTTGACCACGAGCGGCGTGCGGACGGTCGCGTCCGGGAAGTCCGGGTGGGTGATCTCCTTCGAGGGGAGGGCCACTTCGCCCAGTTCGGCGGCCGCTTCGAGGCGGGCCTTCACGTCCGGGTTGACCAGCGCGCCCAGCAGCGCGTTCGCGCGGGCGTCGTCGCCGAGGAGACCGGCGACCGAGGCCCCGAGGTCGGCGGTCACCTCGGCGTACGACTTCGGTCCGGCGTCCGTCGTGATGCCGTCCCGGGGGATGAGCAGGTTCTGCGGGGTCGTGCACATCTGGCCGCTGTAGAGGGACAGGGAGAACGCCAGGTTGGACAGCATTCCCTTGTAGTCGTCGGTGGAGTCGATGACGACCGTGTTGACGCCGGCCTTCTCCGTGTAGACCTGTGCCTGGCGGGCGTTCGCCTCCAGCCAGTCGCCGAAGGCGGTGGACCCCGTGTAGTCGATGATCCGGATCTCGGGGCGGGTCGCGAGGGTCTTGGCGATGCCCTCGCCGGGCCGCTCGGCCGCCAGCGTCACCAGGTTCGGGTCGAAACCGGCCTCGCCGAGGACCTCGCGGGCGATCCGCACCGTGAGGGCCAGGGGGAGGACCGCGCGGGGGTGCGGCTTGACCAGGACCGGGTTTCCGGTGGCGAGGGAGGCGAAGAGGCCCGGGTAGCTGTTCCACGTCGGGAAGGTGTTGCAGCCGATCAGCAGCGCGATGCCGCGCGGGACCGCGGTGAAGGTCTTGTTCAGGCTGAGCGGGTCGCGCTTGCCCTGCGGCTTGGACCAGTCGGCCGCGGCGGGGGTGCGGGTCTGCTCGGCGTACGCGTACGCCACGGCCTCGAGGCCGCGGTCCTGCGCGTGCGGGCCGCCCGCCTGGAACGCCATCATGAAGGCCTGGCCGCTGGTGTGCATCACCGCGTGGGCGAACTCGTGCGTGCGGGCGCTGATGCGCGACAGGATTTCGAGGCAGACCAGGGCGCGGGTCTCCGGGCCCGCGCCCCGCCACGCGCCCATGCCGGCCCGCATCGCCGGCAGCAGGACGTCGATGTCCGCGTGCGGGTACTCGATGCCCAGTTCCGGGCCGTACGGCGACACCTCGGCGCCCGTCCAGCCGTCGGTGCCCGGCTGGTCGAGGGCGAAGCGGCTGCCCTGCAGGGCCTGGAAGGCCGCGAGGCCCTCGGCGGCGCTCAGGCTGCCGTTCTCGCCGTAGGCCTTGGGGTGCTCGGGGTGCGGGGACCAGTACGCCCGCGTGCGGATCACGTCGAGCGCCTGGTCGAGGGTGGTCCGGTGGGTCTCGGACAGCTGGGAAGTGGTGAGTTCGGCGGCCACGGCGGACCAACTCCTCGTCGAGCTGGGCAGGGACAGGCGGACACGAGATACAGTAACCGAACGATCGGTCGGGACAAGAGGGCCCGGTAAAACCTGTGGACAACTCGTACGGGAGGATCGGGGTCATGACAGCTATCGATCGAGCCCGCACCGTCGCCGTCGTGGGCACCGGCACCATGGGGCGGGGCATCGCCCAGGTCGCCCTCCTCGCCGGCCACCCGGTGCGTCTCTACGACGCCGCGGCCGGACGTGCCCAGGAGGCCGCCGAGGCCGTCGGCGCGCGCCTGGACCGGCTCGTCGGGAAGGGCCGGCTGGAGCGGAGCGCGGCGGACGAGGCCCGCGCCCGGCTGCACGCCGCGGACGAGCTCGCCGGGCTCGCCGACGCCGCGCTGGTCGTCGAAGCGGTCGTCGAGCACCTGCCGGTCAAGCAGCAGCTCTTCACCGCGCTCGAGTCGATCGTCGCCGACGACTGTCTCCTCGCCACCAACACCTCCTCCCTCTCCGTCACGGCCATCGCGGGCCCCTTGAAGAACCCCGGCCGTTTCGTCGGACTGCACTTCTTCAATCCGGCGCCCCTGATGCCCCTCGTGGAGGTCGTCAGCGGCTTCGCGACCGAAGAAACGAGCGCCGCGCGCGCGTGGGCGACCGCGGCCGCCTGGGGCAAGACCCCGGTCCGCTGCGCGGACACCCCCGGTTTCGTCGTCAACCGCATCGCCCGCCCCTTCTACGCCGAGGCGTTCGCGGTGTACGAGGAACAGGGCGCGGACCCGGCCACCATCGACGCCGTGCTGCGCGAGTCGGGGGGCTTCAGGATGGGCCCCTTCGAGCTGACCGACCTGATCGGGCAGGACGTCAACGAAGCCGTCAGCCGGTCGGTGTGGGAGTCGTTCTTCCGCAGCCCCAAGTTCGTCCCCTCGCTCGCCCAGCGTCGCCTTGTCGAGTCGGGGCGGCTCGGCCGCAAGTCCGGCCGCGGCTGGTTCCCGTACGGGGACGAGGGGGCGGCGGGACCGGCCCCGCTCACCGCGGGACCGGAGGAGGCCCCCGAAGCCGTCACCGTCGTCGGGGACCTCGGCCACGCCGGCGTCCTCGTCGCGATGATGGAGGAGGCGGGCATCGCCGTGGAGCGGGTCGAGACGGGCGGCCCGTACATCGAGCTGCCGGGCGAAGGGCAGCTCGTACCGGCCGACGGGCGCACCTCCGTCGAGTACGCGGACGTCGTCTACTTCGACCTCGCCCTCGACTACCGCGGCGCCACCCGTATCGCGCTCTCCGCCTCCGAGGACACGTCCGCGCGGGCGCTCGCGGAGGCCACCGGGCTCTTCCAGAGGCTCGGCAAGGACGTCAGCGTCATCGGTGACGTCCCCGGCATGATCGTCGCCCGTACGGTCGCCATGCTCATCGACCTGGCCGCCGACGCCGTCGCGCGCGGTGTCGCCTCGCCCGAGGACATCGACACGGCGATGCGCCTCGGCGTGAACTACCCGCTGGGGCCGGTCGAATGGAGCGGCGTGCTCGGCCAGGACTGGGCGTACGACCTGCTGAAGAACCTGCACGAGTGCTGTCCGACCGGGCGCTACGCCCCGTCCCTGGCGCTCCACCGGCAGGCGTTCGCCACCAGGGAGGAGAGCGTCTGATGGCCACCGCCAAGCGGGACACGTACACCCCCGAAAGCCTCCTGACGGTGGCCGTGCGGGTCTTCAACGAGCGCGGTTACGACGGCACGTCCATGGAGCACCTCTCCCGGGCCGCCGGTATCTCGAAGTCCTCGATCTACCACCATGTGGCGGGCAAGGAGGAACTGCTGCGGCGCGCCGTCAGCCGCGCGCTCGACGGGCTCTTCGGGATCCTCGACGAGCCGGGCGCGGTGCGCGGGCGGGCGATCGAGCGGGTGGAGTACGTCACCCGCCGCACCGTGGAGGTGCTGATGGCCGAGCTGCCGTACGTCACGCTGCTCCTTCGCGTGCGCGGCAACACGAAGGCCGAGCGCTGGGCCCTGGAGCGGCGCCGCGAGTTCGACCAGCGGGTGGCCGATCTGATGAAGGCGGCGGCGGCCGACGGGGACCTGCGCACCGACGTGGACATACGCCTGGCGACGCGGCTGCTCTTCGGAATGGTCAACTCGCTGGTGGAGTGGTACCGGCCGCAGACGGCCCAGGGGGGCGGCGGGACGGACGGGGAGCAGCTCGCCGAGACCGTGGTGCGGCTGGCCTTCGACGGGCTGCGGACCAGCCGCTGAGCCTTTTCACAGCCCCTGGGGTGATTGCGGCGATTGCGGTGGCTGAGTCGGTTGGGGCGCCTGGGGCGCCTGGGGCGCCTGGGGCGGGGCGGCCGAGTCGAGGTCTGTCTCCTCGAAGACCAGCAGGGTGCGTGTGCTGAGCACCTCCGGGATCGACTGGATCTTCGTCAGTACGAGCTCGCGCAGCGCTCTGTTGTCCGCCGTGTGCACCAGCAGCAGTACGTCGAAGTCCCCGCTGACCAGTGCGATGTGCGCGGCGCCGGGCAGTTCCTGAAGCCGCTCGCGCACCGTCCGCCAGGAGTTCTGCACGATCTTCAGCGTGATGTACGCCGATGCCCCCTGCCCCGCGCGTTCGTGGTCCACGCGCGCGCTGAAGCCGCGGATCACGCCGTCGTCGATGAGGCGGTTGATGCGCGCGTACGCGTTGGCGCGCGACACGTGCACGCGCTCGGCCACGGACCGTATCGACGCGCGGCCGTCCGTTTGGAGCATGCGCAGGATGTCGCGGTCGATGGCGTCGAGCGGGCGCGCGGGAGGCCCCGTCCCCGCGTCGGCCATTTGTTCAGCTGCCATGTCCCCCCGCCTTCCTCTCATGGACGACCTGCGTCCATCCCAGGCTGTGGAGAACCGTTTGTCCACAGGCTGGAGCCGCCTGTAGCCAAATTGCGTCCACGACCGAACAATCGGTAGGTGAGGCACACCACACTCCTGTGCCGTTCTCACCGCTCCCACGAGGAGGTGCACGCGATGAAGAAGAGCACCATGACGGTCCAGGAAATGCCGGGTGCCGCCCCATACAGGCCCACTCCTCCCCCGGCCTGGAAGCCCCGCACGGACCCCGCACCGCTGCTCCCGGACAGCGAGCCGTACCGCGTGCTCGGCACCGACGCCGCAGACCGGCTCGACGCCGCTCTGATGCGGCGGCTGTACGCGGAACTGGTCCGCGGCCGCAGGTACAACGCGCAGGCCACCGCCCTCACCAAGCAGGGCCGCCTCGCCGTCTACCCGTCCAGCACCGGCCAGGAGGCCTGCGAGGTCGCCGCCGCGCTCGTCCTCCAGGAGCGGGACTGGCTCTTTCCCAGCTACCGGGACACCCTGGCCGCCGTGGTGCGCGGGCTCGACCCCGTACAGGCGCTGACGCTGCTGCGGGGCGACTGGCACACCGGGTACGACCCGCGCGAGCACCGCATCGCGCCGCTGTGCACCCCCCTCGCGACCCAGCTGCCGCACGCGGTGGGCCTGGCACACGCCGCGCGCCTCAAGGGCGACGACGTGGTCGCGCTCGCCATGGTCGGTGACGGCGGCACCAGTGAGGGCGACTTCCACGAGGCGCTCAACTTCGCCGCGGTCTGGCAGGCACCGGTCGTCTTCCTCGTGCAGAACAACGGCTTCGCGATCTCCGTGCCGCTCGCCAAGCAGACCGCGGCGCCCTCCCTGGCCCACAAGGCCGTCGGGTACGGCATGCCGGGCCGGCTCGTCGACGGCAACGACGCCGCCGCCGTGCACGAGGTGCTCGCCGAGGCGGTGGAGCGCGCCCGGCGGGGCGGCGGCCCGACGCTGGTCGAGGCGGTCACGTACCGCCTCGAGGCCCACACGAACGCCGACGACGCGACCCGTTACCGGGGCGAGGCCGAGGTGGAGGCGTGGCGTACGCACGACCCGGTCCAGCTGCTGGAGCGGGAACTCACCCAGCGGGCGATCCTGGACGCGGACGCCGTACGGCAGGCGCGTGAGGACGCCGAGAAGATGGCGGCGGACCTGCGCGAGCGCATGAACGCGGACGCGGTGCTCGACCCCATGGACCTCTTCGCGCACGTCTACGCCGGGAAGACCGCGCAGTTGAGGGAGCAGGAAGCCCTGTTGCGGGCCGAACTCGACGCGGAGGGCGAGCGATGACGACGGCGGCGAAGACGGGTGCGAGGGCTGCGGCGGCGGCCGCCGCGAAAGCCGCGAAGCCCGCGACGATGGCGCAGGCCCTCGGGCGGGCGCTGCGCGACGCGATGGCCGAGGACCCGACCGTCCATGTGATGGGCGAGGACGTCGGCGCGCTCGGCGGTGTCTTCCGGGTCACCGACGGGCTCGTGAAGGAGTTCGGCGAGGACCGGGTCACGGACACACCGCTCGCGGAGGCGGGGATCCTGGGGACGGCCGTCGGCATGGCGATGTACGGGCTGCGGCCGGTCGTCGAGATGCAGTTCGACGCGTTCGCCTATCCGGCGTTCGAGCAGCTCGTCAGCCATGTCGCGCGCATGCGCAACCGCACGCGCGGCGCGATGCCGATGCCGATGGTGATCCGGGTGCCGTACGGCGGCGGGATCGGCGGCGTCGAGCACCACAGCGACTCGTCCGAGGCGTACTACATGGCGACTCCGGGGCTCCATGTCGTCACGCCGGCCACGGTCGAGGACGCGTACGGGCTGATGAGGGCCGCGATCGCCTCCGACGACCCGGTGGTCTTCCTGGAGCCGAAGCGGCTGTACTGGTCGAAGGCGGCGTGGTCGCCGGACGCGCCGGCCGCCGTCGAGCCGATCGGCCGGGCGGTGGTGCGGCGCTCCGGACGCAGCGCGACGCTCATCACGTACGGGCCGTCCCTGCCGGTGTGCATGGAGGCGGCGGAGGCGGCCGGGGCGGAGGGCTGGGACCTCGAGGTCGTGGACCTGCGCTCGCTCGTGCCCTTCGACGACGAGACGGTGGCCGCTTCGGTACGGCGGACCGGGCGCGCGGTCGTCGTCCACGAGTCCACCGGCTTCGGCGGACCCGGCGGGGAGATCGCCGCCCGGGTGACGGAGCGCTGCTTCCACCACCTGGAGGCGCCGGTGCTGCGGGTGGCCGGATTCGACATCCCGTATCCGCCGCCGATGCTGGAGCGGCACCATCTGCCGGGAGTGGACCGGGTCCTCGACGCGGTCGCGCGGCTTCAGTGGGAGGCGGGCAGCTGATGCCACACGCTTTTGACATGGCGAGTCTGGAATTCAAGCTCCCCGACCTCGGTGAGGGCCTCACCGAGGCGGAGATCGTGCGCTGGCTGGTGGAGGTGGGCGATGTCGTCGCCGTCGACCAGCCGGTGGTCGAGGTCGAGACGGCCAAGGCCATGGTGGAGGTGCCGTGCCCGTACGGGGGCGTGGTGACCGCCCGCTTCGGCGAGGAGGGGACCGAGCTGCCGGTGGGTTCTCCCCTGCTGACGGTCGCGGTGGGAGCGGCCCCCGACGCCGCGGCGGCCCCCGGTGCTGTGCCGGTTGCCGTCTCTCCCGCGGAGGCGGATTCCTCCGTGGATGCGGAGTCCTCGGGGAACGTGCTGGTGGGGTACGGCACGGGGGCGACGGTGGCCCGGCGGCGGCGTGTCCGGCCGGTCGCGGCTGCCGGGCCGGTGGCTGAGGCCGGGCCGGCGGTGGTGCCGGTGGTTGAGGTCGCGGCGGCCAGGTCGGCCGGGCCGGTGCCGGTGATCTCGCCGCTGGTGCGACGGCTGGCGCGCGAGAACGGCCTGGATCTGCGGGAACTGAAGGGCACGGGGCCCGACGGCCTGATCCTGCGGTCCGACGTGGACAGCGCGATCCGCAGCAAGGAGCAGGAGCCTGCGACGGTACCGGCACCGGCGTCTGTACCGGCGTCCGTTCCGGTGTCCGCGGGGGCTTCCGTCGGCGCCGGGGAGCGTGTCCCGCTGCGGGGGACGCGCGGGGCCGTCGCCGACAAGCTCTCGCGCAGCCGTCGCGAGATTCCGGACGCCACCTGCTGGGTGGACGCGGACGCGACGGAGCTCATGGCGGCCCGTACGGCGATGAACCGGCCGGCCGGGCCACCGGTCTCGGTACTCGCGCTGCTCGCCCGGATCTGTACGGCTGCCCTGGCCCGCTTCCCGGAGCTCAACTCCACCGTGGACACGGCCTCCCGCGAGATCGTGCGCCTCCCCGGTGTGCACCTCGGGTTCGCCGCGCAGACGGAGCGGGGACTGGTCGTCCCGGTCGTACGGGACGCCCATGCCCGCACCGTGGAGCAACTGGGCGCGGAGATCGCCCGGCTGACGGAGTCGGCCAGGAAGGGGGCGCTGACCCCGGCGGACCTGACCGGCGGCACGTTCACGCTGAACAACTACGGGGTGTTCGGTGTCGACGGCTCCACGCCGATCATCAACCATCCGGAGGCGGCGATGCTCGGGGTCGGCCGGATCGTCCCCAAGCCGTGGGTGCACGAGGGCGAACTGGCGGTCCGCAAGGTCGTTCAGCTGTCCCTGAGCTTCGACCACCGGGTGTGCGACGGCGGTACGGCGGGCGGCTTCCTGCGGTACGTGGCGGACTGCGTGGAGCAGCCGGCGCTGTTGCTGCGCACCCTTTAGACCGCTCGGACCGCTGCGCGGGCGCTGCCCCTACCCGCCTCTTCCCGGAGGGCCGCATACTCGGGGAATGACCACGACCCCGTATGACGCCATCGTGCTGGCCGGAGGCGCCGCGAGGCGACTGGGCGGGGTGGACAAACCCGGGGTGCGCGTGGGCGGGCGAACCCTGCTCGACCGGGTGCTGGGGGCCTGCCGCGGAGCCGGTACGACCGTCGTCGCCGGCGGACGGCGGGCGACCGTGCGCCCCGTCGAGTGGGCGCGGGAGAAACCGGCCGGGGGCGGGCCGCTGGCCGCGCTGGACGCCGGAGTGCGGCGTACCACCGCGGACAGCGTGCTCGTACTCTCCGCCGATCTGCCGTTCATCGGGAGCGGTACGGTTCAGCGGCTCCTCGGTGCTCTGGAGGAGAGCGGGAGGGAAGCCGCCCTGCTGGTGGACGCGGGAGGGCGGGACCAGCCCCTCGTCGCCGCCTACCGCGCCGAACCGCTCCGCCGCGAGCTGGCGCTCCTCGCCACCGAGCACGGCAGTCTCTCCGGCCTGCCCCTCCGGCTGCTCACGGGCGAACTCGCACTGACACGCGTCCCCGCCGGTCCCCTGGACTCCTTCGACTGCGACACCTGGGAAAACATTGCCGCAGCCCGGTCGCGGATCAGGGAGCATGGACATGTGCTGGATGAATGGATGACCGCAGTCAAGGACGAGCTCGGCGTCGAACTCGATGTCGACACCGGCCTCCTGCTCGACCTCGCCCGCGACGCCGCGCACGGTGTCGCCCGGCCCGCCGCGCCGCTCACCACCTTCCTGGTCGGTTATGCGGCGGCGAAGGCGGGCGGGGGCGGGCCGCAGGCCGTTGCCGAAGCGGCTCGCAAGGCCGCGGCTCTCGCCGCCCGTTGGGCGCAGGAAGCCGAGGAAGAGGCCAAGGGGGAGGTCTCGGGGGCCGCCACGGGAGACCGCAGGGAAGACGGCGCGGGGTGAACCAGGAGGATCGCGAGATCGACGAGGCACTCGCTCTCGTCAGCCGGGCACCGACACCGACATCGACATCGACACCGGCACCGGCATCCGCATCAGCGCGGGAGCCGGCTCCGGATCCGGGCGGGGCACCGGAGCAGCCGCAGGCGCCGGAGCCGCCCGGACAGGCCGGTCGGGCCGACAGGACCGCCGCCGTACCCGCGCCCCAGGCCCGTACCGGCGCCACTGCCTGGACCGAGGCGCGCGCCGTCGCCGCCCGGGCCGGTGGGGCCGCCGCGCCCCGCACGGTGCGGGTGGCGTTGGGGCAGGCCCTCGGGCAGGTCCTCGCCGAACCCCTCACCGCGCTCACCGATCTGCCGTCCTTCGACACGTCCGCCATGGACGGATGGGCGGTCGCGGGCCCAGGGCCGTGGCACATCGGGGAAGGCGGCCAGGTCCTCGCCGGGCATGCCGCCCCCGGAGCGCTCACCGACGGTACGGCCGTACGCATCGCCACCGGGGCCCGTGTCCCGCCCGACACCACCGCCGTGATCCGCACCGAGCACGCCCGGCCGGCGGAGACCGAGGGGCGGTTGTACGCGCGCCGCGAGGTCGTCCAGGGCCAGGACATCCGGCCGCGCGGCCAGGAGTGCCGTACCGGTGACCGGCTGCTGCCCGCCGGCGCCCTCGTGACCCCCGCCGTCCTCGGCCTCGCCGCGGCCGCGGGTTACGACGCGCTGTCCGTGGTGTGCCGGCCCCGCGTCGAAGTGCTCGTCCTGGGTGACGAGTTGCTGAGCGAGGGCCTGCCGCACGACGGAATGGTCCGCGACGCCCTCGGCCCGCTCCTCGACCCCTGGCTGCGCGCCCTCGGTGCCGAAGTGCTGGGCACCCGCCGCCTGGGTGACGACGCCGAAGCGCTCCACCGGGCCGTCACCGCGTCCACGGCCGACCTGGTCGTGACCACAGGCGGTACGGCGGCCGGCCCCGTCGACCACGTCCACCCGATCCTGCGCAAGGCGGGCGCCGAGCTGCTGGTCGACGGTGTCGCGGTGCGGCCCGGCCACCCGATGCTGCTGGCGCGCCTCGAAGCGGGGGAAGGGGAAGAAGGGGAAGGGGAGGGAGGAGCCGGCGGGGCAGAGGGGCGTCCGTATCTGGTGGGTCTGCCCGGCAATCCGCTGGCCGCCGTGTCGGGCCTGCTGACCCTCGCCGAGCCGCTGCTGCGTGCCCGTGCCCAACAGGCACCCCGCGCTCCGCACTTCTCGTCCGTACGGGACGATGTGAGCGGCCACCCGTACGACACCCGTCTCGTTCCTGTCGTCCGCCGCCGAAGGGGGAGGGACGGGAACGGACCGGAACAGGCCGTGCCGCTGCACTACAACGGTCCGGCCATGCTGCGCGGCATCGCCGCCGCCGACGGCCTGGCCGTCGTCCCGCCCGGCGGCGCACGGGCCGGCCAGGTACTGGAAATCCTCGACCTGCCCTGGACAGAAGGACGTTTCACGTGAAACTTCCCGGCCAAGACGCGATGGCCAGGCATGCCGACGAGCACCTCGTCACCGCCAGGATCAGGCTGCCGCGCCGTATCGTCGACCGCCCGCTGCGGCAGGTCGGCAAGCGTCTGCTGATGGCGATGATGGTTCTGGCCGTGACGGTGCTCATCGTCTACATCGACCGCGCCGGCTACCACGACAACGCCGACGAGAGCATCGACTTCCTCGACGCCGTCTACTACTCGACCGTGACCCTCTCCACGACGGGTTACGGCGACATCGTGCCGCACAGTGACAGCGCCCGGCTCACCAACGTGCTGCTGGTGACGCCGCTGCGCGTGCTTTTTCTGATCATCCTGGTCGGCACCACTCTCGAGGTCCTCACCGAACGGACCCGGGAGGAGTGGCGGCTGAACCGCTGGAGGGCCCAGTTGCGCGATCACACCGTCATCGTCGGATTCGGCACCAAGGGACGTTCCGCGATCCAGACCCTGGGCGCCACGGGGCTCAGGAAAGAGCAGATCGTGGTCGTCGACCCGAGTGCGAAGGTCATCGAGGCGGCCAACGCCGACGGGTTCACGGGCGTCCTGGGCGATGCCACCCGCAGCGACGTACTGCTCCGCGCCGAGCTCCAGAAGGCCCGCCAGATCATCATCGCGACCCAGCGCGACGACACGGCGGTCCTGGTCACGCTCACCGCGCGTCAGCTCAACCGCGGTGCGAAGATCGTCGCCGCGGTCCGTGAGGAGGAGAACGCGCCGCTGCTGCGCCAGTCCGGTGCCGACGCGGTCATCACCAGCGCCAGCGCGGCCGGGCGCCTCCTCGGCCTGTCCGTGCTCAGTCCCAGCGCGGGCACGGTGATGGAGGACCTGATCCAGCAGGGCAGCGGACTCGATCTCGTCGAGCGGCCGGTGATAAAGGCCGAGGTGGGGCGGAACGTGCGGGAGACCGAGGACCTGGTGGTCAGTGTCCTGCGCGGGCACCGGCTGCTCGGTTACGACGACCCGGCGGCCAGTCCGCTGCAGCTGACGGACCGGCTGATCACCATTGTGCGCGCCTCGCCCGGTGCCACGAGCGCGGGGGACATGCGGGTGACGGTGCCGGACTAGGACCACGTCCAGGACTACGGCCGGGACGGGAACGGGCCGGTGCGGAGTAGCCTCGCGGCCATGTATGCGATCACGATTCCTGAACCCGGTGGCCCCGAGGCGCTCGTGTGGGCGGAGGTCCCCGATCCCGTACCCGGCGAGGGCGAGGTCCTCGTCGAGGTCGCGGCGAGCGCCGTCAACCGCGCCGACCTGCTGCAGCGCCAGGGCTTCTACGACCCGCCGCCCGGCTCGTCCCCGTACCCCGGCCTCGAATGCTCGGGCCGGATCGCGGCACTGGGGCCCGGCGTCTCGGGCTGGTCCGTCGGCGACGAGGTGTGCGCCCTGCTGAGCGGCGGCGGATACGCCGAGAAGGTCGCCGTACCGGCCGGGCAGCTGATGCCCGTGCCCGACGGTGTGGACCTGGTCACCGCGGCGTCGCTGCCCGAGGTGACCGCGACGGTCTGGTCGAACGTCTTCATGATCGCCCACCTGCGGCCCGGTGAGACGCTGCTGCTGCACGGCGGTGCGAGCGGCATCGGCACGATGGCGATCCAGCTCGCCAAGGCGGTCGGCGCGCGCGTCGCGGTCACCGCCGGCGGTCCCGAGAAGCTGGCGCGCTGCGCGCAGCTGGGCGCGGACATCCTGATCGACTACCGGGAGCAGGACTTCGTACAGGAGCTGCGCAAGGCCACCGACGGGGCCGGCGCGGACGTCATCCTCGACATCATCGGTGCGAAGTACCTGGACCGGAACGTGAAGGCACTCGCCGTCAACGGCCGCCTCGCGATCATCGGCATGCAGGGCGGAGTGAAGGGCGAGCTCAACCTGAGCGCGCTGATGAAGAAGCGCGCCGCGATCACGGCGACGTCGCTGCGGATGCGCCCGCTGGGCGAGAAGGCGGCGATCGTCTCGGCGGTACGGGAGCATGTCTGGCCGCTGATCACCACCGGCCGCGTCCGCCCGGTGGTGGACCGTGTCGTGCCGATGGCCGAGGCGGCGGANTGGTGGACCGTGTCGTGCCGATGGCCGAGGCGGCGGAGGCCCACCGGGCGCTGGACGCGGGCGGCCATGTCGGCAAGATCCTGCTGACCACGGCCTGAGCGGACCCGATCCGCGCGAGAGGCCCGCGCCGCCGTCACGGCGGGGCGGGCCTCTCCCCGCCGGTGAGCGGGTGCGGCGGGCTAGAGGTACGGGCCCGAACGCACCGGGCCGTGGCCTTCTTCCTGACCGTCGTCCTCGTGGCCCGCGCCCGGCGGAAGCGCGCGCCGCATTTGCTCCAACTGCGCCCGCGCCGCCATCTGCTGGGCGAAGAGCGCCGTCTGGATGCCGTGGAAGAGGCCTTCGAGCCACCCGACCAGCTGGGCCTGCGCGATGCGCAGTTCCGCCTCGGAGGGGATCGCCTCGTCCGTGAACGGCAGGGAGAGCCGCTCCAGTTCCTCGACGAGCTCAGGCGCGAGACCGTCTTCGAGCTCCTTCACCGAGCTGGCGTGAATGTCCTTCAGCCGTACCCGGCTCGCCTCGTCGAGAGGAGCCGCGCGGACCTCCTCCAGGAGTTGCTTGATCATGCTGCCGATGCGCATGACCTTCGCGGGCTGTTCGACCATCTCCGTCACTGGCACCTCGCGCGGCTCGTCGTCAGCGCCGCCGAAAGCCATTCCGTCCTGTCCCATGACAAGAACTTTCGGGCTCTCCTGCGACCGTTCACTCCTCGGCATCTCCATGCCGCCATTCTCTCGTACACCTCCGTCACACCCACGGTGTGCCCCCGCACAGAGGTGATCCACCCTGCGCGGGGGTACGGGAACAGCGGGGGGCGCGGGAACAGGCGCCCCGGCTCAGCCCGCCGCGCGCCGCGCCACCGCGGTACGGGACCTGGTGACCAGTGCGGCGAGGAGCGCCGCGCCCACGGGTACGGCGACGAGCAGCGCCGCGAGGGTCTCCCACGGGACGACGATCGGGACGTACGGCGGATCGATCATGCCGCCCATGCCGGCGTCCAGGTCCCTCTCGTACCACTTCAGCTGCTGGTGTTCCTCGGTCAGCCGCAGTCCGATCGCGGGCAGCACGCCCGCCGCCGAGCCGAGGACCACGCCCATCGCGGCGACCACCCCGCACTGGAAACCGCTCAGTGTCCTGCGCACCCGCGGGGGCGCGCCGACCGCGGCGAGGGTCTTCAGGTCGGGTTCGGCGTCGGTCTGGGCGAGGCCCGTCGCGATGCCGGCCGCGCCGATGGTGACGAGTCCGGCGAAGACGGTCAGGGCCAGCAGGACGATGCTGTTGTCGCTGACGTACCCCTCCTCCACGTACAGGCCGCCTTCGGTTCCCAGCGTGTCGAGCGCCGCGTCGAGCTTCTGCCGCTGTGTGCTGTTCGGCAGGTTGTCGGTCGAGAAGTACGCGCCGAAGGGGACGGTGGTGAGACCGGCGGCCTTCGCGGCCTGCACCGGCAGGACGACGTTCAGTCCGTACGACTGGACGGACTCGGGGGCCTGGTGGACGGGGAAGGACGCGATCTCGCCGGGCGCGTCCTTGCCCTCCTGCCGCATCAGGTCGGCCTTCTCGGTGTCGGTGATCAGTTTGACGCCGATCTGTCCCTTGTCGACGTTGCGCCGGTCGAAGGAGACGGCCTTGCCGCTCTTGAGGGCGTCGACGGCGGCCGGGTCGTCGATCGCGAGGACCGACAGCAGCTTCTCGTCGGCGACGAGGACCTCCTGATCGGCGTACTGACCGTCCTCCTGGCAGCGCCAGTCCCCGGACAGCTTGCGGCGCTCGGCCGGCGACAGCTCCTTCGAGCCCGGGACGTCCTGCGACCACAGGGCGCAGCGGTTCTCCTCGGGTACGACCAGCTCGTACTGCCCGCAGCCCTTCGCGTCGCTGTACGGCTCGCAGTTGGCGTTGCCCACGACGATCCGGCCGACATCGGCGCGCATGTCGACGGGGAAGTGCTTCTGGACGGCCGCGCGCAGGGCCGGCACACCGCGGCCGCCGCCCTCCGTGTCGGACACGGTCACCGCACCGTGCGGCAGCCGTGCCTGGTAGGAGGCGCGCTGCTGTACGTCGACGCTGGTGGCGTACGTCGCCACGGCGACCGTGCCCGCTACGGCGGCCAGCACGGCGGCGACGGCGGGAGCCGTGCGGCCCCGGTTGCGTACGGCGTCGCGCAGCGCCAGGCGCGGCGACAGCGGCAGCCACCCACCGAGCTTGCCGAAGAGGCCGACCAGGGCGGGGGTGAGCGCGACGATGCCCAGCTCGGCGAGGGCGCTGCCGCCCGCGACGACGACGATGCTGTCGGTGGCGGTGGCACCGAACAGCGTGATGGTGATGCCCAGGCCGGTCGCGATCAGGCCGACGACGGGCAGGACGCGGCTGGAACGGCGTACACCGCGGCGGCCGGTGAGCGAGGCCAGCACGGTCTGCCGGGACGCGGTGACGGCCGGGACGATCGCGGCGAGCAGACCGGTGAGGACGGCGAGCAGGCCGATGCCGAGCAGTTCCAGGGGGCGGACGTCGAAGCTGCCGAACCGCTTGCCCATGGCGTCCTCGAGCAGCGGCCGCAGCACGAAGGTGAGGAGCAGACCGAGCGCGGTGCCCACGACGGCCGCGGCGAAACCGATGACCAGACCGCCGGAGAGCACGATGGCGCGGATGTGGCGGCGGTCACCGCCGTTGGCGCCGACCAGGCCGAGCTGACGGCGTGAACGCCGGGCCCCGACCGCGAACGCCGGGCCCGCGAGCAGGCAGATCTCCAGCATGGCGAGGCCGACGACGGTGCCGACGGCGGCGAGTTCCGCGGTCTTGGCCGCCGCGCTCTGCTCGTAGTCGGACCAGTCGTCCCGCTGGTAGAGCGGCACCTCGGAGTCGGCGGGCGGGTCGAGGGCCACGGCCCGCGAAGTCACCGTGACACCCCGGGCATTGGCCTTCTTGACCATGTTCCACGTGAAACCGTCGCCGCCGACCGACACCAGGTACGTGCTGCCGGCCGCCGTGCCGGGCAGGCCGTCGGCCTTGAGCGCCTTGTCGAGCGGCGCCAGGAACGTGCCGGGCCGCGCGAGGACCTCGTCGGTCTTGAGGGCTCCGGGGAGTTCGTACGAGCCGACGATCCGGTACTCGGTGGCGAGCCCGCGGGCGGTGAGCTTCGAGCCCACCTTCAGGCCGCTGGTCTCCAGGAAGTGGGTGGTCGCGGCGATCTCGCCGGCCTTCCCGGGGAACCGGCCCCGGTCGAGGGTCAGGAGGCCCTTGGCCATCGGATCGGTCGCGTCCAGCTCATGGATCGCGGTGTTGAGCAGGCCGTGCTCGGTACGGAGCTTGCCGCTGCCGCTCGTGTCCTTGAGTATCTTCGCGCCCGCCGGGAACGCCGCCCGGATGTCGGCGGAGCCTTCGGGCCACGGCTTGTCGTCGAAGTTCTCCACCGTCATGTTGTCGGCGCCGTCGGGCGACTGGTGGATCGGCACACCGCCCATGCCCGGATCGGACATCCGGGCGTCGGCGGCGCCGAGGCCGCGCTCCATCTCCTGCTCGGTGGAGAGTTCGGCGCTGCGCAGGGTCAGATCGGCGGCGCTCACGCCCAGGATCGGCAGGGCGATCATGGCGAGTACGAGGGAACTGCGGCCCTTGAAGCGCCAGGCGTCGCGGCGGGCTATGCGCACCGCGGCCACCCATGAGTGGTACCAGTGGTTCACTGTGCGGCCGCCTGCTCGGAGAGCAGCGAGTCGGCCTGGCTGCGCAGGGTCTCGTCGACGACGGAGCCGTCGCGCAGGAAGACCACCCGGTCCGCCCAGGCCGCGAAGCGCGGCTCGTGGGTGACGAGGACACCGGCCGCGCCCGCGTCGCACCGGGCGCGCAGCAGTGCGAGCACGGACTCGCCCGTCTCGGAGTCCAGGGCGCCGGTCGGTTCGTCGGCGAGGACGAGGCGGCGGTCGCCCACCAGGGCGCGGGCGATGGCCACGCGCTGCTGCTGGCCGCCGGACATCTCGTCGGGGAAGCGGTCGGCGAGCCGGCCGAGACCCATTTCCTCCAGGGCGGCGACGGCGGAGACGCGCGCTTTGCGGGCGGACACACCGTCCAGTTCGCGGGGCAGGGCGATGTTCTCGGCGGCGGTCAGGGCCGGGATGAGGTTGTAGTCCTGGAAGACGTAGCCGATGCTGCGGCGGCGCAGGGCGGCGAGTTCCTTGCGGCCCACGGTCGTGATGTCCGTGCCTTCGACGACGACCCGGCCCGAGGTGGGGCTGTCGAGACCGCCCGCGATGGTGAGCAGGGTGGACTTGCCGGAGCCCGACGGGCCCATGACGGCGACGAGTTCACCGGGGAAGACGGAGAGGTTGACGCCGCGCAGGGCGTGGACTTCGGTGGCGCCGCTGCCGTGGACGCGGGTCAGTTGCTCAAGTTGCAGTACGGGCTGCTGTGACTCGTGGGGCGTGGATTCAGGCATGAAAAAGGTCCCCCTGGGGTGGAAGGGTGGTGGCGGGGCGCGGGTTCTAGCGCCCTGTGCTGTGAGACATCGAGGCCGTACGAGCGGCATCGGCAACGGCGGTGACGTCATGGCCCGCAGGGACCGGTGGCGCGGCCGCGGGAGTGTTCCTGGCCCTGCGCCCGGCCGTCACGGAGAGCCGGGCGAGCCGGGACTCGGAGTGGTCGAGCCAGCGCGCCTCGGCCTCGGTCTGGAAGATCAGCTGTTCCAGTACGAGCAGCCAGGCGATGTCGTCACGCGCCTGCTCGCCGTCTTCGCTCCCGGACTCGCCCTCGACGGCCGCGAGGGCCCGGGCCTTGAGGCGGGTGTAGTCCTGCATCGCCTTGAGGGTGGCGTGGCGCTGGGCCTGGATGACGGCCCGGATGTCGACGCCGGGGGCGCCGACGGCCATGGCGAGCTTGATGGCCAGCTCGTCGCGGGGCGGACTGGCGCGGTCGACGGGCCGCTCGAACCAGCTCTTGAGTTCGCCCCGCCCCGCGTCCGTGATCGCGTACAGCGCGTGGCCCGCTCCGTCCTCACCGTCCTGGACGACCATGCCGTCGCGTTCGAGGCGCGCCAGGGTCGTATAGACCTGGCCGACGTTGAGAGGCCAGGTCGCACCGGTGCGCGACTCGAATTCGGTACGCAGTTGGGAGCCGTAGCGGGGGCCTTGTTCCAGGAGGGCCAGCAGCCCGTGGCGGATCGACATACTGAGTATGTATACCGAGTATGCCGTCGAACGCCAACCGACCCGAGGAGGACATCGGGAGTAGGTCCTGAGAGGGGGGAAGTAGGTCCTGAGAAGGGAAGCAGGCCCTGAGGGGGACGCACCGCCGGCCGGGTCAGGTCAGCCGCGCCGCAGCCGGAGCCCCAGGAACCCGAGCCCGAGCCCGACCAGTGAGAGCCCCACTCCCAGTGGAAGCACATGGACGCCCAGGGGTCCTGACTGTGCGACGGCCTGCTGGGACCCCTCGTGGGCGGCGCCCGGCGGGACGGCGTGGGAGGGGGAGGCGGCGGACTCGTGCCAGGGGTCCTCCAGCGCCTCTTCGTGGACGTCCCCGGGTGTGGGCGTGTACGCCTCACGGGGGGTGGCCGAGGCGCTCGCCGACGCGGAAGCCGAGCCGGACGCGGACGCCGAGGGGCTGCGCGGGGCGCCGGTACTGCCCGACGGGCTCGCACCGCCGCTCTCGGCCGCCTCCGCCGTGGCGGACCCGCTCCCGCTGGGAGCCGCGTTCTTCCCGGGAGTCCTTCCCGGCCGTGTACGCCCCTCCCCGGCCGGCCTCCCGGCCAGGCTCCTGGAGGGCGCGACGGTGGGACCGGAGAACCGCTTCGAACCGTCGGACGCTCCGGCGCCCGGCCCCGGCTCTCCTGCGGAGGCGGGCCCGGACGAGGAAGACGAGGAAGTGAACGAAGTGGACAGGGGTGAGGAGGCGGAGTCGGGGGCGGAAAGGGGTGCTGAGGTACGTGCGGGCGTCGGGTCCGGCGCACGCTCGCCGGCGTACGCCCCCGGGGCCGGCAGTGCCAGCACCGCGGCCACCCCCACCGCCGCGAACCGGACAGCCATGGGACTCCGCCTCCTGTGCCGAGATGCGCCGGACCGCTGTGTCCGCCGCTGGGATGCCGGACCCAGCGTCACACGCCGCCACACCTCCGGCACCCCGGGTCACACGAAAGGGGCCCCCGCGGTGTTGCGCGCGGGGCCCCTTCCGTGCATCCACACCGAACCGGCCCGAACCGGACAGACGCTGTCAAGCCGGCCTGAACGGGGTCGAAACGCTCCGTTCGGCCGTCCGGTCTAGTCCGAGGGCGGGTTGCCGGTGGCGACTTCCAGCTCGATCGTGAAGTCCTCGGGATCGATGTCGGCATCGCGCTTGGGGTACTGGTTGACCACCGTGTCCTCGCCCCAGGTGGGGTCGTCGACCTTGGTCTCCTTGAGCTTCCACCCCGCCGCGTTCAGACACAGCTTGACCGAGCGGATGTCCTTGTAGAGGAAGCTCGGCACCACGACCTTCTCCGGGTCCGACATCGACTCCCTGCCGGGCGAGCAGTCGGTGGTCTTCATGGTCCTGGAGCGGTCCGGGCCCTTGTAGCCGGGCTTGGCCGCCACCGCGCTCTCGGTGGGGTCGGCGCCGCCCTCGTTCCCGCCCTTCGGGTCGTCCCTGAGCGAGAGCGCCGTGACCAGGCCGCCGATCGCCAGCAGCGCGACCACGACCGCCCCCACGACCACCGGCATGTTCCGGTTGCCGCCGCCGTTCCCGCCCCCCTGACCCGGCGCCATCCGGGGCGACATCGTGTACGGCGGCGGGGTCTGCCCGCCCTGGCCGCCCTGCATGCCGTGCCCGCCGTGCTGCATCCCGTGCGTCGCGTACGGCGAAGGAGCGGGCGTATGGTGCGCCGCCTGCGCCGGATACCCGTACCCCTGCTGCGCGGGGCCCGGGGCGGGCGTCGGCGGCCCGTACGGTGCCGGGCCCGGCTGGTACGGCGTCTGGACGCTGCCGCTCTGCGGGTAACCCGTCTGCTCGACCGGCGGGAAGACCGCCGCCCCGACCCCGGACCCGCTCTGCGCCGCCGGACTGCCACCGACGATCACCGGGGTGGCGCCCGTCTGACCCGACCCCGACACCCGCGCGCACTCGTCGCGCATCGCGGCCGCGCTGGGAAACCGCTCGTTCGGGTTCTTCTTCAGCGCCCGCGCGACGAGGGCGTCGACTGCCGGCGGGATCGACCGGTTGATCGACGAAGGAGCCACCGGCTCCTCCTGGACGTGTGCGTACGCGATGGCGAGCGGCGAGTCCGCGTCGAACGGCAGCCGTCCCGTCACCAGCTGGAACAGCATGATGCCGACCGAGTACAGGTCGGAGCGCGCGTCGACGCCGCGCCCCAGGGCCTGCTCGGGCGAGAGGTACTGCGGCGTACCGACGACCATGCCGGTCTGCGTCATCGACGTGACGCCGGACTGCATGGCGCGCGCGATGCCGAAGTCCATGACCTTGACCACATTGCGCTTGTTCAGCATCACGTTGCCGGGCTTGATGTCGCGGTGGACCAGGCCCATCTCGTGACTGGTGTCCAGCGCGGCCAGCACATCCGCCGTGATCTTGAGCGCCTTGTCGGCCGGCATGGCGCCGTACTGCTCGATGTCCGCCCGGAGGACGGAGCCGAGCGGCTGCCCCTCGACGTACTCCATGACGATGTACGGCATCAACGCGCCGTCCAGCGCGTCCTCACCGGTGTCGAAGACGGAGACGATGTTGGGGTGGGAAAGCTTGGCGACCGCCTGCGCCTCGCGCCGGAACCGTTCGCGGAACGACTGCTCGCGCCCCAGTTCCGTGTGCAGCGTCTTGATGGCCACCTGGCGGTCCAGCGCGGAGTCGTACGCGAGGTACACCGACGCCATGCCGCCTTCTCCGAGCAGGTCGCGCAGCTGGTACCGCCCGCCCGCGACCGAGCCGCCCGCGTAGCGGCCCTGTCCGCCGTCCTGGCTCATTACCGTGCTTCCCCCTCAGCGCAAGATTTACGGGCCAAGTCTGCCCGAGGGCACTGACACGTCAAGCGCGGTGCCCGTTCCGTGACCGTACGCGCCACAAGCGTCGCGCAAGCGTTACAGCCAGGGGCCCGGCACGGACCCGGCGGGAGTCCGGCGAGGGCCCGGCGCGAGCCCGGCAGGGGTCCGGCAGGGGCCCGGAATTTGCACGGGTACATCGGCAACGGGTTTGATGGCCGGTCCATCCCGGACCGGCGCGCCGCGCGGAGGCTGTAGCGTGACGTGGCGGAGAACCTTGAGGCCCTGAGGACCACCGCGAACGCGACGTGGACAGAAACGACGGCGAGGACTGATGGCACCCGAACCCGAGGGAAGCGGCGGCGGAGTGTCGGACGCCCCGGAATCATGGGGTATGGGCGGATTGGTCGGCGATGGCCGCTACCGGCTGACGCACCGCCTCGGCCGTGGCGGCATGGCGGAAGTGTTCGCCGCCGAGGACGTACGGCTCGGCCGTACCGTGGCGGTGAAGCTGCTCCGCTCCGATCTTGCGGAGGACCCCACCTCCAAGGCGCGGTTCACGCGTGAGGCACAGTCGGTCGCCGGCCTGAACCACCACGCCGTGGTCGCCGTGTACGACTCCGGCGAGGACCAGGTCGGCGGAAGCGTCGTCCCCTACATCGTGATGGAGCTCGTCGAGGGCCGTACGATCCGCGAGCTGCTCCAGAACGCGGAGGCCCCCGGCCCCGAGCAGGCGCTGATCATCGTCTCCGGCGTGCTCGAAGCGCTCGCGTACAGCCACCAGCACGGCATCGTGCACCGCGACATCAAGCCCGCGAACGTGATCATCACGCACAGCGGCGCGGTCAAGGTCATGGACTTCGGCATCGCGCGCGCCCTGCACGGCGCGCAGTCGACCATGACCCAGACCGGCATGGTCATGGGCACGCCCCAGTACCTCTCGCCGGAGCAGGCGCTGGGCAAGGCCGTCGACCACCGCAGCGACCTGTACGCGACGGGCTGCCTGCTCTACGAGCTGCTCGCGCTGCGGCCCCCCTTCACCGGCGAGACCCCCCTTTCGGTGGTCTACCAGCACGTGCAGGACATCCCCGTACCTCCGTCCGAGATCTCGGACGTGGCGCCGCCCGAGCTCGACGGGCTCGTCATGCGCTCCCTCGCCAAGGACCCGGACGACCGGTTCCAGAGCGCCGAGGAGATGCGCGGGCTCATCCAGTACGGCCTGTCGATGCTCCAGGAGCAGGGCAGCCACACCGGCACCTGGAACACCGGCCCCGTGGAAGTGCACGAGGGCGGCCACACCCCCGCCGGGGGTGCCTACGCGACGACCGTGATGGGCCACCCGAACCACGGCGACACCTCGCAGATGCAGGCGGGCGGCGCGATACTGCCGCCGATGAACCCGCACGACGGGGCGTACGACGGCGGGCACGGCGGCGGCGGGAGCGGCCGCGGCAGGATGTGGATCTTCGCGGTGCTCGCGGTCGTCGCGATCGCGGCGGGCGTCGCTTTCGCGATGAACCGGCCGGACGACAACGGCGGCGGCGGCACGGACCACAAGGACAAGAACCCGTCGGTCTCCTCCACCCCGACCAAGACGGACGAGAAGACGGCGAAGCCCTCGGACGACGAGTCCTCGCCCGGCACCGACCCGGGCACCTCCACCGGCGGTCAGCAGCCGAGCTGGACCCCGTCGAAGAAGTACCCGAAGTATCCCCCGAGCCGTACGCCGTCGTACACGCCCAGCAGCACCCCGTCGGCGACGGGCACCGCCCCGGGCACGACGACGGACGGCGGTACGGACACCGGTGGCACCGACACCGGTGGCACGGACACGGGCGGCACGGACACCGGTGGCACGGACACCGGTGGCACCGACACGGGTGGCACGGACACGGGCGGCACGGACGCGGGTGGCACGGACACGGGCGGCACGGACGCGGGTGGCACCGACACCGGCGGCACCGACGCGGGTGGTACGGATGTCGGCGGTACGGACGCGGCCGGCGGGGCCGCCACCCCCTGACCCGGGCCCCTCACCCGGCGAACGCCTCGCGCACCGCCTCGTACTCCCTCGTCCACCACACCACCAGGGCCGACGCCGCAGGAAACTGCGGGTCGGCCCTGCGGTCGTTCAGCTGGTAGCGCCAGCGCAGTATCCAGAAGTCGTTGAGCCGCTCCCACCACACCCGGTGCACCGCCGCGGCCAGCTCGTCCGCCCCGGCCCCGGCCGCCCGCCGGTACGCCGCCGCGTACGCCCGTACCTTCGCCAGCTCCAGCTCCCCGTCCGGCCGCACGAAGAAGATCGCCGCGGCCCGTACCGCCTCCTCCGCACGCGGTTGCACCGCGAGGCAGTCCCAGTCGACGATCGCTGCGGGCTCGGCGCCCCGGTAGAGCAGGTTCAGCGGGTGGAAGTCGCCGTGCACCCACCCGGTGGCGGGCTCGGCGACCGGCGGGGGCCGCCGGTGGGCGTGCCGCTCCAGGAGGGTCCGCCGCTCCAGGAGGCGGTGTTCCGCCAGTACGTCGAAGGCGTCGCGGGGCCGCCGCCCGCGCGCGAGCGTCAGCAGCCCGTCGATCAGGGTGAAGGTGTCGGCGGGGTCGGCGCAGTCGTGCGTACGCCGTGCGGCCTCCTCCATCACCCGGTCGAGGCAGGTGTGCACGAGCCCCAGGAGCGCCCCGAGCCGCCGGGACTCCGCCGTCGTGAGCTGGGCGCCGCCCCGGTGCCGGCCGTCGATCCACGGGTGCAGGGCGTAGCAGTGGCCGCCGATCACCGTGACCGTACCGCCGTGGGTGTCCTCGACGGGCGGGGCGACGGGGACGCCGAACGCCTGGAGGTGGCGGGTGGCGCGGTGCTGGCGTCTGATCGTGTCGCGGTCGCCGTCCAGGTGGTGCTTGAGGAAGTAGTCGCCGCGGGTGGTCACGAGGCGGTAGCCGTGGTTGAGCAGGCCCTGGGCCACGGGCTCGCAGGAGAGCGGCTCGCCCGGGTCGCGGTAGTGGCGCAGCAGGGGGCCGACGGGCGGCGGAGGGGCGGATACAGATGAGCGTGACACCCGTCAGATGTTAGATCACAGAGCGTACGCATAGCGTTGCTCCGGGGTACCGCTCAAGGTGTGCACGGTGGTGAACTGCGGTTCGATGCGCATGTAGACGGGATCGAAGAGCTCGCCGTTGACATGGTGGGGGCCACGGCCGAAGAGTTCCAGCTCGTCGGTGGCCGGCTCGAACAGTTCGGCGGTGCCGGTGAACTGGACGGACCACAGGGTGGCGTCGTCGGAACCGCAGCCGAAGTTGTCCGCACCGTACGCGACCACGCTGCCGTGGCAGGCCTGGTGGTGGTTGAAACCCGCATGCATGCGCAGCAGCACACGCCCGCGCACGACGATGTGACGCGCGACGGCGAGGAAGGGCAGGGCCCGCATGCTCGTGACGACTCGGCCGTAGGGGACGCGGCGGAGGAGCTCGACGGCGCATGGACCTTCGGCGGGCTCGGCGGGCTCGGCGGGCTCGGTGGGCATGCCCTTCACTGTCGGCCACCGGCAGGGGCCCGTAAAAGGGACGGAAGTCCCGAATCGAACCAGGAACCGGGAGCCGCGAGCAAGCGAGCGGGCGGTTAGCGCCTCTCCTCCGCCTGCTTGCGCGCCACATACGCGGCGGCCTGCGAGCGGCGTTCCATGCCCAGCTTGGAGAGCAGGCTGGAGACGTAGTTCTTGATGGTCTTCTCCGCGAGGTGCAACCGCTCGCCGATGACCCGGTTGGTCAGGCCCTCGCCGATCAGGTCGAGGATCCTGCGTTCCTGCTCGGTGAGGCGCGCGAGCCGGCTGTCGTCCTTGGCCGCGCTGCCCGAACGCAGCCGCTCCAGGACGCGGGCGGTCGCCACCGGGTCGAGCAGCGACTTGCCCGCCGCCACGTCACGCACGGCCGCCAGCAGCTCGTTGCCGCGGATCGCTTTGAGCACGTATCCGGAGGCGCCGGCCATGATCGCGTCGAAAAGTGCCTCGTCGTCGGAGAACGAGGTGAGCATCAGGCATTTGATGTCCTCGTTCTGCGAGCGGACTTCGCGGCAGACCTCCACCCCGCTTCCGTCGGGCAGCCGTACGTCGAGAACGGCCACGTCGGGACGGGTCGCAACGATCCTGACCAGGGACTCTGCGGCTGTGCCCGCCTCACCGACCACCTCGATGTCGTCCTCGACGGAGAGCAGTTCGTGGACGCCGCGCCGGACCACCTCGTGGTCGTCGACGAGAAATACGGTGATTTTTCCATCTTCGCGCACGCCGTCATCCTCACACACGAACTCTTCCCGTGCCGTAGGTCGCCGGGATAACGTGCCGTTGTTCCGGCAGACTGCAAGGCTCTGACCAGTGGTTGTTCCCGAATTCTGCGATTTACTTGGATATCCAAGCAAAATTGCAGGTCAAACGGGGTTTCGCAGTTATGCGACCCACTGGGTAACGTGCCTGTGGCAGGCGTTTCGCCGGGGCACCTGTCACATCTGTTCCCGGCCGAGTCGCACCCACCCCGTGCACGAGGACGCGAGCAGGTGAGCCGCACTGGTCACCGGCAGACCCCGGGGGCCGGACAGACGGAGGAGCACGCACGTGACCGTGGAGAGCACTGCCGCGCGTAAGCCGCGACGCAGCAGCACCAAGCGCGTCAGCGCCAAGAAACCCCAGCGATCCGAGCCGGAGCTCGTACAGCTGCTCACCCCCGAGGGCGAACGCGTCGAGCACCCGGACTACGCGATCGACCTCACCCCGGACGAACTGCTCGGCCTGTACCGGGACATGGTCCTGACCCGCCGCTTCGACGCCGAGGCCACCGCTCTCCAGCGCCAGGGCGAGCTGGGCCTGTGGGCCTCGCTGCTCGGCCAGGAGGCCGCCCAGATCGGCTCGGCCCGTGCGCTGCGTGACGACGACTACGTCTTTCCGACGTACCGCGAGCACGGTGTCGCCTGGTGCAGAGGTGTCGATCCGACGAATCTGCTGGGAATGTTCCGTGGCGTGAACCACGGTGGCTGGGATCCCAGCACCAACAATTTCCATCTGTACACGATCGTCATCGGGTCGCAGACGCTGCACGCGACCGGTTACGCGATGGGTGTCGCCAAGGACGGCGCGGACTCCGCGGTCATCGCGTACTTCGGCGACGGCGCGTCCAGCCAGGGTGACGTCGCTGAATCGTTCACCTTCTCGGCGGTCTACAACGCCCCGGTCGTCTTCTTCTGCCAGAACAACCAGTGGGCGATCTCCGAGCCCACCGAGCGCCAGACCCGCGTGCCGCTCTACCAGCGCGCGCAGGGCTTCGGCTTCCCGGGCGTGCGGGTCGACGGCAACGACGTCCTCGCCTGCCTGGCCGTGACCCGCGACGCGCTGGAGCGCGCGCGGCGGGGCGAGGGGCCGACGCTGGTCGAGGCGTTCACGTACCGGATGGGTGCGCACACCACCTCCGACGACCCGACGAAGTACCGGGCCGACGAGGAGCGCGAGGCGTGGGAGGCGAAGGACCCGATCCTGCGCCTGCGCACGTACCTGGAGAAGGAGGGCCTCGCCGGCGCGGCCTTCTTCGAGGCGCTGGAGACCGAGAGCGAGAGCCTCGGCAGGCGGGTCCGCGAGGCGGTGCGCGCCATGCCCGACCCGGACCAGCTGGCGATCTTCGAGAACGTCTACGCGGACGGCCACGCCCTCGTCGACGAGGAGCGCGCGCAGTTCGCCGCCTACCAGGCGTCCTTCGCGGCCGAGTCAGGGGAGGGCAAGTAAGCATGTCCGTTCAGTCCGTACAGAAACTTCCCCTCGCGAAGGCGATCAACGAGTCGCTGCGCAAGGCCCTCGAAACCGACCCCAAGGTCCTGATCATGGGCGAGGACGTCGGAAAGCTCGGCGGTGTCTTCCGGGTCACCGACGGTCTCCAGAAGGACTTCGGCGAGGAGCGGGTCATCGACACCCCGCTCGCCGAGTCCGGCATCGTCGGCACGGCGATCGGCCTCGCGCTGCGCGGCTACCGCCCGGTCGTGGAGATCCAGTTCGACGGGTTCGTCTTCCCGGCGTACGACCAGATCGTCACGCAGCTCGCGAAGATGCACGCGCGTTCGCTCGGCACGATCAAGATGCCGGTCGTCATCCGCATTCCGTACGGCGGCGGCATCGGCGCGGTCGAGCACCACAGCGAGTCCCCGGAGGCGCTGTTCGCGCACGTCGCCGGCCTGAAGGTGGTCTCGCCGTCCAGTTCCTCGGACGCGTACTGGATGATGCAGCAGGCCATCCGGAGCGACGACCCGGTGATCTTCTTCGAGCCGAAGCGGCGCTACTGGGACAAGGGCGAGGTCGACGTCGAGGCCGTTCCCGGCCCGCTCCACACGGCGCGCGTCGTGCGTGAGGGCACCGACCTGACGCTCGCGGCGTACGGCCCGATGGTGAAGGTCTGCGTGGAGGCGGCAGCGGCGGCGGCCGAGGAGGGCAAGTCCCTCGAAGTCCTCGACCTGCGGTCGATGTCCCCGATCGACTTCGACACGGTCCAGACGTCGGTCGAGAAGACCGGCCGCCTGGTCGTGGTCCACGAGGCCCCGGTCTTCTACGGCTCGGGCGCGGAGATCGCCGCCCGCATGACGGAGCGGTGCTTCTACCACCTGGAGGCGCCGGTGCTGAGGGTGGGCGGTTTCCACGCGCCGTACCCGCCGGCGCGCCTGGAGGAGGAGTACTTGCCGGGACTCGACCGGGTACTCGACGCCGTCGACCGCTCGCTTGCGTACTGAGGAGAGCCGTGACGATGACTGAGACTTCCCAGACTCCCCGTACCCCCGCCTCCCAGCGCTTCCGCGAGTTCAAGATGCCCGACGTGGGCGAGGGGCTCACCGAGGCCGAGATCCTCAAGTGGTACGTCCGGCCGGGCGACACGGTCACCGACGGCCAGGTGGTGTGCGAGGTCGAGACGGCGAAGGCCGCCGTGGAACTTCCCATCCCGTACGACGGCGTGGTGCACGAGCTGCGCTTCGACGAGGGCGTGACGGTCGATGTCGGCCAGGTGATCATCACGGTGGACGTGGCGCCGGGGACGGACACGGCCGGTGCTGCGGATCAGGCCCCGGTGGCGGAGCCCGGGCCCGAGGCGGAGAAGCCGGCGGAAGCCAGGCCCGCGGCCCGCCAGCCGGTGCTCGTCGGCTACGGCGTGTCCGAAGCCTCCACCAAGCGCCGCCCGCGCAGGGGCGCGGTGGCCCCGGCGGAGACGGCGGCGGTCGCCGCCGCCGTCCAGGCGGAGCTCAACGGCCACGGTTCCGGCGCCACGGCGGCCCCGGAGCCCCGGCAGTCCCGCCCGCTGGCCAAGCCCCCGGTCCGCAAGCTCGCCAAGGACCTGGGCATCGACCTGGCCACGATCACGCCGACCGGCCCCGACGGGATCATCACCCGCGAGGACGTCCGTGCGGCGGTCCCGGCTCCGGCACCCCAGGAGCAGGTGCGGGAACAGGCGGCCCGGGCACAGCGGGCGGAGCCCGAGCCGGTGTCCGCGCCGGAGCCCGCTGCGGCTGCCGGGCCGGTCACCACCGGCGCCCGGGAGACCCGTACCCCCATCAAGGGCGTACGGAAGGCCATCGCGTCGGCCATGGTGAACAGCGCGTTCACCGCGCCGCACGTCACGGAGTTCATCACCTTCGACATCACGCGCACCATGAAGCTCGTCGAGGAGCTGAAGTCCGACAAGGACATGACGGGCCTGCGGGTCAACCCGCTCCTCCTGGTCGCCAAGGCGTTCCTGGTAGCGATCAGGCGCAACCCGGACGTCAACGCGGCCTGGGACGAGGCGAACCAGGAGATCGTGCGCAAGGAGTACGTGAACCTGGGCATCGCGGCGGCCACCCCGCGCGGCCTGATCGTCCCGAACATCAAGGACGCCCAGGTGAAGACCCTGCCCGAACTCGCTTCCGCGCTCGGCGAGTTGGTCTCCACCGCCCGTGAGGGCAAGACGTCTCCGGCGGCGATGCAGGGCGGCACGGTGACCATCACCAACGTCGGCGTCTTCGGTGTCGACACCGGTACGCCGATCCTCAACCCGGGCGAGTCCGCGATCCTCGCGGTCGGCGCGATCAAGCTCCAGCCGTGGGTCCACAAGGGCAAGGTGAAGCCCCGTCAGGTGACCACCCTCGCCCTCTCCTTCGACCACCGCCTGGTCGACGGCGAACTGGGCTCCCGGGTCCTGGCGGACGTGGCGGCCGTACTGGAACAGCCGAAGCGCCTGATCACCTGGGCCTAGGCATCCGCTTTCCCCGGGGGCTTCCCCCGGACGCCTCCCCCGGACCGGGTCCCGCCGCACGGCGGGGCCCGGTCCGGCCGGTTTCCGGCCCGGCTGTTCCCGGGCTCGGCCGACGCGGAACCCGTTGCCCTCGGGGTCCTGGAGGACGACGGCGCGGAACTCCATGCCGGGCCGGTCCAGGACCCGGAACACCGGCGCACCGGCGTCGGCCGGCCGTCTCACCGTGTCGGTGACGCGCCGGGTCCGGAGGCCGGGCGGAACGCCGTGCCCACCGCTCGCCTTCACGCCGAGGTGCACCCGGTTCTTGACGCACTCGGCTTCCGGGACCCGCTGGAACCACACCCGTGTCCCCGCCCCGCCGGGGCGAGGATCGACCCGGGACTCTCGTCGGCCCCGGTGGCCGGCTCCTCCACGTAACCCGGCGCGTCGCACCAGAGGGCCGCCAGCTTCTGCGGGTCCGCGCAGTCGACCGTCGCTTGCGGCGTTCTCTCCATGGGCCGTCCTCCCGGTCCGGACCGCACCGGACCGCACCGGACCGCACCGGACCGCACCGGGCCGCACCGGACGGTCCGGACCTACGGCCGGTGCAGGACGTAGACCGGCGCCCCCTCCTCCGTGCCGTCCGCAGGGCGGATGCACGCGTGTTCGCGCATGAGCCCCAGACACTCGTCCACACGGGACACCGGCAGCCCCGTCCGCTCCGCGATGGATTCGAGCGGCTGCCGGAGCTCACCGTCCTGGGCCAGTACGGGAGCGATGGTGACGGCCACGGCCCACACGTCCTCCGTCACCGACATGCGCGTTTTCCAGTCGGCCAGCACCGCCTCGGCGGTGAGGCGCGGGTGCCGTACGGCCGGCGGCGCGGCGTGGTCGGTGAGCAGCACGTCGAGCCGGTCCGCGATCCGCTCCATGGCCCGCGCGGTCGCCTGGTGCGCGGCGAGGGACGCGCGCTGGGCGGCAAGGGATTCGCGCTGGGCCGCGAGCGCTTCGCGCTGTACGGCCGCGAACTCCTCGTCCGCCCGGAGGTTCCGCTCCTCCAGCCGGACGATGGCATCGGCGATCCGCGCCGGCATGGCGTAGGCCGCGGGGGCTGCCGGGTCCGACGGCTGCACCTCGGCCCGGGGGAGGGCGTAGGAGCCGTGCCGCTGGACGGACAGGACCACCTCGGCGACCCATTCCCTGAACGGCGCGCAGGCGGGTTTCGTACAACCGCTGACGAGGAGGACGAGCCCGTGCAGATCGATGAGCTGGAGGTCCCGGCGCCACTCTCTGCCCGCGGGGATGCCGAGACCGTGGCTCCTGGTCACCGTTTCGAGGCGCTTGCGGTGTTCTTCCGGGACGTGATCGAGAAGGGCCTTCCCGGTCGTGGTGTACCCGAGCTTCCTGCAGACGTCGGATGCCGGGAACCAGTGGCTTCCGTCGGGCATCGTCAGCCTCCGCAGCCGTGCCCCGGTCGCGCCGTAGGCGAAGTCGCCGATGTCGATCGCCTCGTGTTGCGGCGGCATGGCGTGTTCGTTCATTCGGACCACCTCCAGGGCGGAACGTAGAACGGGACGAACCGAATATGCCAGTCGAATCGGTGATGTTCACAAGTGCGAGTGGACGGGGCGGATTTCCCTGCGGACGATCACCGGTGTCCGTATAACGAACGCTGTCCGGCAGTCGCCTTCCGTTCCGCTTTCCGTTCCGTCTCCTCCTCCGGGCTTCCTTCCGGTCTCCCTTCCGGGTCCGTCCCGGGATGCGGACGCCGGTTTCTGTTGCACCCCTGTTGTATCTATGCTGTGCGCATGCCTGCCGCGCCCCCGGTTCCCGCCCGTCCCGCCACCGTCCCCGGCAAGCGGCCCCCCGCCGCCGAGCGCGTCTACGCCCACATCAAGAAGGGTGTGCTGGACCGCCATTACGAGGGCGGCACCCTCCTCACCGAGGGCGACCTCGCCGACGCCGTCGGCGTGTCCAGGACGCCCGTGCGGGAAGCGCTGCTGCGGCTGGAGGTCGAGGGGCTCATCAAGCTGTACCCGAAGAAGGGCGCCCTCGTCCTCGCCGTCTCCGCCCAGGAGATCGCGGACGTCGTCGAAACCCGGCTGCTGGTCGAGGAGTTCGCGGTACGCCGGGCCGTTCCCGCGCCCCCCGCTCTCGTCGCCCGGCTCGAAGAGCTGCTGGAGGAGCAGAAGCAACGCGCCCTGGAGGGCGACCTCGCCGAAGTCGCCGTCACCGACCGCTGCTTCCACGCCGAGATCGTCCGCAACGCCGGGAACCAGATCCTCTCCCGCCTCTACGACCAGCTCCGCGACCGTCAGCTGCGCATGGGCGTCACCATCATGGAGGCGCACCCCGACCGCGTGGCCAAGAACATCACCGAGCACGCCGAGATGCTCGAAGCCATCAGGGCGGGGGACGCGGAAGGCGCCGCGCAGTGCGTACGCCGCCACGTCGGCCGGGTCAAGGTGCTGGTCCGGGGTGAGGACCGGTGAGGGTTCCCCCCGTTCCTCCCGGCTCCTCCGTTCCCCCCGGCCCTCCTGGCTCCGCCGCCTCCCTGCCCGGCGACCCGCCCGGCGGCCGGCGCGCCGTCGCCGTCTGGGGCATCGGCGTCGCCGTCTACTTCGTCGCCGTCATCTTCCGTACGAGCCTGGGGGTCGCGGGGCTCGACGCCGCCGACCGGTTCGACGTCAACGCGTCCGCGCTGTCGACGTTCTCGATCCTCCAGCTCCTCGTGTACGCGGGCATGCAGATACCCGTCGGCCTCATGGTCGACCGCCTCGGGACGAAGAAGGTCCTGACCCTGGGCGTCACCCTGTTCACCCTCGGACAGCTCGGATTCGCCCTCTCCCCCTCGTACGGCATGGCTCTCGCCGCCCGCGCCCTCCTCGGCTGCGGCGACGCGATGACCTTCATCGCCGTCCTGCGGCTCGGCGCCCGCTGGTTCCCGGCCCGCCGCGGACCGCTCATCGGCCAGGTCGCCGCGCTCTGCGGGATGGCGGGCAACCTCATGTCCACGCTCGTCATCGCGCGCATGCTGCACGGCGTCGGCTGGACCGCCACCTTCGCGGGCAGCTCGCTCGCCGGGGTGGTCGTGCTCGTACTGCTGCTGCTGTTCCTCAAGGACCACCCCGAGGGGCACGCGCCGGCGCCCGCCGAGCACGCGGGCGCGGCCTACGTCCGCCAGCAGATCGCCGCCGCGTGGCGCGAGCCCGGGACACGGCTCGGGATGTGGGTGCACTTCACGACGCAGTTCCCGGCGATGGTGTTCCTGCTGCTGTGGGGGCTGCCGTTCCTCGTCGAGGCGCAGGGGCTCTCGCGCGGGACGGCGGGCGAGCTGCTGACGCTCGTCGTGCTGTCCAACATGGCGCTCGGCCTGGTGTACGGACAGCTCATCGCCCGCCACGGCGCGGCCCGCGCGCCGCTCGCCCTCGGCACGGTCGGGGCCACCGCCCTGCTGTGGGGGGCGACCCTCGCGTACCCGGGCGACCACGCCCCGATGTGGCTGCTGATCACGCTGTGCGCGGTGCTCGGGGCCTGCGGTCCCGCCTCGATGATCGGCTTCGACTTCGCCCGGCCCGCCAACCCGCCGGAGCGCCAGGGCACCGCGTCCGGGATCGTCAACATGGGCGGCTTCGTCGCCTCGATGACGACGCTGTTCGCGGTGGGCGTGCTGCTCGACGCCACCGGGGACAACTACCGGATCGCGTTCGCCTCGGTCTTCGTGCTGGAGGCGGCCGGGGTCGCGCAGATCCTGCGCCTGCGCAAGCGCACGGCGCGCCGGGAGCGGGACCACCTGGTCGCCAGCCGCGTCGAGGCGGTGCACGTCCCGGTCTGACGGGGCCGGGAGGCGACCGCCTCAAGGGGTGACCGCCTCAAGGGGCGACGGCCTCAAGGGCCGGCCGCATCAAGGGGTGACCGCCTCAGGGGGTGGCGGCCTCAGGGGGTGGCGGCTCTACGGGGTGACGGCGAAGTTGCGCAGGATCGCGTCCGCCAGCTCCTCGTCGCCCTCGACCTTGATCAGGTCGGCGACCGCGCCGGGGCGGACCCGGCCGCAGGCCAGGCGCACGTACGTCTCCCAGTCCAGGGCGATCGTCGCGAGCGGGCCCAGCGAGGGCGTGCCGTCCACCGTGCCGCGGCCCTCCGCGTCCACGCGGACCGTGCGCATGAACTCGACCGGGCCGTGCACGTCGAAGACGACCGCGGAGTTGGCGGGCGCGTCCGCTCCCTTCGCGACGACCTTCGGCAGCCCCTGGACGAGGACGTCGCGGGTGACGAGCGCGCCGGGGGAGTCGAGGTTGCCGGGCCGGCCGAGCGCCGTGCGCAGGTCCTGCTCGTGCACCCAGGTGTCGAAGGCGCGCATCCGCAGGGCCAGTTCCAGGGTCTGCTCGGCGCCGAGCGGGGCGCGGACCATGGTGTCGGGGGAGCGCGTCTCGTTGCGGAGCTGACGCGCGCGGCGGATGATCGTGTATTCGAGCTCGGAGGTCATCTCCGGCGCGGTGTGGTGGCGCCGTACGTCGACCTGCATCTCCATGTACCGGGCGAACTCCGACGTCACGTGGTACAGGTCGCGCGGCAGCGAGTGGATCGGCCGGGGATCGCCGAGCATCTCGCACTCCATGCCGATGACGTGCGAGACGATGTCGCGCACCGACCAGCCGGGGCACGGCGTACGGCGGTTCCACTCGCCCTCGACGAGCGGTGTCACCAGCTCGGATATCGCTTCGATGGAGTGGGTCCATGCTTCGGCGTAGGGCTGGAGGCTGGGATGGACGGTCACGGGACCCCTCGTGCGGTTCAGTGGCGGTGGCGCGGGCTGGTCTGGGCTCTGTGGGAGGCTTGCACGCTAAGTTACGCTGCCCCGTGGCACCCTGGCAGTGCTTTGGTGTGACGATCGTAGGCCCGTGTTGACGGCTCGAATGCCAGGACGGTGGTAGTGTGCGCGCCTCCCTCATCCAGATCGCAGTAGACCCGGACGAACCGGTCAATTCCCGTCGGCGGCGCGCGGCTTCGCTCGTGCGTGAGCAGCGCGAGCGGCACGGTGCGGATCTGGTGGTCCTTCCCGAGCTGTGGCCGACCGGGGCCTTCGCGTACACGTCCTTCGTCGACGAGGCGGAACCCCTGGAGGGCCCGACGTACGAGGTGATGGCGGAGGCGGCGGCCGGTGCCGGGGTGTGGCTGCACGCCGGGTCGATCGTCGAGCGCGACCCCGAGGGCCCCCTCTACAACACCTCGCTGGTCTTCTCCCCCGACGGCGAGCTCGTCCGTGCGTACCGCAAGATCCACCGCTTCGGCTTCGACACGGGCGAGGCCGTGCTGATGGGCGCCGGCGAGGAGCTCGTGACGGTGCGGGCCGCGGACCTGACCTTCGGCCTCGGCACCTGCTACGACCTGCGCTTCCCCGAACTCTTCCGCGGCCTCGTCGACGCCGGGGCGCAGGCGTTCCTCGTCCCGGCCGGCTGGCCCGCCCGGCGCCGCGACCACTGGACCCTGCTCACCCGCGCCCGCGCCGTCGAGAACCAGGCGTACGTCCTGGCCTGCGGCACCGCCGGCACCCACGCGGGGATGGAGCAGGCGGGGCACAGCATCGTCGTCGACCCGTGGGGCGAGGTGCTGGCGGAGGCGGGACCGGCGGAGGAAGTGCTCACGGTCGAGCTGGACCCGGCCAGGGTGGCGAAGACCCGTGAGCAGTTCCCGGCCCTGAAGGACCGGCGGCTGCGCTAGCGGCGCCGGGAGGGCGGGACACCGGGGGATCCGGGGCGCCGGGGGGCCCGGGGCGCCGGGGGGCCCGGGGCGCCGGGGGCCCGGGGCGCCGGGGGCCCGGCCCTCCCCCGGCGGTCAGCCGTCCTCGCGCTCCTTCTCCCCCATCCGGATCACGCACACCGCGACCGCGATCAGCAGCGCCGCGTCGGCGTCGTCCCGTACGACATCGACGGCGTACGTGTCGCGGACCCGGAACCACTTCCGGGAGATGCGGGCCAGCAGCTCGCCGTCGTGCTCGACCGAGAACTCCCGGTCGAGCACACGGCCGCTGACGTCCAGCTCGGTCCCCCCGGCCAGGGCGACGCGGTAGTGGTTGCGCAGCAGCGACAGCCGTTTCCTGCGCACGGTCGCGAGCGCCTGCCCGTCCCGTTCGATGGTCATCGCGTCCCGGACGCTGAGCACCTTCTGGCGCAGCGTGACCAGCACCCGGCCGGCCGGATCCTTGATCTCCAGGGTGTCGCGCAGCCGCAGCGCCCTGCCGTCGACGAGGAAGGCGTGGCGGCCGCGCTCGTCCTCGATCCAGTAGTCGTCACCGATGCCGAAGATCTTGTCGCGTACCAGATATTTCATGGCGGAATGCCTACCCCGCGCATGCGGTTGGATGGAGGTATGTCTACACGTGCACGCGTTCGGGCCCCCGAGCTCATCGGCAAGGGCGGCTGGCTCAATACAGGTGACCGGCAGTACACCCTCTCCGACCTGCGAGGACGCATCGTCATCCTCGATTTCTGGACCTTTTGCTGTGTGAACTGCCTGCACGTCCTCGACGAGCTGCGGGAGCTGGAGGAGAAGCACCGGGACACGGTGGTGATCATCGGGGTCCACTCGCCGAAGTTCGTGCACGAGGCCGAGCACCGGGCCGTCGTCGACGCCGTCGAGCGGTACGGCGTGCACCACCCGGTCCTCGACGACCCCGAGCTCGCGACGTGGAAGCAGTACGCCGTACGGGCCTGGCCCACCCTCGTCGTCATCGACCCCGAGGGGTACGTCGTCGCGCAGCACGCCGGCGAGGGCCACGCGCACGCCATCGGGAAGCTCGTCGAGGAGCTGGAGGCGGCCCACGGGGCGAAGGGGACGCTGCGGCGCGGGGACGGGCCGTACGTCGCGCCCGAGCCGGTCGCGACCGACCTCCGCTTCCCGGGCAAGGCGCTGCTGCTGCCCGGCACGGGGAACTTGCTGGTCTCGGACACCACCCGCCACCAGCTCGTCGAGCTCGAACCGGACGGCGAGACCGTCGTACGGCGCATCGACGGCAACGGCAACGGTGACAGCGGCGGCGGGTTCAAGGAGCCGCAGGGGCTCGCGCTGCTGCCCGACGGGCGGGTCGTGATCGCCGACACCGTCCACCACCAGCTGCGCGCGTACGACCCGGCGAGCGGCGCCGTCGAGGTCCTCGCCGGTACCGGAAAGCAGTGGTGGCAGGGGTCCCCGACCTCCGGGCCCGCCCGCGAGGTCGACCTGTCCTCGCCGTGGGACGTGGCCTGGTGGCAGGGCAAGGTGTGGATCGCCATGGCCGGCGTGCACCAGCTGTGGACGTACGACCCCGGGACCGGGGCCGTACGGGCCGCGGCCGGGACGACCAACGAGGGGCTCGTGGACGGGCCCGCCGCCGAGGCGTGGTTCGCCCAGCCGTCCGGGCTCGCGGTCTCGGCGGACGGCGAGCGGCTGTGGGTCGCGGACTCGGAGACGAGCGCGCTGCGGTACGTCGACAGCGACCTGGTGGTGCACACCGCCGTCGGGACCGGGCTCTTCGACTTCGGGCACCGCGACGGCGCGGCGGGGCAGGCGCTGCTCCAGCACCCGCTCGGGGTGACGGCGCTGCCCGACGGATCGGTCGCGATCAGCGACACGTACAACCACGCGCTGCGTCGCTACGACCCGGCGAGCGGTGAAGTGACCACGCTTGCCACGGATTTGAGGGAGCCGAGCGACGCCGTGCTCGTCGGTGACGACATCGTCGTCGTCGAGTCCGCCCGCCACCGGCTGACCCGGCTGCGCCTGCCCGACGAGGCGGTCCGCGTCGAGGCCGTCGCCCACCGCACGCAGCGCGCGGCGACCGAAGTGGCCCCCGGGAAGCTTCGGTTGGACGTCGTCTTCCAGGCGCCGAGCGGGCAGAAGCTGGACACGCGGTACGGGCCCTCGACGCGACTGCTGGTCTCATCGACCCCGCCGGAGCTGCTGGCCGGGGGTGAGGGCGCCGGGACCGGTCTGAGCCGCGAGCTGGAGCTGAACCCGGAGGTCACCGAGGGAGTGCTGCACGTCTCGGCGATGGCCGCATCCTGCGACGACGACCCGGCCAACGAGTACCCGGCGTGCCATGTCCACCAGCAGGACTGGGGCGTCCCCGTCCGTGTGAGCGCGGAAGGAACGCCCCGGCTGCCGCTCGTGCTCGCCGGCCTGGACGGCTGAGCGGCCGGCGTCTTCCGGGCCCGGTGTGCGCCGCCCGGGCCCGGCGTGCGCCGGTCGGCCGCCGCCGGGGTCAGGGGTTGTGGTGCCGGTCCTCGGTCACGACGGTGGTGGTGGGCGGTACGACCATGCGACGGCGCCTGGCGACGCTGGCGTAGACCGCGACCCCGATGATTCCGACGAGCATCATGATGACCCCGACCAGGTCGAGGTTGACGCTTTCCATCTCCCAGTCGGTGGCGAAGGTGAGTATCGCCCCGCCCGCGATGAGGAGAATGAATCCTCCCAGTCCCATGAGTTCTGCCTCCCTGTAGGCCCGGCTGTGTGGGCCGGTGTACCTCCTTCGCGTACCCGGCCCTTCAACAGGCAAGCGTGCAAGCAGGCTTCGGGATCCGGGAGGGGCGGCCTTCGCGGAACGCCGTCAGCCTTCCAGGAACGCCGTCATCGCGTTGGCGAGCAGGTACGGGTCGTCCGCCCCGCACAGCTCGCGCGCGCTGTGCATCGACAGGATCGCGACGCCGATGTCGACGGTCCGGATGCCGTGCCGGGCGGCGGTGATCGGGCCGATCGTCGTGCCGCACGGCATCGCGTTGTTCGACACGAAGTTCTGCCAGGGCACCCCGGCCTTCTCGCACGCCGCCGCGAACACGGCCTGGCCGCTGCCGTCCGTCGCGTACCGCATGTTCACGTTGACCTTGAGGATCGGTCCGCCGTTGACGCGCGGGTGGTGCGTCGGGTCGTGGCGCTCGCGGTAGTTGGGGTGCACGGCGTGCCCGGTGTCGGACGACAGGCAGACCGTGCCGGCGAAGGCACGCGCCCGGTCGTCGTAGCTGCCGCCGCGTGCGAACACCGAACGCTCCAGCACGTTGCCCAGCAGCGGCCCGTCGGCGCCGGTGTCGGACTGCGACCCGTTCTCCTCGTGGTCGAAGGCGGCGAGCACCGGAATGTACGGGAGCGGGCCGTCCGACCCGCTGACGGCCACCAGCGCCGCGGCCCCCGCGTGCACGGAGATCAGGTTGTCCATGCGCGGTCCGGCCACCAGCTCGCGGTCGCGGCCGAGGTAGGACGGCGGGTCGATGCTGTGCGCCATGAGATCCCAGCCGGCGACCTCTCCCCGGGCCAGGCCCTCTTCCTCCTCCAGGAACCGGATGAGGTCCCCCTCGTTCACGTCGCCGAGGCCCCAGATCGGCTGCATGTGCCGCTGCTTGTCGAGCTTGAGGCCGTCGCTGTTCACCGACCGGTCCAGGTGCACGGCCAGCTGCGGCACGCGCAGCAGCGCCCGGTCGATGTTGACCAGCCGGTACGAGCCGTCGCGCAGCGTCAGCCGCCCGGCGATGCCCAGGTCCCGGTCGAGCCAGGTGTTGAGGAGCGTCCCGCCGTAGATCTCGACGGCGATCTGCCGCCAGCCCTCCGCGCCCATGTCGGGCAGCGGCTTCACGTGCAGGTGCGGGGAGTCGGTGTGCCCGCCGATGATCCGGAACGGGGTGCTCGCCCGCGCGCCCTCCGGTACGTACCAGGCGATGATCGCCCCGCCGCGCAGCACGTACTTCCCGCCGGCCGTCGCGTCCCAGGCATCGGTCTCCGCGACCTGCCGGAACCCGGCCTTGTCCAGTCGCTCTGCGGTGTTCGCCACCGCGTGGTACGGCGACGGGCCGGCCGCCAGGAAGGACATCAGGTCGTCGGTGTGGCCGCGGTCGAAGCGGACGGGTGCGCTCATGGGGTTCACCATAACCACGGGCGGCCACGGGCCCGTACCGGCCGCGTCAGAGCCCCGGAGGGCGCTCGAACCTCCGCTGTATCGTCCGGCGTTCGCCGCGCCGCACCTGCGGCAGCATCTGCGGGGCGCCGGCCGGCCGCTGCGCCTGCCGGCGCCTGCCGACACAGAACAGACAGCCCTCGCCGGGGGGCGCGGTCGGGTCGATGGGCGAGCCGGGATGCTCGGCGCAGCCCGACGCGTTGCGCGGCCGGGAGAGCTCGCGGGCCACGATGAAGGCGCGGTGCAGGGTGTCCGCGATCTCCACGAACTCCTCGGCGGGGGAGGAGACGGTGACGGCGAAGGCGCGGTCGTTGACCTCCTGGACGTACCCCTTGAGCCGGCTCTGCGTGTACGGCGGATCGGGCACGGGGTAGCCGAGGCGGCGCTGCTCGGCCGGGGCGGGGACGCTGCGCTCGCCGCGGCGGCGGCGGTCGTTGCAGAGCAGGCAGCGGCCCCAGCCCGTGGGGGCCTCGGGGTCGGTGGCGCCGTTGGGGTGCAGCTCGCAGCCGGTGTAGCTCTTGACGGGGGCGAGGTCGGCGGCCGTCTTGAAGGCGACGTACAGCGTGTCGGCGACCGGTTCGTACTCGAGCGGGTGGGAGCCCTCGTACAGCTCGCCGATCTGGTCGCCCACGGAGCCGAGCTTTCCGCGCAGCTCGCTGAGCGCGTACGGCCGGCCGGCCGGGACGGAATAACCACCCCTGCGGGGTTCCATGGAACTCATGCCCACCAGAGTCGCACGGACCACCGACACCGGGCCGGGTCCGTCCCCGGAGGGAAGGGCCCGGCCCGGTGCCGGAGGGTTTTCCGGTGGTGGACTAGAAGGCGGCCTCGTCCAGCTCCATCAGGGACTGGTCGACGGACTCGGCCAGGGCGCGCTCGACACCGACGCCCGGCAGGACGTTCGCGGCGAAGAACTTCGCCGCCGCGATCTTGCCCGTGTAGAACGGCACGTCCTTCGGGGACGCGGTCGGCAGCTTCTCGGCGGCCACGGCCGCGCCCCGGAGCAGCAGGTAGCCGACGACGACGTCACCGGAGGCCATCAGCAGCCGGGTGGTGTTCAGGCCGACCTTGTAGATGGACTTGACGTCCTTCTCGGTGCCCGCGAGGTCCGTCAGCATGGCGCCGACGATGGCCTCCAGGTCCACGGCCGCCTTGGCGAGCCGGTCGCGGGCCGCGGCGAGCTCCTCGCCGCCGGTGCCGACCGCGAGGAACTTCTTGATGTCCTCGGCCAGCGAGTTCAGGGCCGCGCCCTGGTTGCGGACGATCTTCCGGAAGAAGAAGTCCTGGCCCTGGATCGCGGTCGTGCCCTCGTACAGGGTGTCGATCTTCGCGTCGCGGATGTACTGCTCGATCGGGTACTCCTGGAGGTACCCGGAGCCGCCGAACGTCTGGAGCGACTGCGCCAGCTGCTCGTACGACTTCTCGGAGCCGTAGCCCTTGACGATCGGCAGCAGCAGGTCGTTCATGGCGACGAGCGCCGAGGTGTCCTCGCCCGCCGCCTCCTTGGCGGTGATCTCGTCCTGGACGGACGCGGTGTGCAGGACCAGGGCGCGCATGCCCTCGGCGTACGCCTTCTGCGTCATGAGGGAGCGGCGGACGTCGGGGTGGTGCGTGATGGTGACCTTCGGCGCGGTCTTGTCCATGAAGTTGGCGAGGTCCGGGCCCTGGACGCGCTCCTTGGCGTACTCCAGCGCGTTGAGGTAGCCGGTCGAGAGCGTCGCGATGGCCTTCGTGCCGACCATCATCCGGGCGAACTCGATGATCATGAACATCTGGCGGATGCCGTCGTGCTTGTCGCCGATCAGCCAGCCCTTGGCGGGGTGCTGGTCGCCGAAGGTCATCTCGCACGTGTTGGACGCCTTGAGGCCCATCTTGTGCTCGACGTTCGTGGCGTAGACGCCGTTGCGCTCGCCCAGCTCGCCGGTCTCCCAGTCGAACTCGTACTTCGGGACGAGGAAGAGCGAGAGCCCCTTGGTGCCGGGCCCGGCGCCCTCCGGCCGTGCCAGCACGTAGTGGAGGATGTTCTCCGACATGTCGTGCTCGCCGGACGTGATGAAGCGCTTCACGCCCTCGATGTGCCAGGAGCCGTCCTCCTGCCGGATCGCCTTCGTGCGGCCGGCGCCGACGTCCGAACCGGCGTCCGGCTCGGTCAGGACCATCGTCGAGCCCCACTGCTTGTCGACGGCGATCTGCGCGATCTTCTTCTGCGCCTCGTTGCCCTCCTCGAAGAGGACGCCGGCGAAGGCGGGACCCGAGGAGTACATCCAGACCGCCGGGTTGGCGCCGAGCAGCAGCTCCGCGTACGCCCAGATCAGCGAGCGGGGGGAGGTAGTGCCGCCGATCTCCTCGGGGAGGCCCAGGCGCCAGTACTCGCTGTCCATGAAGGCCTGGTAGCTCTTCTTGAAGGACGCCGGTACGGGCGCGGTGTTGGTGGCCGGGTCGAAGACCGGCGGGTTGCGGTCGGCGTCCTCGAAGGAGGCGGCGAGGTCGTTCTCCGCGAGGCGGGCGATCTCGTCGAGGATGCTCCTGGCGGTCTCGACGTCCATCTCCGCGAACGGGCCGGTGCCGTACAGCTTGTCGCGGCCGAGGACCTCGAAGAGGTTGAACTCGATGTCGCGGAGGTTCGACTTGTAGTGACCCATGGCAACGGCTCCGTAAGGATCGGGAGGCAGATTCCTCGTACATCTACTACTGGCAAGTAGCTACGATGATGCTACCCGCCGGTAATAAGACGCAACCCCTACGAGGCCGTCTGTGACGCGTTACGCGCCGGATCGGGCGGTGATTCCGTGATTCCGCGCCTCCGTGGGTCCGGTGGCCCGCCTTCGCCGACGGACCGCTCGCCGTTCCGCTGTGCGGCGACGACGAGGCGGCGCTGGAGACGGTGCGCACCCTCGTGCGCGGCATCGGCTGCGTACCGTTCGACGCGGGCGGCCTGGACCGCGCGGGCCTGCTGGAGGCGACGACCGCCTTCCTGACCGGCCTGTGGGCCGGGGCCGTGATCCGCGCGCCATGCTGCCGCCGCTGCACGCCATGGGCTGATCCGGCGTACCGGGCAGGCCGGGCCGGCCGCCTCGGTACGCTGTGGGCCATGTACGGCTACGACCAGAACCAGGGTGGACAGCAGCAGTACGCGCCGCCGCAGCCCCCGCCCCAGGGCGGCTACGGGGAGCAGCCGCTCTACCCGGAGCCGTCGCCGCCCTCGCTCGCCGACGCGGTGCGCGCCTTCACCACCGGATCGCTCTCCGCCGAGGACTTCCAGCAGATCTTCGCCACGTCGAGGGTGTACTGCCCGCGCGGCGACAACCCGGGATTCCTCGCGCTGCACAACACCCAGCAGCCGGTGATCCCGATGTTCACCTCGCTCAAGGAGCTGCGCAAGTACGCCGGCAAGGAGTCGAAGTACTTCGTGATCACCGGCGCGGAGGTGATCGACCTGCTGCCGACCGGGTACGGCTTCGTCCTCGACATGGAGGGTGAGCACCGGATGGTCTTCGACGCGAAGGCGGTGGAGCAGATGGTCGACTTCGCCATGCGCCGGATGTACGGCTAGACGCCCGGAGACAACTGGTCGAGGCGGTCGCGCGGGACCTCCGGCCGCCCGGACGGCTTCCGCTCGGCCGCGGGGCCCGGCGGCGCGACGCCGGCCGTGGTGGTGATGAGCGGCCCGTCCGCGTACGGGTGCGGAGCCTCGGCGGGGAGTTCCTCGTCGGCCGCCGTACAGGTGGGCGGTGCCGACCGGCGTGACACCCGGTTCGACGGCGCGCCGGGCGACGGCGAGGGACGCCTCGCGGGCGGGGCCGGGCCCGGTCGGCGGCCGCATGGCTCCGGACCCGGAACGCCGGACGCCCGGATCCCCGCCGATGTGGAACATGGCCGATGTCATCCGGTCTTTCCGCCCTCTCGTCGAAGTGGCCACGCCAACAAGGCGGTTGGCCCGGGCGCGGGCCTGTCCGCGGAAAGGCGGAAGGGGGCGGGACGCGGCGGTGACGCGCACCGGCGCCCGGGGAATTCTTTCCGGGCGCTCTCCGTTGAGGGTGGCAAGAAGTTCTACGTTCAACTAAAGTGGACGTACAAGGAGGCCCGCCATGCCCGCAGTAACCGTTGAGAACCCGTTGGCCCTGCCGAAGGTCGTCGTGCCGAGCGGCGCCGTGTCGCGTCCCGTGCTGGCCGTCACGACCGCTCCGGGCGGTTTCGAGGGCGAGGGCTTCCCGGTCCGCCGCGCCTTCGCCGGCATCGACTACACGCATCTCGACCCGTTCATCATGATGGACCAGATGGGCGAGGTGGAGTACGAGGCCGGGGAGCCGAAGGGCACGCCCTGGCACCCGCACCGCGGCTTCGAGACGGTCACGTACCTGATCGACGGCACGTTCGTCCACCAGGACAGCAACGGCGGCGGCGGCACGATCCGCAACGGCGACACCCAGTGGATGACCGCCGGGTCCGGCCTGCTGCACATCGAGGCGCCGCCGGAGTCGCTGGTCATGTCGGGCGGTCTGTTCCACGGCCTCCAGCTGTGGGTCAACCTGCCCGCATCCGACAAGATGATGGCCCCCCGCTACCAGGACATCCGCGGCGGCCAGGTGCAGCTGCTGACGTCGCCGGACGGGGGCGCGCTGCTCCGTGTCATCGCGGGCGAGCTGGACGGCCACGAGGGTCCCGGCATCACCCACACGCCGATCACGATGATCCACGCGACGCTGCGGCCGGGTGCGGAGATCACGCTTCCGTGGCGTGCGGACTTCAACGCGCTGGCGTACGTCCTGGCCGGCCGCGGCAGCGTCGGTACGGACCGCCGCCCCGTCCGCACGGGCCGGACCGCGGTCTTCGGCGGCGGGGACTCGCTGACCGTCCGCGCGGACGAGCAGCAGGACGCGAACGCCCCGGACCTGGAGATCGTCCTCCTGGGCGGACGTCCGATCCGGGAGCCGATGGCGCACTACGGGCCGTTCGTGATGAACACGCAGCAGGAGCTGAAGCAGGCTTTCGAGGACTTCCAGCGGGGCCGCCTCGGCACCGTTCCGGCCGTCCACGGCATGGGCTGAGCGGTGTGGATCCGCCCGGGTGAGCGACCGCTGTCCGTCACCCGGGCGGGCCCCGCCGGCGGGCCGCCCCGCGCCGCCCGTGGTCCGCTGGGGCCGTGCAGCCGCCTCAGCCGCCCCAGCCGGTTCAGCCGCTCCTTCCCGAGTCCGCGCGCCGGGCCGCCGCCTGGTGTGTCGTCGCGCTGCTCGTCACCGGGGTCGTCGCGGTGGGGATCTGGCTGTGCGTCACCTTCAAGACCGCCGTCACCCCCGTCCTGCTCGCCCTCCTCGGGACCGCGCTGCTCGGGCCCCTGCACCGGCGGCTCGTCACGATGCGGCTGAACCGGTCGCTCGCCGCCCTGCTCACCTGTGCCGCGGTGGTCGCCGTCGTCGGCGGCGCCTCGTACATCGTCGTCAACGCGCTCGTCGAGACCGGTGACCAGATCCTCGGCTCGCTCCGGCAGGCGGCCGGAGACCTGGCCCGGCACTTCGGGGCGGCCGGGACCTCCCTGGACGACGTGGCCCGCAACGCCAGGGAGCTGCTCGGCAGGTTCGGCGGGACCGCGGCGTCCGGAGTGATCACCGGGCTCAGCGTCGTCGGGGAGATGACCGCGGTCGCCGTCCTGGCCCTGCTGCTGATGTTCTTCTTCCTCCGGGACTCGGACCGGGCCGCCGGGGCCCTGCGGGCCCTCGCCCCCGGCTCGACCGCCGACACCGTCGAAGCGATGGGCCGCCGCGCCTTCGAGGCCGTCGAGGGCTTCATGCGCGGTACGACGTTCATCGCGCTGATCGACGCGGTCCTCATCACCACCGGGCTGCTGGTCCTGCGGGTGCCCGGCGCGGTCGGCCTCGGCGCCCTGGTCTTCGTCGGCGCGTACATCCCCTACCTCGGCGCCTTCATCTCCGGCGCGGTCGCGGTGCTCGTCGCGCTCGCGGACCGGGGGTTCGTGATCGCGCTGTGGGCGCTGGGGGTCGTACTGGCCGTACAGATGCTGGAGGGGCACGTCCTCCAGCCCGTGATCCAGAGCCGGACCGTGCAGATGCATCCGGCCCTGGTGATGCTGGCGATCACGGCCGGGGCGTCCGTCGCGGGCATCCTCGGGATGCTGCTCGCCGTGCCGCTGACGGCGGCCGTCTTCGGGGTGATCGGGGAGTTGCGCAGGCGTCATGAGCGCGAGAGCGCGAAGGCCGCGCCGGACGCCGGCCCCTAGCGCGCGCTCACATGGCCTGCGGGGGGACGGCGTCCCCGGCCACCGGCTCGAAACCCGCGAGCATCTGTTCCAGTGCCTGCTGGTCGGGGCCGACGAAGGGGTCCGAGCCGGGGGCCGACGCGAGCGTGTCGAGCATCTGCGGGGCGATGCCCACGGCCGGCGGCAGGTGGGTGCACAGGACGGTCTCGGGGGCCATGGCGCGCAGGGGCTCGACGGTGGCGAGGTACTTGCCGGTGTCGACGGCGTGCACCCAGGGGCTGTCCACGGTGGCCCACAGCAGCTGGGCGGCGCGCAGGTCCGCGGTGGCGAGCGCGGCGGCCTCGCCGTTGACCGCGAGGTCCGCGCTGGGCATGGGCCCGCCGAAGCAGTCGGAGCTGAAGCAGGTCCGCGACCGGTCGTCGTAGAAGCCGACGGTGGCGGGGTTGTCGAACAGCGGCGGCCGGAAGGCCCTGAGCGTACGGTCGCCGACGTCCAGGCTCTGGCCGGGGTTGACCAGGCGTACCCGGTCGAGCGGCAGGGGGCGTTCGGTGGACATGATCCCGGCGCCGATGAACGTGGTCACGAGGCGTGCCCGGGGGGCGGCGGCGAGCAGGTCGAACAGGCCGCCCGTGTGGTCGCGGTCGGGGTGGGTGAGCCATATCCAGCGCACGTCGGCGGGGTCGATGGCGGAACCGAGCACGTCGAGGAAATCCCGGTCGGGGAGGCTGAGGCCGGTGTCGACGACGACCGGCTCGTCGGCGAACAGGACGAAGGCGTTGACCGGGAGGAAGCCGATGCCCGGTACCTCCAGGCAGTCCGCCAGGACGGTGGTGTCGCTTCTGGTGTTCTGCGTGCTCATGGTGCTCATGGCGGGTCTCCGTGGTCCCCCCGGCAGCGGAACAGAACAGGGCGGTGCTGGTGGGCGTCCGTCTTTTTGACCATTCTGCTCCTGCGGGGGCGGTACGGCGCCCCGGAGCCCGGTGTGCGGTGCGGGGGCGTTGGGGTCGGTGCGGTGCGGGGGCGCTGGGGTCGGTGCCGCGCCGGGGCGTCTCCTCGGGCGCCGAACGTTCGGGTACGGGGTTTTGTTCGGGGTGGTCGCGTTCGGCGCCCTGCGGGGAGCGCCCCGACACGTCCCCCCCGGCACCGCGGGCCTGCGGGGGCGGGGTGGGGCGGGTGGCGCTCGGGGAGCCCGGGCCCTAGAGGTTCCGCGGCGCGCCGCCCTCGTAGAGCTCGAACCAGATGCACTTGCCCTCGCCCCTCGGGTCCACCCCCCAGGTGTCCGCGAGCATCTCCATCAGGATCAGCCCGCGCCCGCTGGACGCCATCTCCCCCGGGCGCCGCTTGTGCGGCAGTTCGTCGCTGGAGTCCGCCACCTCGACCCTCAGCCGCCGCGCGCCGGGCTCGCCCGTCGCCTCGGCGACCAGCAGGGCGTCGCCGTCCGTGTGCACCAGGACGTTGGTGACCATCTCCGAGACCATCAGCACGGCCGCGTCGAGCTGCTCCTCGTCCGTCCAGTCGTGCAGCAGGTCCCGCAGCTGCCGCCGGGCGCCGGCGATGCGCTCGGGCTCGGTCTGGGCCACGGACAGCGCCGTACGCCGGACCGGGACCTGCGGGCCCGCCGAGGAGCCGGGGCCGCAGCCGCAGTCGGCGCTCTCGCGGCACAGCAGCAGCAGCGCGATGTCGTCCTCGCGGCGGTCCACGAGCGGGCCCGTGGTGTAGTGCGAGGCGGGGCCGTGCACGGCGGAGACGAGGGCGTCGGCGAGCTTCTCCAGGCTGTCGCCGGCGTGCTCCTCCATGATCCGGCGGAGCCTGGCCCAGCCGGTGTCCAGGTCGTGGCCGCCGGTCTCGATGAGGCCGTCCGTACAGATCATGATCGTCTCGCCCGGTTCGAGGACCAGGCGTGTCGTCGGGTAGTCCGTGTCCGGGACGATGCCCAGGGGCAGGCCGCCGGCGGTCGGCCGGACCAGTACCGTCCCGTCGCCGAGGCGCACCGCCGGTTCGGGGTGGCCCGCGCGGGCGATGTCGAGGAGGCCGGTGGTGGGGTCGGCCTCGATGTAGAGGCAGGTCGCGAAGCGCGGGCTGGAGCAGTCGCCGGGCTCGTAGGTGTCGGTGATGCCGTGCAGGAAGCGGGAGGCGCGGGAGAGGACCGCGTCCGGGCGGTGTCCCTCGGAGGCGTACGCGCGCAGGGCGATGCGCAGCTGGCCCATGAGTCCGGCGGCCCGTACGTCGTGGCCCTGTACGTCGCCGATGACCAGGGCTATTCGCCCGTTGGGCAGCGGGATCATGTCGTACCAGTCGCCGCCGACCTGGAGGCCCCCGCCGGTCGGCACGTACCGCGCGGCCACCGTCATGCCGGGGATCTCCGGGCCCAGCGTCGGCATCATCGACCGCTGGAGGCCGAGCGACAGCTCGCGCTCGCTCTCGGCCACCGAGGCCCGCTCCAGGGCCTGGGCGAGCATCCGGGCGACCGTCGTCAGTACGGAGCGCTCGTCGGGGGTGAACGCGACGGGGTGCGCGAAGCCCGCCATCCAGGCACCCATGGTGCGGCCGGCCACCGTCAGCGGTACGAAGGCCCATGAGCGGCGGGAGGAGGCGCGGGCGAGGGGGCGGCCGGCGGGGTAACGGCGGCTGTACGCCTGGGGGGACGGGAGGTAGATGGCCCGGCCGGTCCGTACGACCTCGGACGCCGGGTGGTCCGTGTCCAGCAGCATGTCGGCGAACGGGAGCTCGTCGCCGGGCCCGTACCCGTGGTGTCCCAGGACCGTGATGCGGCTGCCCGACGAGCCGAAGACGGCGAGGCTGTCCGGTGAGAAACCGGGCATCGACAGGGACGCGGCGACCCGCAGCACCTCGGACGTGGACCGCGCCTCCGCGAGCGCCCGCCCCGCGTCCAGCAGGAACGCCTCGCGGGAGCGGCGCCAGTCGCCGGTGACCGGGGTGTGGGCGGCTTCGCCCGGCTGCGGCCCGGCGACCTCCTGGAGGGTGCCGAAGAGCTGGTAGTCGCCGTTGGCGGAGACCGGCTTGGAGCGGCTGCGTACGGTCCTGAGCAGCCGCCCGTCCACATCCATGATCCGGAGCCGGGCCTCGGCGAGGGTGCCCTCGGCGGCCGCGAGGTTCACGATCCCGTTGACCTCGTTCCAGTCCGCGGGGTGGAAGCGGGAGCGCACGGCGGCCTCGGGGAGCGCCACGGACTCGGCGGGCAGGCCGAGGAGCCGGGCGGCCTCCGCGTCGAGCGTGACGACCCCGGATGCGTTGTCCCAGTGCCACAGGCCGGTCGCGGTGGCGGCCAGGATGTCCTCGGTACGCATTGCCTCATCTTTACAGGTCGGAGCCGGACCGGCCGTGCGAAGGCCGGGCCAGAAAAAGGAGAGGCGCCGGGCGGTAACCTGGAGTGTCTTGTGACAACCCCGAATCCCGAAGGCTGGATGAACGACGATGCATCGGTACAGGTCCCACACCTGCGGCGAGCTCCGCGCCTCTGACGTCGGCACCGACGTCCGGCTGAGCGGCTGGCTGCACAATCGTCGAGACCTGGGCGGCATCCTCTTCATCGATCTGCGCGATCACTACGGCATCACGCAGCTCGTCGCCCGCCCCGGCACCCCGGCGTACGACGTCCTCGACAAGCTCACCAAGGAGTCGGTCGTCCGCGTCGACGGCCGGGTCGTCTCGCGCGGCGCCGACAACGTCAACCCGGAGCTGCCCACCGGCGAGATCGAGGTCGAGGTCGCGGAGGTCGAGCTGCTGGGGGAGTCGCAGCAGCTGCCGTTCCAGATCAACACCGACGACGGGGTGGGGGAGGAGCGCCGTCTGGAGTACCGCTTCCTCGACCTGCGCCGCGAGCGCATGCACCGCAACATCATGCTGCGCTCGGCCGTCATCGCCTCCGTCCGTTCCAAGATGGTGGCCCTCGGCTTCAACGAGATGGCGACGCCGATCCTGACGGCGACCTCGCCGGAGGGCGCGCGGGACTTCGTCGTCCCGTCCCGCCTCAACCCCGGCAAGTTCTACGCGCTGCCGCAGGCCCCGCAGCAGTTCAAGCAGCTGCTGATGATCTCGGGCTTCGACCGCTACTTCCAGATCGCGCCGTGCTTCCGCGACGAGGACGCCCGCGCCGACCGCTCGCCGGGCGAGTTCTACCAGCTCGACGTGGAGATGAGCTTCGTCGAGCAGGAGGACGTCTTCCAGCCGATCGAGAAGCTGATGACCGAGCTCTTCGAGGAGTTCGGCGGCGGCCGCCACGTCACGTCGCCCTTCCCGCGGATCCCGTTCCGCGAGTCGATGCTCAAGTACGGCAACGACAAGCCCGACCTGCGCGCCAAGCTGGAGCTCGTCGACATCTCCGACGTCTTCGCCGGCTCGGAGTTCAAGGCGTTCGCCGGCAAGCACGTGCGCGCGCTGCCGGTGCCGGACACGGCGGGCCAGTCCCGCAAGTTCTTCGACGGTCTCGGTGACTACGCCGTCGAGCACGGCGCGAAGGGCCTGGCCTGGGTGCGCGTCGGCGAGGACGGTTCGCTGAGCGGCCCGATCGCCAAGTTCCTCACCGAGGAGGACGTCAAGGTCCTCACCGAGCGCCTGTCGCTGGCCCCGGGCCACGCGGTCTTCTTCGGCGCGGGCGAGTTCGACGAGGTCTCGAAGATCATGTCGGCCGTCCGGGTCGAGGCCGCCAAGCGCGCCGGTCACTTCGAGGAGGGCGTGTTCCGGTTCTGCTGGATCGTCGACTTCCCGATGTACGAGAAGGACGAGGAGACCGGCAGGATCGACTTCTCGCACAACCCCTTCTCGATGCCGCAGGGCGGTCTGGAGGCCCTGGAGAGCCAGGACCCGCTGGACATCCTGGGCTGGCAGTACGACATCGTCTGCAACGGCGTGGAGCTGTCCTCCGGCGCGATCCGCAACCACGAGCCCGAGCTGATGTTCAAGGCGTTCGAGATCGCGGGCTACTCGAAGGAGACCGTCGAGCGCGAGTTCGCGGGCATGCTCCGTGCCTTCCAGTTCGGCGCCCCGCCGCACGGCGGCATCGCCCCGGGCATCGACCGCATCGTGATGCTGCTCGCCGACGAGCCGAACATCCGCGAGACGATCGCGTTCCCGCTGAACCAGAACGCCCAGGACCTGATGATGGGCGCGCCGACGACGCTGGACGAGGCCCGTCTGCGGGAGCTCAACATTCAGCTGCGGAAGCCGGTTTCCGACAAGTAGTGCGCTTAGGTTGAAGGGGTTCGGAACCGACTGGTTCCGGGCCCCTTCTTCCATGTCGCGGATGCTTCCTGGAAGCGAGGGCCTGTGTGGCCGGCTTCCGCGCGGAACGCGCCGAGGCGGTCCGTTCGGCAGCAGGACGACGAAGGGAACGAAATGAAGCGCCGGAACCGGACCATCGCGCCGCTGACCGCGCTGCTGGCGGCAGCCGCATTCCTGGCTGCGGGCTGCGGTACGGGCACGGGCACCACGAGTACCGGTACCGGCTCCGCCGCCTCCACCACCGGGGCGCCGCGGACCGACGCACGGCCCGGCGCGCCGGCGCACCAGGCGTCCGGCGGCAAGGCGGGCAGGGTCGCGCCGGACCGGTCCGCGTCGCCGCAGCGGCGCCCGCTGCTCCGGCTCCCGGGCCTGGGCCCCAAGACCCTCGCCCGGGTCCCCGGCCGCACCCGCCAGGCTCTCGTCGTCACCGGAGAGGGCCGCGACGAGAACCGGGGCACGGCGGTCCTCTACGAGCGCGACCGCCCCGGCGCCCCCTGGCGCCCCGGCACCTCCTGGCCCACCCACAACGGCCTGCGCGGCTGGACCGACAAGCACGTGCACGGCGACCTGCGCTCCCCGATCGGCGTCTTCACCCTGACCGACGCGGGCGGCCTGCTCCCCGATCCGGGCACGAAGCTGTCGTACGACCAGGGACCCGCCTTCACCGCCCGCGGCACGGGCTCCCTGGGCGAGCCGCTCACGGGCTCCTTCGACTACGTCATCGCCATCGACTACAACCGCGAGCCCGGCACCACCCCGCTGGACTGGACCCGCCCCCTCGGCGCGGCCCGGGGCGGCGGCATCTGGCTGCACGTGGACCACGACGGCCCGACACAGGGCTGCGTGTCCCTGCGCAAGGACGTGATGAAGCACCTCCTGCGCACGATCGACCCGGTGAAGAACCCGGTGGTGGTGATGGGCGACGCGGCGTCGCTGCGCGACTGAGCGGGCGCACAGCACGTCGCCCCGCCGGTCGGGTGACCGGCGGGGCGACGGGTGGGGCGGAGGGCGGGACCGGACCGGGGCTCGGCCGGCTTCCGCCGGGCCGTCAGGCGTTGGCCGGTTCCTCGGAGCCGGCCGGGTCGGAGTCGAGTTCCCCTTCCCCGGGGGCGTCCTCGAATCCGGCCGTGCGCTGAGCCGGGACCTCCGCGGCGAGGCGGGTCGTCATCCGGGCGCGGCGCTCGTCGGCCTTGGCGCACAGGGCGAGGGCGGCCGCGTTGAAGCGGACCAGGGAGGGCGGGTCGGACGGGCCGAGGAGGTGCTCCTTCAGCTCGGCGCGGGCCTCCCTGTACGGGTCCTTCTCCGGGTGGCGCACGGACTCCAGGAGCTCCGGGACGCCGGACGCGTCCGGGGCGAGGACGGCGGCGGCCCGCACGGTCGGGAAGCCGGCCCGGAACTCGGTCTCCGTCATGCCGCTGGTGTTGGCCACGGCGTACGGCTTCTCGCTGTACAGGTAGTCCGAGACGACGCTCGACACATCGCTGATCAGCAGGTCGGCCTGGTTGAAGCAGCTGTATATGCCGGGGCGCGCGGTGACGACGATCCGGTGCTCCCACTCCGGGAACGACGCCCAGTAGGCCGCCTCCCAGGCCTCGGCGGCCGCGGCGACCGCCGCCGCGCGGCCCTCCTCGGGCGCGCCCTGGAGCAGCATCCGCTCCAGCTCGTCCACGCCGGTCCGGAAGCCGGTGCTGGTGAGCCGGTCGAGTTCGGCGGTGCGGCGGTCGAGTTCGGCGGCTGCCTCGGGGCCGGGGCGGGGACCGGAGCGCCCGGTGTTGGCCTCGGCGATCATCGCGCGGATGCGCTGGTCGGCCGCCCCGGCCTCCGGGACGACGGAGCCGGTCATCGGGTGCGGCTTGTAGAGCAGCCGTACGCGGTCGTCCGCCAGGAGCGCGCGGACGAGGTTCTCGCCGGCCAGGACGACCGAGGTGTTGCCGGGGTTGCCGTCCCAGCCCTCCCAGGTGGGGGCGTACAGCACGGTCGTGTACGTGCCCTCGGGAGCGCCCGCGTAGGGCAGGATCGGGGCCAGTTGCGGGCGGCCCACCTCCACCACGTCCTTGTCGTCGACGCCGGTCTCGGCGAGCTGGTAGCGCTCGCGCGCCGCCGGGCCGGCCACCCACACCTCGTCGTACGCCTTGGCGTACGGGTTGCAGCTGGACAGCTTGTCGCTCTCGCCGTGGTTGGTGAAGGCGTGCTTGACGGAGGGGATGCGCAGCACCTGCGAGGTCTTACCGGAGTTCGCCGGGTGCAGCATCATCTTCAGCGTCGAGTTCTCCAGCGCGAACATGTGCGCGACCTTGGGTATGCAGAGGATCGGCACGTCCGTGGCCTGGATCTTCTGCACCATGAAGCGCTCGCGCAGCACGATCAGCGGCTTTCCGTCCAGCTCGGAGAGCGTGGAGAGCCACATGTTCGCCTGGTACGCCGAGGTGGTGCCGCCGGAGAAGTACATCGCCACGGTCGGCCGGTACTCCGCCAGCCAGGCGTCCAGCCACTCCAGCGTCTCCTGCTGGGTGGCGGGGCGCTTCTTCGGCAGCAGCCAGGTGGCCAGGCGGACGGTGCCGGCGGCCATCAGGAGGAGGGAGAGGCCGATGCCGGCGGCGCCGCCGTACACGTCCCCGGTGACCGCGGTGACCAGCAGGCCGGCGGTGGCGGGCACGGAGAAGGTGAGCAGCCGGTGACCGGGGCGGCGGGCCAGGATCCGCGGGGGAGCGGTGGACGGACGCAGCGCCGAGACGTCGATGTTGCGGGTGACGATGGGCAGCGTGCGCAGGCGCCGGACCATCAGCGCCACCGCCTGGCAGGCGAAGTGCAGTGCGTAGAACAAGAGCAGCGCGACGGTGAGGGGGGAGTGCTCACGCAGCGGCTGGATGTCGTCGATGCGCAGCAGGCCGACCAGGATCAGCATGTCGCGCAGCAGCTGCCGGACGGTGACGTCGAAACGTATTCGGTTCAGCTTCGAGAGCAGGGCGGGCCGCTTGTACTGGAGGTACAGATCGAGCGCGAGGCCCGCGGCGGAGGCGGCGACGAACACCGGCACATGGGCCAGCAGCGCGCCGACGAGCTGAGCTGCGAATGCCGCGAGCACCGCGAGCAGCGCGGAGAGCTGCACGACACGGCGGCGTTGGGGGAGTCCGGTAGAGGGCACGGGCGGGGCTCCTGGCAGGGAGGAACGAGCGAATGGGAAAGCCGTTGGGGGGCGGCCGGTCTTCTCGCGTCGGCAAGGCGGGACGAGGGACGGCGAAGAAGGCCGACCGCCGACCGTACGACGCGCACCGTCCCCGCACCAATCGGTCGAGACAATAATCACCTTGAGCGGACATGTGACCGGCCCTGCGGGCCTGCCTCCCCGCCAGGGCCGGGCGCGGCGGGGGGCGGCCGACGAAGGGCAGGGCCCGGAGGTGTGGTCCGGGCCCTGCCCCCTCGTGCGCCGTACGGCACGTCTTACGCCTTCTTCGGCTCCTCCAGGCGGGGGAACAGCACCGCGCCCTTCGTCACCGTCACGCCGGCCGGGAGCTGCCCCCACGTGGCCGCGTCCTGGACCGGCCGGCCGTCGAGGGCGCCCAGGGACGCCTCCGCGCCCAGGGAGTCCCACAGCTTCTGCGAGGTCTCGGGCATGACCGGGTTCAGCAGGACGGCCATCGCGCGCAGCGACTCGGCGGCCGTGTAGAGGATCGTCGCGAGACGGGCCTGGCCCTGGGGCGACTCGTCCTTGGCCACCTTCCACGGCTCCTGCTCCGTGATGTAGCCGTTGACCTGCTTCACGAAGTCGAAGATCGCCAGGATGCCGCCCTGGAAGTCCAGCTCCTCGCCGATCTTCCGGTCGGCCTCGGCGAGCGCCTTCGCGAGGCCCTCCTGGACCGCCGTCTCCGCGTCACCGGCCGCCTTCGCCTCCGGCAGCGTGCCGCCGAAGTACTTGCCGACCATCGCGGCCACGCGCGAGGCGAGGTTGCCGAAGTCGTTGGCGAGCTCGCTCGTGTAGCGGGCGCTGAAGTCCTCCCACGAGAACGAGCCGTCCTGGCCGAAGGCGATCGCCCGCAGGAAGTACCAGCGGTAGGCGTCCACGCCGAAGTGCGAGGTCAGGTCCTGCGGCTTGATGCCGGTCAGGTTCGACTTCGACATCTTCTCGCCGCCGACCATCAGCCAGCCGTTGGCCGCGACCCGGCCCGGGACCGGCAGTCCCTGCGCCATCAGCATCGCGGGCCAGATGATCGCGTGGAAGCGCAGGATGTCCTTGCCGACCAGGTGGACGTCGGCCGGGAACGTCGCGTCGAACTTCGACTGGTCCGCGCCGTAGCCGACGGCGGTGGCGTAGTTGAGGAGAGCGTCGACCCACACGTAGATGACGTGCTTCTCGTCCCACGGGACCGGGATGCCCCAGTCGAACGTCGAGCGCGAGATGGAGAGGTCCTGAAGGCCCTGCCGCACGAAGTTCAGGACCTCGTTGCGGGCCGACTCGGGCTGGATGAAGCCGGGGTTGGCCTCGTAGAACTCCAGGAGCTTCGGGCCGTACTCGCTGAGCTTGAAGAAGTAGTTCTCCTCCTTGAGGATCTCCACCGGCTTCTTGTGGACCGGACACAGCTTGGTGCCGTCCTCGGCCTCGATGAGATCGCCGGGGAGCTTGTACTCCTCGCAGCCCACGCAGTACGGGCCCTCGTACCCGCCCTTGTAGATCTCGCCCTTGTCGTACAGGTCCTGCACGAACTCCTGCACACGGTCGGTGTGCCGCTTCTCCGTCGTGCGGATGAAGTCGTCGTTCGCGATGTCCAGGTGCTCCCAGAGGGGCTTCCAGGCATCCTCGACGAGCTTGTCGCACCACTCCTGGGGCGAGACCCCGTTCGCCTCGGCAGTGCGCATGATCTTCTGACCGTGCTCGTCCGTGCCGGTGAGGTACCACACCTTCTCGCCGCGCTGACGGTGCCAGCGCGTGAGCACGTCACCTGCAACGGTCGTGTAGGCGTGGCCCAGGTGAGGAGCGTCGTTGACGTAGTAAATCGGGGTCGTGACGTAGAACGCCTTCGTCCCCTGCTTCTCGGATCCAGTGGCCGCCATGGTCGAAATCCTAACGGCCCACAGGTGATCCACTCACACGCGTAAAACGGCGGGACGGCGACGGCGGTGCCCCGTCCTCCGGAGGCACCGCCGTCACCGTCCCGCTGCCCGGGCCCTGAGGCCCCCGCCTAGGCCTTGAGACCCTTCAGCCCCTGGACCAGCCGGGCGTACAGCTCGGCGTCCGCGACCTCGCGCGGGGCCGGGCCCGCGTGGAAGAAGGCGGTGTCGGGGGCGTCGAGCTTCCGGAGGAAGTCGAAGCCCTTGGCGTCGTGCTCGCCGAACGCGACGAACTGCCAGAAGAGGGACTTTCCGGCGGCATCGGCCAGGGCCTGCTTGGCGGGTCCCTTGGCGTCGGGGGGACCGTCCGTCTGGAAGACGACCAGGGCGGGGCGGCCGCTGCCGGACTTCTCGTGGTGCGCGACGACCTCTTCGACGGCGCGGTGGTAGCTCGTACGACCCATGTGTCCGATGGCGGCATGCGCCTCGTCCACCCGGCCCTCGTACCCATCGAGGTTCACGTCGAGGGTCCCGTCGATGTCGGTCGAGAAGAACACGACGTGTACGGCGGCGTCCCCGTCGAGGTGCGCGGCGAGGGCGAGGGTCCGGTCGGCGAGGTGCTGGACGCTGCCGTCCTTGTAGAACGACCGCATGGACCCGGACCGGTCGAGGACCAGGTACACGTCCGCCCGCGCCCCGGCGAGCCGCTCGGCGTCGAGCGCGGCCCCGGCGGCCCGGTAGTGCGCGGCGAGTGCGGGGGCGCGTGACGTGAGGTCCGCGAGGGAAAGGGCGGATCCCTTGCCTTCCCGGCCTTCGCCGACGACGCCGTCGCTCTGGCCGAGGGACTCCTCTTCGGCCGCGAGCGGCTCGGGTTCGGTCACCGCTTCCGCTTCCGGTTCTGCTTCCGCTTCCGCTTCCGGTTCCGGGGCGGCGACGGTGGCGGGGGTGAGCGCCGGTTCGGGCTCGGGTTCGGTGGCCGGGGTGGCCTCCGTCGTGACGGGCTCGGGCGCGGGCTCCGGGGTGGTGGTCGCGGCGGGCTCGGTGACCGGCTGGGTGTCGGCGGTGGCCGGTTCCGGGGCGGTGGCCGGTTCGGGTTCGGTGGCCGGGGTGGCCTCCGTCGTGACGGGCTCGGGCGCGGGCTCCGGGGTGGTGGTCGCGGCGGGCTCGGTGACCGGCTGGGTGTCGGCGGTGGCCGGTTCGGATGTGGCTGCCGGCTGGGTGTCGGCCGGGGCTTCGCCGGTCGGCTCGGGTTCGGTGGCCGGGGTGGCCTCCGTCGTGACGGGCTCGGGCGCGGGCTCCGGGGTGGTGGTCGCGGCGGGCTCGGGTGCGGCCTCCTCGGCGGGCTCGGCGGGCTCCGGGGCCGTTGCGACGTCGTCGGCCTTGTCGGCCTTGTCGGCCTTGTCGGCAGCGGTGGGCTCGGCGGGGGTTTCTGCCGCGACCGGCTCGGCGGTGGCCGCCTTCGCCTCGGGGTCGGTGGGCTGCGAGGGGACCGTGACCGGGGCCGAGGGGGACACGGGGGGCGGGTCTGCCGGGGTGGACTGGGCGGGGACGTTCGGCCCCGGCGGGGGAGTCGTCGTGCGGGACACGGGCGCGGAGGGATTGTCGAAGGCCGCCGCCACCAGGTCCGATGCGATGCCCGGAGCCGTCGGCTTCCCGGCCGGCTTCTCCGCCGTTTCGTCCTCCTGGGCCGAGGTCCGCGACGGGGTGGGTACGGAGGCCACCGTCTCCCTGACCTCGGCGGACGCCGATTCCGGTTCCGGCGCGGAGACCGGGTCCGGCTTACGTTCGGCCTGGGACGGAACGGAAGCTGCCGTCGAGGTCTCCCGTGCCGGCGGCTGCTCGTTGCTCTCCGCTCGATCGCGTCCGAACACCTTGCGCAGCAAGCTCCGAATGCCCATGGGCGAGGCCTTTCGCATGAGTTGGGTGCGATGCACGTCCGCACCCGTGGGATCAACCCTGGCCAGGGCGGACACGTAAGGTTAGCGGCCCCGCCCGTTGATCTTCGGGAGGGTCAGCCGTGCCGTTCCGGTTCCGGGCGCGTTCCGGGCGCGCGCGGCTCGCGCAGGGCTCGCGCCGGTGGACACCGGCGCCCACCGCGCCCCTCGGGCCGCCCCGGCGCCGGCCCCCGCGCCCCGTACCCCGTACGCGCCCTTCGGCGCCACGGCAACTCCCGCACGGCCGTCACGCATTCACCCCGCGTTCACCCCGCGGCCGCCGGAACGCGCACGCACGCCCCTAACGTCACGGCCGGAGACATTCCGACACGAACACGATGTCGGCGCGGGGCGCGCCGAAACACTGCCCGTACAGCCCATTTGGAGGGGTCCGTGCGCAATCTGCTGCCGCTGCTCAACTCGCCGCACCCGGGTGGGCGCTCCGCGCTGACCTGTCGCTACCGCTGCGGAGACGCCTGCTTCCAGGACGTCCCGAACACCAGCGACAACGAGTACGCCGGTGACGTCATAGCCGGCGCTCTGTCGAGACGGTCGATGATGCGCGCGGCCGCCGTGGTGACCGTGGCCACCGCCGCCGGAGCCTCGGCCCTCGCCGGCTCCGCCGCCCCGCAGGCCGTGGCGGCGGAAGGCCGCCAAAAGCCCCCGGCCGGCAAGGGCGAGGGCGACGGCGCGCGCGGGCTGCGCTTCGCGCCCGTCGCGCCCAACACCGCCGACGCCGTCACGGTCCCCGACGGCTACGCCCAGAACGTCGTCATCCGCTGGGGCGAGCCCATCCTCCGCGGCGCCCCCGCCTTCGACCCGGACCGGCAGTCCGCCAAGGCGCAGGCCGGCCAGTTCGGCTACAACAACGACTTCCTCTCCCTGCTCCCCCTCCCCGGTGAGCACGGCCGCCAGGTACTCGTCGCCAACCACGAGTACACGGACGAAATCCTGATGTTCAAGGGGTACGACCCGGCCAGGCCCACCCGCGAGCAGGTCGAGACCGCCTGGGCCGCCCACGGCCTGTCCGTCGTCGTCGTCCAGGAGGAGCGCAAGTCCGGCAAGCTCACACCGGTCACCCGCCACCACCTCAACCGCCGCCTCCACACGACCTCCGTCTTCGAGCTGACCGGCCCCGCCGCCGGCGGCGCCCTCCTGAAGACCTCCGCCGACCCGACCGGCAAGAAGGTCCTCGGTACGCTCAACAACTGCGCCGGCGGCACCACCCCGTGGGGCACGACCCTGCACGGCGAGGAGAACTTCAACCAGTACTTCGCCAACGGCTCCAGCGCCACCGACAAGCGCTACGGCATCTCCACCGGCGCCACCGAGCGCAAGTGGGAGCTGTTCGACAAGCGCTTCGACGTCAAGCAGGAGCCGAACGAGCCGCACCGCCAGGGCTGGGTCGTCGAGCTCGACCCGTACGACCCCGACTCGACGCCCCGCAAGCGCACCGCGCTCGGCCGCTTCAAGCACGAGGCCGCGCAGCCCCGCCTGACCGCCGACGGCCGCCCCGTCGTCTACATGGGCGACGACGAGCGCTTCGACTACTTCTACAAGTTCGTCTCCTCGAAGCGGATGAAGAAGGGGAACTCGCGGGCCGCCCGCGAGCACAACCTCACCCTCCTCGACGAGGGCACGCTGTACGTCGCCAAGCTCACCGGAGACTCCCCCGGCGAGGCCGACGGCACGGGCAGGCTCCCCGACGACGGCGAGTTCGACGGCAGCGGCGTCTGGATCCCGCTCGCCACCGGCACCACCTCGCACGTCCCCGGCATGACCGCCGAGGAGGTGTACGTCTTCACCCGCCTCGCGGGCGACAAGGTGGGGGCCACGAAGATGGACCGCCCGGAGGACGTCGAGCCGAGCCCCCGCACCGGCCGCGTCTACGTCGCGCTCACGAACAACACCGACCGCGGCAAGCCCGGCAGGGCGGGCGCCGACGAGGCCAACCCGCGCAACCTCAACAAGCACGGCCAGGTCCTGGAGCTCGCCGAGCACTGGGACGACCCGGCGTCCGACGGCTTCGCCTGGCGGCTCTTCCTGGTCGCGGGCGACCCGGACGACCCGGCGACGTACTTCGCGGGCTTCCCGAAGGACCGGGTCAGCCCGATCTCCTGCCCGGACAACGTGGCCTTCGACCCGCACGGCAACCTGTGGCTCTCCACCGACGGCAACCAGCTCGGCTCCCACGACGGGCTGTTCGGCGTGGCGACGCGCGGCGAGCGGCGCGGTGAGCTGAAGCAGTTCCTGACCGTCCCGAAGGGCGCCGAGACCTGCGGTCCGGTCATCCAGGACCGCCGGGTGCTCGTCGCGGTCCAGCACCCGGGCGAGGTCGACGGCGCGAGCGTCGAGAAGCCGGCGTCGGCGTGGCCGGACGGACCGGGCAGGCTCGTCCGCCCGTCGGTGGTGGCGGTGTACCGCGAGGACGGCCGCGACATCGGCGTGTAGCGGCCACCCGCCGAAGGGGCTGGAGCCTGCCGTCACCGGCGGACTTCAGCCCCTTCCGCGCTCCGTGCCCACCTGGTCGCGCCACCGTGTGTACTGCTCCGCGGCGTCCCCCGTGTACGCCCACGGCACCCGCGCCGCGCGCCCGTCCAGCAGCGCGAAGGACTCCCGCGCCTCGTCCGGCAGGCCCGCCCAGCAGGCCGCGTGGGCGAGGTAGTTGAGCTCACCGACCTCCTGCGGGGCCACGGGTCCCGGCGGCCGCCCGCCCAGCCACCGCTCCTGGGTCCGGCGTACCTCCGTCACGGCCAGCTCGTGGTGCCAGTGCTGGTCGAAACCGCGCACCGGACGGCCCCTGGCCGCCGCCGCGACGTACCGGTACTCCTCCACCCGGGCGATCTGCACCAGCACCGGCAGCGGCGATCCCGCGGGCGCCGCGCCCGCCGCGTCGCGGGCGAAGTCGTACATCCGGCCGTGCGTGCCGTGCCAGCGCGCCGAGTGGTAGCGCAGCAGCTGCACATGGCCCTCGATGTTGTACGGGTCGCGGCGCCGCAGCTCCTCCCACCACTCGCGCAGCTCCGCCCGGCCGACCCCGTCGCCGTACAGCCGTGCCACGGTCAGCAGCGACACCCAGGGCATCGGGTCGGCGGGGCGCGCGTCGGCCGCGCTCAGGCAGGTCATGACGGCGACGTCGATGCGGGCGCGGTCGATCTCGGTGCCGCGCCCGGCCTCGATGGCCTGGTTGAAGACCCGTACGACCTCGGTCGCGGCCCGCAGCACCGCGGCGTCCGGGCTGTCCGGCTCGGCCGCCCGCCACGCCTCCACCACGGAGCTGCTCGCGGCCGCGTTCGCGAGCAGCCGCAGCCGGTGGGTGCGCAGGGCCCAGTCCTCACCCGTGGCGCGCAGCAGGTCGCGTACGCCCTGCCAGCGGCCGATCACGATGTCCTGCCGGGCCGCGGTCAGCGGCCGGTCGCCGAAGTCCGGGTCGAAGTCGGGTGCGCGACCGGAACCGGAACCGGAACGACGGCGGAGTACGGCCATCGGGGCACCTCCTGATCAGAGAGTCGGCGGTCGGGAGTCCGTGGTCACGGAGCCGGGTCAGAAGTCGGTGGGGAATCCGGCGTCGGCGTAGTCCCGGCGGCCCCCGCGCTCCGATCCGGAACCGACGTGCACCGCCTCGATCGGGATGGCGCGGGTGGCGTCGAGCCGCGCGGGGGCGTAGTACGCGCTGCCCCGCCGCCAGTACCAGAGCATCGGGGCGACGCCGACGGCCAGCCCGCCGAGGCCGATCGCGATCGCCGCCGCGCTGAGCTCGGTGAGCGAGGCGGCGAAGACGCAGAACATGAACAGCGAGCCGAGCAGCGGCCAGGCCCCGCCGAGGACGAAGTCCTTCGGGGAGGCCAGCAGCGTCTTGCGGTAGGCGACGACGGCCGCGAGCCCCGCGAGCCCGTAGTACAGCGTCGTCTGGAGGCCGATCGCGGCGAGCGCGTCCGACATGATCTGCTCGGTCGAGCCGAGCGCGTTCGAGGCGACGAAGAGGACGAGCGCGACCGTGCCGACGACGGCGACCGCGACCCACGGGGTGTTCCAGCGGCGGTGCACGAGACCGAGCGCGGACGGCATCGTACGGTCGCGGCCCATCGCGAAGAGCGAGCGCGTGACCTGGATCAGGGTGGTCTCCAGGGTGGCGATGGTGGAGAGCACGACGGCCAGGACCATCAGCTTGCCGCCGACGCCGGGCCAGATCACCTCGCCGAGGACCGCGAGGACGTTGGTGTCGTGCGCGGAGATCTGCTCGCTCGTCAGGATGACGTTGACGGCGATCGTGAAGACGACGAACAGCAGGAAGACGACGCCCACTCCGACCAGCGAGGCGAGCCCGGCGGTGCGGCGGCTGTCGCGGGTCTCCTCGCTGAGGTTGCTGGTGACGTCCCAGCCCCAGTAGTAGAAGGCGGCGATCAGGGTGCCCGCGGCGAAGCCGGTGAAGCCGTCGAAGTGGCCGAAGCCGAGCCAGGACCAGTCGAAGGCGGCCGCCGCGCCGTCGTGGAGGAGCGCGCCGAGCGCGAAGAGGGCGAGGATCGCGAGCTCGACGCCGGAGACCAGCAGCTGGGCGCGGGCGGAGAGGCGGGCACCGCCGAGTACGACGGCGAGCATCAGCAGGAACCAGCCGGCGCCGGCGGCGGTGGCGAGCGCGGTGTTCGACGCGAGGTCCGGGTCGACGAGGGAAAGGGTCATCTGACCCGCGGGAAGCGATCCGGCGACCATGAAGATCGTGGCGGCGACGACGAGCGCCCAGCCGCTGATGAAACCGAGGAAGGGGTGCAGGGTGCGGCCCACCCAGGAGTAGGTGGCACCCGCGTTCACGTCGATGCGGCCGAGGCGGCCGAAGGCCAGGACGATGCCGAGCATGGGGATCGCGCAGTAGAGCAGCGCGGCCGGGCTGGCGAGGCCGACGGCGCCGACGAGGACGGCGGTGGTGGCGGCGAGGGAGTAGGCGGGGGCGCTGCCCGCGACGGCCATCACGATCGTTTCGAAGGTGCCGAGGGCGTTGGGCTGGAGCCCTCTGCCGGAGGTGTGGCTCATGCTGTTCCCAACTGCTTCCGGAGGTGTGCCGGACACAATTGGAATGCTCTGTTCCCGTTGTGTGACACGACATTTGGCGACAAGTCAGAGATGTTGCCCCAGTCCGGAGGCGTCCCCTCCGGACGGGAGATCGTGCGCATAGTAGTGCGCTTCGCGCGCCGGGAGCAGTCGGGCGGTCGTACCCTCGGACCCATGGCTTCAGACGAGGGGACGACCAGCGCCGGGACGGTACGGATCGACGTCTGGATCTGGTCCGTACGGCTCACCAAGACCCGCTCCCAGGCGGCGGCGGCCTGCAAGGCGGGCCATGTCCGCGTCGGCGGCGAGCGGGTCAAGCCGGCGCACGCGCTGAAGGCGGGCGACGAGGTACGGCTGTTCCACGCCGGCCGGGAGCGGATCGTGGTCGTCTCGCGGATCATCCGCAAGCGCGTGGGCGCCCCCGCGGCGGCCGAGTGCTACGTCGACAACAGCCCGCCGCCCCCGCCCCGCGAGTTCGTCGCGCCGGTGGCGGTGCGCGACCGGGGCGCGGGCCGGCCGACGAAGCGCGACCGGCGCGAGATGGAGCGGCTCCAGGGGCCCAGGCCGACGGCCGGCTGACGGCTGGCAGAGTGAGGGCCATGTCTTCGACTTCCCCGCGCCGTCCGTGCCCGTTCTGCGGCCGTGAGGTCGCCGTCGTCGCGGGCCGCTTCGTACGCCACGACCCGCGCACCCGGGCCGCCACCGCCGAGCTGACCCTGTGCGCCGGTTCGAAGCGCGCGGCTCCCGCGGCGGCGTCGCAGCGCACCCTGGACGGCTACGAGCTGCCGCCGTTCCCCGGCCAGCTGCCCCTGTTCTAGCGCGACGGGGGCGCGGCGCCTGCCGCTGCGCGGGCCTTTTCCCCACCCCGCCCCTTCCCGAACCGGGAGCAAGCCCCCGGGCCCCCATTCGCCCTGCGGGCGCGCCCACAACCTCCCCCGGGGCTGCCTCCGGGTGACCCCCGAGGGGCTGAATTTCTGCGCGGCGCGGGGAGGGGACGTGCCGGGGCTCCGCCCCAGGCCCCGGTCCACGACCTCCCCCCGGCCTGCCTTCGGGTGACCCCGGCGGGCTGAATCTCTGCGCGGCGCGGGGAGGGGCACAACCGGGTTTCCGCCCCAGGCCCCGCTCCACCACCTCCCCCCGGGCTGCCTCCGGGTGACCCCGGCGGGCTGAATCTCTGCGCGGCGCCGACCCCCAACGCCCCGCTACCGCGCGGCACACCGGACTCCGGAGCGCCGTACCGCCCCCGCCGGCCCGCGGTGCCGGGAGGGGACGCCCCGGCGCGGCACCGACCCCGAAGCCCCCGCACCCCCACCCGCACTCGCCACCGCCACAAGCCCCACCCCGCCGGCGTCACCCCGGTGGGGTCACCGGCGAAGCCACCGATCGCGCCGCCGCCACCTCCTGCCGCAGCGGCGCGAGGACGCTCTCGTCGTCGCCGGGGAGGTCCGTCCGTACCTCCACCAGCGTGTCGCTGGCCCGCAGCCCCTCCGCCAGCTCGCGCAACTCCCTTGCCACCCCCGCCACTTCCGCCTCGTCCGGCGGCTGCGCCCCGTGGTTGACGCGGACCCGGGCCGCCGTCGTCGCGTCCACGATCCGCTCGGTCGCGACCACCAGCGGCCACCACGCCGCCGCCCGCGCCCCGGTCGGCGGCGGCTCGGTCAGGGCGCGCTGGAATTCGGAGCGTACGACCGACAGGTCCCGGTAGAGGCGCCGCCGCAGCCGCTGCCGCAGCCGTTCGCCCTGCGGGCTCGGCGGGCCGAACGCGCACTCCACATAGCCCGCCGTGTCCGCGACCGTGTCCGCGAGCCGCGCGCCCACCCGCGTGCTCCAGCTCTCCGGCCACAGCAGGTACCCGGCCAGCAGCGAGATCGCGCAGCCGAGGAGGCTGTCGTACAGGCGTGGCAGGACCAGCCCGAACCCCTGGTGGTTCAGCACGTCCGACAGCAGCAGGATGACCGGCGTGATCGCGGCCGTCTGGAACGCGTACCCCTTCGCCGTGAAGACCGGGATGAGCGCGGCGAGCACCACCATCACCGGTACGTCCCACCACCCCCGCTCCAGCTCCGCCAGGATCGCGGCGGCGACCACCAGGCCGAGCGCCGTCCCGAACGCCCGCTGCACGGCCCGCGAGAAGACCGACCCGAAGTCCGGCTTCAGTACGAACACCACGGTCAGCGCGACCCAGTAGGAGCGCGGCACGGAGACGAGCGAGACGAGCGCCTGCGCCAGGCCGATGCACAGGGCGAGCCGCAGGCCGTACTGCCAGGAGGCGCGGGAGAGCAGCACGTTGCGGGTGGCGCGGCGGACCCGTACGCCGAGGGCGGCGGGGCGGCCGAGCCGGTCGTCGACGTTGGCGTACGGGTCCGCCGCGTCGGGGTCGGTGCTGAGGACGACGGCCGCCGCGTGCCGCAACGCGTGGTCGACGGCGCGCCCGGACTGCGAGGTGGGAGCGGGCAGACCCAGATCCACTCCGCCCGCACCCCCACCCGTTCCCGCACCCGCGCCCACGGCCGTTCCCGCACCCGCACCCGCGCGCCCGTCCGCGACCGCGTCCGCCAGCCCCCGCACGGCGGCCGGGATCTCGGGCGGCAGCGGTCGACGCCGCAGATGCGCGGCGGGCGCCGACTCGACGAGCGGTACGACGACGTTGAGCTGCGCGAGCAGCCGTACGAGCGGACTCCTGCGGCCGTGGTCGCGGGCCCGCCGGGCCAGGACCAGGTCGTACGCCGTGTTCAGGGAGTGCGTGACGGCCTGCCGTCTGGCGTCGTACGCGTCCGGGTCCCGCCCCGCCGCCTCCAGCAGGTCGGCGGCCGCCCGGTACGTGTCCGCGACCGCGTCCCGCTCCGGCACCCCGCCCCGCAGCGGCCAGGCGACCAGGGTCAGTACGAGGACGAAGAGGCCGCCCAGGGTGAGCAGCAGCGGCGCCGTCCACCAGGGGTCCGGCATGGGCAGCCCGGCTCCGACGACGGCCTGGAGCAGGAGCAGCAGGCCGGACACGGAGGCGACCGCGCCGATCGTCGAGATCATCCCCGACACGAGCGCGACCAGTGTCAGGGCTCCGACGGCGAGCCACCCGTGCCCGTACGCGAGCGTGCCGAGGGTGACGCCGACCGCGCCGAAGAGCTGCGGGACGGCGATGTTGAGCAGGCGCATCCGGTACGCGTCGGCGGTGTCGCCGATGACGCCGGACAGCGCGCCCATCGACACGAGCGCCCCGTACGTCGGCCGGTCGACGGCGAACCCGACGGCGAGCGGCGCGGCCATCGCGATCCCGGCCCGGACGGCGGCGGCCCACGGGACCGGTGCCCGCTGTGGTCGCAGCCCTTGCGTCAGCCACTCGGGCGGCGTCAGCCGGCCCCCTGCTCTCTGCTCAGCCATGCCCTCAACAGATCGAACTCGAACTCCCTGTGCACGTCAGCGACGAGGAGTGGTATCACCGTCCACAGCCTGTGGACAACTTTCGGAGCGGAACGCCTCCGCGTTCACGCGTCCACTTCCTGTGGACATCCACCGATTCAGTTCTTGTAATTCTCGACCTCGACCGCCGGCCGCACCTTCGCCTCGCCCGGATCCTCCCCGAACTCCGACTTCGCGCGGCGCTGGCGCAGCAGGTCCCAGCACTGGTCGAGCTGGACCTCCACAGCCTTCAGCCGGGTGCGCTCGGTGTCGTCGAGACCCAGGTTCCGGGTGGAGCGCTCGCGCAGCTCGCGTTCCTCGCCGACCAGACTGTTGATGGTGTCGAGAATCTTCTGGTTGGCGTCTTCCATGGCGGCTCGCCTCCGTCGGATCGATCGGGACCGGTCGGATCGCTCGGACCACTCCGGTACCCCACCCCCACCCCAGCACACCTCCAGCCGCTGTGCAGCTCCAGCGCGCGGGTACCGGGCCACCGGGCGAGGCGGCGTCACCGGGCGAGGCGGGCGCAGCGGTCCAGGTGGGCGCGCAGGGCGCCGTTGAAGACGCCGGGGCGCTCCAGGTTGGGAAGGTGCGCCGCCGACTCGACGACCGCGAGCGTCGAACCGGGGACCGCCGCGTGCATCGCCTCGGCGTCGGCGACGGGCGTGTACGTGTCGTCGCGGCCCACCACGATCAGCGTGGGAACGCTCACCCGCGTCAGCAGGTCGCGGTAGTCGGGCCGCTCCGCCCGGCCGCGCCCTCCGGGGAGGCGGCGGCCATCATGCGGTGGACATGGGCCGCCGCCTCGGTGTTGTACGGGGCGACCATCTTGTCCAGCACCTCGTCGGCGTACCCCTGCATGCCCTCGCCGAGCAGCCGGTCGGCGAGGGAGTTGCGCCACCGCTTGCCGTCCTCGGTCTCGGCGGCGGGGGAGGTGTCGGCGAGGACCAGGCCGGTGACGCGCCCGGGGAAGAGGCGGTAGCACTCCATGACGATCTGGCCGCCCATGGAGAGCCCGCCGAGCACGGCGCGCTCGATGCCGAGGTGGTCGAGCAGGGCCGCGACGTCCGTGGCGAAGACGGAGAGCGGGGTGATGCCGGGGACGACCTGGCTTCCGCCGTAACCGCGCAGGTCGGGGGCGATCACGCGGTGGGTGGCGGAGAAGGCGTCGACCTGCGGGGCCCACATCGTGCGGTCGAAGGGGTGGCCGTGGACCAGGACGAGGGGGGTGCCGCTGCCCCGGTCGGTGTAGCCGACGGTGATGCCGTTGACGTCTGCTGAGAACTGCGCGGTGGTCATGTGCAGGAGGCTAGGCGCGGTCAACTGCTCGGTGCAATGGGATCTTTGCTCTCGGTGCAATGCTGAGGCAGGAGCAGGAGCAGGAGCAGGAGCAGGAGCAGGAGCAGGAGCAGGAGCAGGAGAGCGGAGGCCCTGATGGCGGAGGATTTCCGGCGGGTGGCCGATCAGGTGGCCGCCGAGATCGCGGCGGGCCGGCTGCGCCCCGGCGACCGGCTGCCCACGCAGCGCGCCTTCGCCCGCAGCCGCCGGATCGCGAACTCCACCGCGATCCGGGTGTACGGCGAACTGGCGCGGCGGGGCCTGGCGGTGGGCGAGGTCGGGCGCGGCACGTTCGTCCGGGCCGCGCCGCCCTCGCCCGGACACGCCCTCGCGGAGGAGGCGGCGGGCGGCCCCGCGATCAACCTGGAGCTCAACTACCCCGTGGCGGAAGGCCAGTCGGAGCTCATGGCGCGGTCGCTCACCGGCCTCCTGCGCCCCGACGTCTTGGAAGCGGCCACCCGGCCGGCAGCCGCCGACGGCACCCCCGCCGCGCGCGAGGCGGCGGTGTCGCTGCTGGCCAGGGGCGGCTGGCGGCCGGACGCCGGGCAGCTGCTCTTCGCGGGCAACGGCCGCCAGGCCATCGCCGCGGCCATCGCCTCGTTCGTACGCCCCGGGGGCCGGCTCGGCGTCGAGGCGCTCACGTATCCGCTGGTGAAGGCCGTCGCGGAACGCCTCGGAGTGAGCCTGGTGCCGATCGCGGCGGACGGCGACGGCCTGTGCCCCGACGCGCTCTCCGCCGCGCACCGGAACGCGCCGCTCGGCGCGGTGTACGTACAGCCGACCCTGCACAATCCGACGGCGGTGACGATGAGCGAGGAGCGCAGGACCCACCTGGCGGCGGTGTGCGCCCGGCTGGGCATCGGCGCGGTCGAGGACACCACCTGGGCCTTCCTCGCCCCCACGGCCCCCGCTCCCCTGGCCGCCCACGCCCCCGGCCGCACGGTCCTCGTCGACAGCCTCTCCAAGCGCCTCGCCCCCGGCCTGACCACCGGTTTCCTGGTCGCCCCCACCGCCCGCACCGGCCTGCTCGCCGACGCCCTGCGCTCCGGCGCCTGGACCGCCGCCCGCTTCAACCTGGAGGCCGCCGTCCGCTGGATCACCGACGGCACGGTGGCCGCCGTCACCGCCGCCAAGTGCGCGGACGCCGCCGCCCGCCACCGCCTCGTCCGGCGCCACCTGGGCGGCTTCCGCGTCCGCACCGACCCGCGCGCGTACTACTGCTGGTGGGAGCTGCCCGCGCCCTGGCGTACGGACACCTTCGTCGCGGCGGCCGCCGCCCGGGGCATCGCGCTCTCCCCGGGCCGGGCCTTCGCCGTACCCCCGCACACGGCCCCGGACGCGGTCCGGATCGGCCTGGCGTCCCCGCCCCCCGAGGCGCTGTCGTACGCCCTGGGGGTGCTCGCCGGACTGGGCCGGTCCGAGCCGGTCCGAGCCGTAGGACCAAAGAACGATTACTTCTGAGGACGGGGGCGGTCAACACTGGGAAAGAGGTTCCGACCGACCCCCCGGAGGGGCGAAAGACATGAGTGGACACCCCGGCCCGGAGCTCGCCGTCGAGACGGCGGGCCTGGTCAAAGTGTTCGGTGAGAACCGGGCCGTCGACGGCATCGACCTCGCCGTGCCGGCCGGCACCGTGTACGGCGTCCTCGGGCCCAACGGCGCCGGCAAGACCACCGCCGTGAAGATGCTCGCGACCCTGCTGCGCCCGGACGGCGGCGAGGCGCACGTCTTCGGCAAGGACGTGGTGCGGGAAGCCGACGCGGTGCGCGGGAGGGTGAGCCTCACCGGTCAGTACGCGTCGGTCGACGAGGACCTGACCGGTACGGAGAACCTGGTGCTCCTCGGCCGCCTCCTCGGCCACCCCAAGCCCGCCGCACGCGCCAGGTCGGCCCAGCTCCTGGAGGCGTTCGGGCTCGCGGAGGCGGCCGGCCGGCAGGTCAAGAACTACTCCGGCGGCATGCGGCGCCGCATCGACATCGCCGCGAGCATCCTCAACACACCCGACCTGCTCTTCCTCGACGAGCCGACGACCGGCCTCGACCCGCGCAGCCGCAACCAGGTGTGGGACATCGTGCGGGCGGTCGTGGCACAGGGCACCACGGTGCTGCTGACCACGCAGTACCTGGACGAGGCCGACCACCTGGCGTCCCGCATCGCCGTGATCGACCGGGGCAAGGTCATCGCCGAGGGCACGAAGGGCGAGCTCAAGGCGTCGGTCGGCTCCGGCTCCGTGCACCTGCGGCTGCGCGACCCGGCGCAGCGCCCCGAGGCCGAGCGGGTGCTGACGCGGGCGCTGAACACCGCCGTGCAGCTGGACGCGGACCCGGTCGCCCTGACGGCGACGGTCAACGGGCGGGCGAGCGACCTCGGCGCGGCGGAGCAGGCCGCGCGGGCGCTGTCGGAGCTCGCGGCGGCGGGCATCACCGTGGACAACTTCGCGCTGGGCCAGCCCAGCCTCGACGAGGTCTTCCTGGCCCTGACCGACGGCGGCAGCGGCAGGCAGAGCGGCACGGCGGGCGGCGCGGCGGACGAGACGACGACAGGAGCCACGGCATGAGCACCGTCGCGACCAAGGACAAGAACAAGGGCCTCGACGCACTCGCCCTCGAAGCACCGAAGGCCGAGGAACTGGCCGCGCTTCTCGTCGGCAAGGACCGGCCACCGCGCCCCGGCGCGCTCTCCGCGTCCCTCACCTTCGGCTGGCGCGCCATGCTCAAGATCAAGCACGTGCCGGAGCAGCTCTTCGACGTGACGGCGTTCCCGATCATGATGGTGCTGATGTACACGTACCTCTTCGGAGGGGCGCTGGCCGGATCGGTCGCGGAGTACATCCAGTTCCTGCTGCCCGGCATCCTGACCATGAGCATCGTCATGATCACCATGTACACGGGCGTCTCCGTCAACACCGACATCACCAAGGGCGTCTTCGACCGCTTCCGTACGCTGCCGATCTGGCGCCCGGCGCCGATGGTCGGCTACCTGCTCGGCGACGTGATCCGCTACCTGATCGCGTCCGTCGTGATGCTGACGGTCGGCCTGATCATCGGCTACCGCCCGCACGGCGGGGTGCTCGGCGTCGTGGCCGGTGTGGCGCTGCTGATGGTCTTCGCGTTCGCGTTCTCGTGGATCTGGACGATGTTCGGCCTGTTCCTGCGCACCGAGAAGTCGGTGATGGGCGTCAGCATGATGGTGATCTTCCCGCTGACGTTCCTGAGCAACGTCTTCGTCGACCCGAAGACGATGCCGGGCTGGCTCCAGGCGTTCGTCAACAACAGCCCGGTGACGCACGTGGCCACGGCGGTGCGGAAACTGATGGCCGGGAACTGGCCGGCCGCCGACATCGGCTGGACGCTCGGCTGGTCGGCGGTGCTGCTGGTCGTCTTCGGCACGGTCACGATGCGGCTCTACAACCGCAAGTGACGGCCTGCTTTACTCCGGCTTTGCCTTTCGGGAACCCGGTCACTCCCCGAGACGTTCACCTGACAGACCGCGAAGGCAATCGACAGCCGTACAACCCGAGGTGGCACCAGTGGTGAATTGGGACCGGATCAAGGACCAGGCCAAGAGCTTCCAGCAGTCCCAGAGCAATCGGGGCACCGGCGGGGGGCCCGGGCAGGGCGGCGTCCACGGGCAGAGCGGGGCCTACGGCCAGAGCGGGGCCCACCGGCCGGGCTCGGCCTCGGGCTCTGGCTCGGGCGGTTCCAAGGCCCAGCTGATCGGTCTGTTCAAGACCCAGCTCGCCTCGGTCAAGACCGAGCTCAAGAGCGGTGCCTACCGGGACGCCAGCATGGCGATGTGCGCACTGGTGGCGGCGGCCGACGGGCGGGTGGAGCCTGCGGAGCGGCAGCGCGTCGAGGAGCTGATCGTCTCCAACGAGGTCCTGCAGAACTTCCCGGCGGACCAGCTCCGCCAGCGCTTCAACCAGCATGTGGACCGGCTCCTGTCCAACTTCGAACTGGGCAAGGCCGAGGTGCTCCAGGTGATCGCCAAGGCGGCCAAGAAGCCCGCGGAGGCCCGCGCGGTCATCCAGACCGGCATGGTCGTCGCGGGTGCCGACGGGCACTTCGAGCCGTCCGAGCAGTACGCCATTCGCGAAGCCTGCGCCGCTCTCGGTGTGCCGCCCACGGAGTTCGGCATCTGAGCGGGAGCGTGCACCACCGGCCGGGCTGCCGGTGCGCTCCCCTCAGCCGTGCGGGACGACGACGATCTGGTGCGCGTCCTCGTACACGACGCGCCCCGGATCGGCGGACCGCACGGGCCGGCGGGACCCGGCGCCCGACTCCATCAGCCCCGCCAGCTCCGGGCCCGCCCGCTCGATCCGGCGCGGGAGGCCGTCCGTACGGGCGTCTCCGTGCGAGCCCCGGCCCTCCTCAAGTGATCTGGTCCGAAGCCGTAGCTGTGCCCTGGGGCGACCAGAACGGTTGAGACGCCTGGGTGGCCGAAAATCTCAGTTGATCTGGACCCGGGCGTATAAATACTGGCTGTCGTCTCAGTTGATCTGGTCTGCTTCCGGCGTTTCGAGTTGGACCAGTGGAAGAACGCGCGAGAGATGACCATGCACGATGACCAAGTCGACGTGACCACCGAAACCGTTGCGACTCTGATCGAGGAACAGTTCCCTCAGTGGAGCGGCAAGGCGATCCGACTCCTGCCGTCGACCGGGACGGTCAACGCCATCTTCCGCATCGGGAACGACCTCTCGGCGCGTTTCCCACTGCGTCTGGCCGATGCTGCCGAGGCGCTGGCGGTTCTGGAACAGGAAGCCCAGGCGAGCGCGGAGCTGGCGCAGGTGTCTCGGTTCCCCGCCCCGGAACCCGTCGCCTTGGGAAAGCCTGGAGCGGATTACCCCATGCCGTGGTCGGTCCAGACATGGCTGCCTGGATCGGTCGCCTTTGATGCCGACCCGAGTGGGTCGGACGCTTTTGCCGAGGACCTTGCGGCCTTCATCGCAGCCCTCCGGGAGGCCGGGACGCGGGGGCGGCTCTTCAGCGGCGAGGGTCGTGGTGGCGTTCTCGCTCACCACGACGCTTGGATGGCGAAGTGCTTCGAGGAGAGCAAGGGGCTGCTCGACGTGCCCCGGCTGCGCCAGGTGTGGAGCCACTTTCGGGAGTTGCCACGCACGGGTGCCGACGTGATGAGCCATGGTGACTTGATTCCCGGCAATGTACTGGTCGCGGGAGACCGGCTCAGCGGCGTACTCGACACCGGCGGCTTCGGCCCGGCCGACCCCGCGCTGGATCTGGTCAGTGCCTGGCACCTGTTGCAGCCAGGCCCGCGGGAGGTGCTCCGGCAGACACTGGTCTGTGACGATCCGGAGTGGGAGCGCGGCAGGGCATGGGCGTTCCAACAGGCGATGGGTGTGGTCTGGTACTACGTCGAGAGCAATCCGACGATGAGCAGAATGGGGCGCCGGACACTCGACCGCATTCTGGATTCGATGGAGTGATGCCGCCCCGATCGCAGACCGTGATGGGGCGCCCCCACCGACAGCAGCCCCGAGGGGAACAGATCGTCGGAGACGACGAGCGAGTCGGGCCGGACCCTGTGGGACAGGGATCAGATCGGCTGAGACGGAACATGGGCGAAGAGCGGACGCATGGCGTGCTCCAGTGTCCCGTGCCATCGAACCTTGCCCGATCGCCACCGAAGACTGATCGACGACGGTGTGTGCCATCGAAGATCGACTGCGCAGGTCAAGGATGCCGCGGCCGGTCTGTTTCGATGACGTCCAGTGCGACTACGCCCGGCTGTTCTTCGCCCCTTGGACGCCGTTTTGCCGGAGCGGCAACAGGAGTGGCGTGACCGGGGCACGGTGGGTGACGGTGGGCCCATGACCGACAACATCACAGCGGGATCGCCCGCGTCTGACACCCCCTTGCCTGGCGACGGATACATCGGAGACCCCGCGGTGCGGGCGGAGTGGGACAACCGGTATGCCGACCGGCAACAGCTGTGGAGTGGCCGGCCCAACGGTGCGCTCGTGGCCGAGGTCGCCGGGCTCACACCCGGGCGGGTGCTCGACGTCGGCTGCGGCGAGGGCGCGGACGCCGTCTGGCTCGCGCGCGCCGGCTGGGACGTGACCGCGCTCGAGGTCTCGGGCGTGGCGCTGGAGCGGGCGGCCGGGCACGCGCGGGACGCAGGCGTCGCCGTTCGCTGGGTGCACGCCGCGCTGACGGAAGCGGTGCTCCCGCCGGCCTCCTTCGACCTGGTCTCCGCGCAGTACCCAGCCCTGCTGCGCACCCCCGACGCCGCAGCCGAGCGAGCGCTGCTCGCGGCCGTCGCGCCCGGCGGCGTGCTGCTGCTCGTACACCACGCGGGGATGGACACCCAGCAGGCGCACGACAGCGGCTTCGACCCGGCTGACTACGTCTGGCCCTCGATGGTCGCCGCCCTGCTCACCGACGACTGGAAGGTGGAGGTGAACGAACAGCGGCCGCGCGTGGCACCCGACGGCGGCGCCGGCGCGCACCATACCGACGACCTGGTGCTGCGGGCGCGCCGGCTGCGCTGACAGCGCCTCCGCTCGCAGCAGACACGGCAGCTGGGCAGACTGGATGACCGAGCCACCGAAAACGGGCTGCGGCCTCTCATGGATCAAGTAGATCAAGGGTGTTCTCGCTGCTTCGAAACCGCACAGTCGTTCCGGCTCGGGTGCCGATGTGTTCGCCTCGGCGTCCTGCCCCGTGCCCCGCTCCGAAGCCGCCGGCCATCGGGATGGTGTCCAGCACATTGACCTGGGCGGTCAGTCACCGGAGCACCGGATCATTGATGTCGAGGGGCAGGAGGAGACCGCGCTCATCCCACGATCAGGAACGCCATCGCGGAGCCGATCCCCAGCAGCGGCAGCCCGGAGGCGAGGGAGGCGGAGGCTTTGAGCACCACCGGCCCCCACGCCAGCTGTGAGGAGGCTACTACGGGGTCCCGCGGATCATAGGTGATGCGGTTGTGCCGTCCGCGGTTCTTGCCTCGGTGGGTGCGCTCGACGCCGTCCATGTCGGTGAACTTGTACCAGGCGGCGCCGTCCTTGGTCCGGAAGCCGAACGTGCCCACCACGGTGATCCCGCGCAGTGTGAGCACGACCTGTTCCAGTATCAAGACGTACGCCGTGAACAGCAGGAGCAAGCCGAGGAAGAACGGCACGGACCCCAGGATCACGAAGATCACCTCAAGCCCGTGGGCGATGCCGACCCAGATGGTGTAGCCGAGGTATGCCAGGACGGGAATGCCGGCAACCGCCACACGCGCCCGGTACTTCAGAGACGGAGTGTGCCGCTCCGGCTGCTCCAGCTCAGTGACAGCGACCTTGGCGCTGCCGGCCGGGTCCCGCTGCTCGGGCAGCGCGGCACTCAGCGCTGTCACGAATGCGGCGGTGGTGGTCGGGTTGCCGCCGTCCACTCGGTACGCCACACCGTCGGTGAGCACGATCTCGACACTTCGCCCGCCGCTGCCGGTGCGCCTCCTGGACGGCGGCGAGTGGGATCTCGGTACGGGAGGCGCGTGTGACCGGCCTCAGGCCATCGGCGTCGAGTACCGTCTCGGCTTCGTCCTCGCCCAGAAGTACCTGCACAGGTTTCATGCGCTGCCCGCTCCCTTCATGGTGATCCCGGGCATTTACCGTGGGAGCGGCCCCCCGCGTCAGCCAGGTGCGCTGCCAGGACCACACGAACGCCTGACCGCCACGAGCTTCACGAGGCCGCCTCTTTCTCTTCCCGTGCGTCCGCCGCGGCCACGAGGGAGGCGTGGGTCGGCGCGTCCGGCACGTTCGCCGGGCGGTTCTTGGCGAACTCCTTGCGGAGTACCGGCACGACCTCCTCGCCGAGCAGGTCGAGCTGTTCCAGGACGGTCTTGAGCGGGAGGCCCGCGTGGTCGAGCAGGAACAGCTGGCGCTGGTAGTCGCCCGCGTACGCGCGGAAGGCCAGCGTCTTCTCGATGACCTGCTGCGGTGAGCCGACGGTCAGCGGGGTCTGCTCGGTGAAGTCCTCCAGGGAGGGCCCGTGCCCGTAGACCGGCGCGTTGTCGAAGTACGGACGGAACTCGCGCACCGCGTCCTGGGAGTTCTTCCGCATGAACACCTGGCCGCCGAGCCCGACGATCGCCTGGTCCGGAGTGCCGTGCCCGTAGTGGGCGTAGCGCTCGCGGTACAGCGCGACCATCCGCTTGGTGTGGTCGGCCGGCCAGAAGATGTGGTTGTGGAAGAAGCCGTCGCCGTAGTACGCCGCCTGTTCGGCGATCTCGGGGGAGCGGATGGAGCCGTGCCAGACGAAGGGCGGTACGCCGTCCAGCGGGCGCGGTGTGGAGGTGAAGCCCTGGAGGGGCGTACGGAACTTCCCCTCCCAGTCGACCACGTCCTCGCGCCACAGGCGGTGCAGCAGCGCGTAGTTCTCGACGGCGAGCGGGATGCCCTGGCGGATGTCCTGCCCGAACCACGGGTAGACGGGGCCGGTGTTGCCGCGTCCCGTCATCAGGTCCACCCGGCCGTCGGCCAGGTGCTGGAGCATCGCGTAGTCCTCGGCGATCTTCACCGGGTCGTTGGTGGTGATCAGCGTGGTGGACGTGGACAGGATGATGTTCTCGGTGCGCGCGGCGATCCAGCCCAGCATGGTCGTGGGCGACGAGGGGACGAAGGGCGGGTTGTGGTGCTCGCCCGTCGCGAAGACGTCGAGTCCGACCTCCTCGGCCTTGAGCGCGATGGCCGTCATGGCCTTGACGCGCTCGCGCTCGGTCGGCGTCCTGCCGGTGGTGGGGTCGGTCGTCACGTCGCCGACGGTGAAGATCCCGAACTGCACAGCGCTCACCTCCGAGGCGGGGAAGCCTCTAGTTGAATGTTGAACAAATACTGCAACGGCGCGCTCCCTCGTCGTATTCCGCTTCCGCGGCGGCCCGCGGCGGCGCTCAGGCGCCGCGCTCCGCCTCCGGCTCCGGCGCCACGTGCGCCGTCAGGCCGACCGCCTCGCGGTGGAGGGACGGCGGGCCCGGCTCCCGCGCCCCGGCCGTCCGCCCGGCCCCCTTCCCCCGCCCCCGTCCCCGCCGCATCCGCGAGACCAGCGGCTCGGTCCAGCGCGCCGCCAGGGGGCCCAGGAGGACCAGGATCAGGACGTACGCCGCCGCGATCGGCCCGATGCGGGGCTCCGTCGCCACCGCCAGGCCCGCGATCACGATCGAGAACTCGCCGCGCGCCACCAGCGCCCCGCCCGCCCGCAGCCGGCCCCGCGTGCCGATGCCGGCCCGCCGGGCGGCGTACCAGCCGGTGAGGATCTTCGTGAACGCCGTCACGACGGCCAGCAGCAGCGCGGGCAGCAGCACCGGCGGGATGTCCGCCGGAACGGTCGACAGGCCGAAGAAGACGAAGAAGACGGCGGCGAAGAGGTCCCGCAGGGGCGCGAGGAGCGTGCGCGCGCCCTCCGCGACGTCCCCCGACAGCGCGATGCCGACCAGGAACGCGCCGACCGCCGCCGAGACCTGGAGCTGCTGCGCGACACCGGCCACCAGCACCGTCAGCCCGAGTACGACGAGCAGCAGCATCTCGGGGTTGTCGGACGACACGGCCCGGCTGATGAGGCGCCCGTGGCGCAGCGCGACGTACAGGACGATCCCGACCGTACCGAGCGCGATCACCAGCGCCACGCTGCCGCCCGCCAGGCCGACGCCCGCGAGCAGCGCGGTCAGCAGCGGCAGGTAGACCGCCATCGAGAGGTCTTCGATCACCAGGATGCCGAGCACGGCCGGGGTCTCGCGGTTGCCGAGGCGGCCCAGGTCGGTGAGGACCTTGGCGATGACCCCCGACGACGAGATCCAGGTGATGCCCGCGAGCGCGACGGCGGCGACCGGCCCCCACCCGAGGAGGAGCGCGGCGGCGGCGCCCGGTGTCGCGTTGAGGACGAAGTCCACGGCGCCCGACGGGTACTGGGTCCTGAGGCTGGTGACCAGCTCGGACGCGCTGTACTCCAGCCCGAGCAGGAGCAGCAGCAGGATGACGCCGATGTCGGCGCCGACGGCCACGAAGTCCTCACTGGCGTCGAGCGGCAGCAGCCCGCCGTGCCCGAAGGCGAGTCCGGCCAGCAGATAGAGCGGTATGGGGGAGAGGCCGACCCGTCCCGCCAGTCTGCCGATGAGGCCGAGCGCGAGGATGAGCGTGCCGAGTTCGATCAGCAGCGCGGCGGTGTTGTGCACGGTTCAGCCCCCCGCGATGATCCCGGTGAGCGCGTCGACGCCCTCGCGCGTGCCGACGGCGACCAGCGTGTCCCCGACGGACAGCCGGAAGTCCGGTCCGGGCGACGGCGAAACGGCGGTCCGCCGGAGCACGGCGACGACCGAGGCGCCGGTACGGGTGCGTGCCCGGGTGTCGCCGAGCGGCCGTCCGGCGTACGGGGACCTGCCGGTCACGGGGATGTGCCCGGTGACGAGGTCGACCCCGTCCGTGCGCGCGGCGTCGGCGGGCTCCACGTCGATGAGGTGGGAGAGGGCCGTGGCCTCGTCGGGCGTCAGAGGTACGGAGAGCAGGCACGCGTCGGGGTCGTCGCGGTCGTAGAAGCCGAGGAAGCGCCGCCCGTCCTTGTGCGCGACGACGGAGATGTGCTGGCCGCTGTCGGTGGTGAAGTCGTACTGCGTGCCGACGCCCGGCAGCGTGGTGCGGCGCGTACTCATGCTCTGCCTCCCGGTCTGCTGCCCGGCCGCGGCAGGGACGGACTTCCGGGCGGCGGCCGAAAGCACACAAGCGGCCGGCTGCTTCGCTTACGCATTACCCTACTCCGGGCTCGGGCAGGGCTCCTGTCGGACGTAAGCGCAGCTCAGGCGCCCTGGGGAAGGTACGGGGAGGCAGCGGTCCCGGCCCCGGGCCGGGCCGGACCGGGAGCGCCGCCGCCTTGTGTTCCGGGTGTTCCGCCACGGGTCGAACTCGTGCGGCGGGCGAGCCCGCCATCGGCTTCTACGGCCGGGGAGAAGCCGTCAGGGGCGGCAGCCGGCCGCCGGGCCCTCTTCGCCGCCGCTTTCGGCGCCCCTGTCGGACTGCTGCGGCTCGTGCCGCTCCGGGGACGGGTCCACGGCGGACGGATCGGACGAGCGGGCGACTTCGGCGCGCAGCATGGCGTTCAGGGCGGCGTACGGATCGATGGGCATGGCGAACGTCCTTACGGTCGAGGGGGTTCAGCGCTGAAGCGAGGTGATGGCGTCTGACGCTTGGCGCGCAGACGCGTGGCACATGGCGCGTGGCGCATGGCGCCCAGGCGCTTGGCGCAGGCGCGGGCCTCCTCAGCAGCGCAGCACCACACACCGCCGCACCGCGCGCGCCAACGGCCCCTCGACCGGCAGCCCCAGGTCCCGGAGCCGGGCCGCCGGGCGCGGGAGCCGGTGTCCGGCCCGCGTACGCCGGTACGACACCACCACCCCCGCGCTTGCCGTACGACCCCTCGCGCGCTCCCGCCGGGCCCCGCGGGACCCCTCGCCGCTCCCGCGCGCCTCACTGTCGGCAGCGTCCGACGGCTGGCCCTCGGCCCCGGCCCCGGTCCCCAGCGCCGATTCGGCGGCGGGCACCACCGGCGACCGGGCCTGTACGGCGCCCCTCTCACCCAGCACCACGGCGAGAACCGCGGTGAGTACCAGCACCGCCGTCAGCACACCGCGTCGCACCGCGCGCGGGACCGGGCCGGGGCACAAGGCAGGCATGTGCGTCTCGTCCCACGGCCGGGCCGGTTTTTAGCCGTACGACACGAAAATCCCCTCCACCGGGCTAGCGTCGTAAGGCTTTCGTCACCGGAAAGCCGAAGTCGGAGCGGGCTTTCGGACGTTGAATGGGCGCATGAGTCGCATACTCGGCAAGCCCGTGGTCATCGGAGCGCTGCTCGTCGCCGTCGTGGTGGCCGGCGTGGGTCTGTACTGGTTCCAGCCGTGGAAGCTGTGGGTGGACGACACGGTGCGGGACGAACTCCCCGTCGCGGCCCCCGCCACTCCACCGACCGCCCCTTCCACTTCCGCCGCCCCTTCCACTTCCTCCGCCCCCTCCGCCCCCCGGACCCTTGTCTCCGGTTCCCTGATCAGCCACGAGCACCGCACCACCGGTACGGCGAAGGTCGTCCGGCTCCCCGACGGCTCCCACACCCTGCGCCTGGAGAACCTCGACACCAGCAACGGCCCCGACCTGCACGTCTGGCTCACCGACGCGCCGGTGAAGGAGGGCAAGGCCGGTTGGCACGTCTTCGACGACGGCACGTACGTCAGCCTGGGCAAGCTGAAGGGCAACAAGGGCGACCAGAACTACGCGCTGCCCGCCGACCTCGACCTGAAGGGCCTCACCAGCGTCAGCATCTGGTGCGACCGCTTCGACGTCTCCTTCGGCGCCGCGGAACTCACCGCCCCCGCGTAACCGGCGTAACCGGCCTGACCGGCCGCCTCAGCCCGGCAGCGCCATGGCGAACGTCACCACGCTCCCGGCCGTCCCACCCGCTCCACCCGCCTCGCCCGCTCCGTCCGCCCCGCCCGTGATGACCAGCCGGTCCGTGATCAGGCGCGTGAGCCACAACCCCCGGCCGCAGTGGCTGCCGCCGAGCCCCGGCGCCAGCTCCGGGATGACGGAGGGGGCGAAGCCGGGCCCCGAGTCGCTGACCGTGCATTCGAGCGCGCCGGAGGCGCGGCGCAGCAGCAGCCTGCCGCCCCCGCCGCCGTGCTCGACGGCGTTCGTCGCCAGCGCGTCCGCCGCGAGGACGAAGTCGCCCCTCCGGGGCTCCGCCAGTCCCGCCCAGGCGGCGTGCTGATCGACCAGCACACGCAGCCGGGGCAGGTCGTCCCGGGCGAAATCGAGCTCCAGCAGCCGCTCCTGCGGTCCGCCGCCGTTGAGGTGCACCCCTCCGGTCACCATTCCCGGACCGCCTCCGTCAGCGTGAGGCGCCGGACCCTGTCCGAGCCGAGTCTGCGCAGCAGCACCGCCTGTGCGGTGCCGCAGCGGATCTCGATGCCGTCGTGTCCGGCCGTCCCGGTGGCCCCGGCGGCGTGGTGGATGTGATCGACGAGGCCGATGAGGTCGAGGGCGCACCGTACGCCGAGGAAGTGCAGAGACATCAGATCCACCAGCAGCCGGGGCCCGGCGGTCCGATCGAGGGCGTCGCGCAGGGCGGTCACGAAGGGCTCACGCGTGGCGTGGTCGGCCTCGCCCGCGATCCTGACCGAGCCGTCCGCGTGCAGGATGCGTAACTCCCCGAGGGCGGAGAGCAGCGAGCGCGGGTGCGCCTCGGACATGGTGTCGAGTACGTCGCCGTCGAACGCGCGCCGGTCGTAGGAACAGATCTCGTTGCAGGGCCGGCGGTCGAAGAGGTGCTCGGTGCGGGACTCGCGGTGCATCATCGTGGTGACATCGGCGTCGAGGTCCGCCACCCAGTGCATGTCGATGAACGCCCGCAGCCCCCGGTACCCCTGCGCGACGGCGAGCGAGGTCTCTTCGCGCAGGCACTCGCACTGCCGTTCGGGGGTGAAGCGGCGATCGGGCCGGATGAGCGCGCGCATGCTGCTGTGCGTCAGCTGCCCCCGCCCGCGGGCCTCGGCGAGCAGCGGGCTGGTCCCGTCCGGGCGCACGCGTACGGCGTCGGGGTCGACCTGCGGCGCCGCGAAGACGATCACCTTCTCGCCGTGCGCCGGCCCGGAGCGGGTGGAGGTGACGAGCGCGTCCCAGTTGGCCTCGTCGTCGTAACCGAGGAACGCGTGGTCACCCGCCCGCATCCCCTGAACGGGCATCAGGCTCGGGTGCGCGTAAGCCCGTTCGTCCATCGCTTCCAGGGGTCCCTTCCCGCTCTCCGCCCAACCCTATGGATACCGGACCGGCCCGGACAGCCGTACCGGAAGCCGGTCGGCGGCACTCGAAAGAGATGGCCGCGCCGCAGGTCCCGGCCGCTGCCCGCATCCACATGACAGATACGGGAGTCCGTCCTAGGATCGCCGGTACGGCATCGCGTGTCGGTCACCGGCCGGGTGAGGCATGGAGGTAGCCCGTGAGTTTGCCTTACGGAGGCATTCCACAGTGTCAGTACAGCTGAACCACACCATCGTTCACTCCCGGAACAACCGGGAATCCGCCGAGTTCTACGCCCACTTCCTGGGCCTGGAGATCTCGGCCGAGTGGGGCCCGTTCATCGCCATCGAGCTGAGCAACGGCGTCACGCTGGACTTCGCGACCGTCCCCGCGGAGACGATCGCCGCCCAGCACTACGCCTTCCTCGTCACGGAGGAGGATTTCGACGGCATCTTCCAGCGCGTCGAGGGCGCCGGGATCACGTACTACGCCGATCCGCACGGCAAGCGACCGGGCGAGATCAACCGCAATGACGGCGGTCGCGGCATGTACTTCATGGACCCGGTCGGTCACTTCCTGGAAGCGATCACCCGCCCGTACGGCAGCGGCGGCGAAGAGAAGCAGAAGTGACGCGGTGACGCGGTGACGCCCTGAAGCGGAGGGGCCGGGAAGAAGCTTCCCGGCCCCTCCGCTCACTCCCCGCACTCCCCGCACGTCCTGGACTCCGTGCGCCGCGCCCCCGGTGGACGGCCGGACTTCCCGGGCGGCCTGTCCGGAGTGCCGGCACTGGTCTTCGCCGGAGTGCCGGAGCGCCTTCGCGGCGACCGTCCGGGGCAGCCGTTTCACCATGATCCGGGACGCCGGTCACCGGGTCGTACTCCGAAAGGCCGAAGAGGCCGCGGACCCGGCGTCGTGTTTCTTCACCGACCGCCCGCTGGATTCGGCCGGTTATCTGACTTCAATTCCGCATCGGGAGCGGGTTTCCGAAGAAGCCGGAGCCTTCGGGTGAAGTCAAAGAGACAGACTCCTTTGCCGAGTTTCCTCGGCGCGGCCCGATCGTTACGGATGTCGACGGCTGTGCGCCGCGACTTGACCGGTCGATAACGAGTGCGTCAGCCAGTGGTTCTCAGTCCGGACGAAATGTCCGGCCGATCGAACTTCCCTCATCGCGCGTGAGCAATCGGCTCACTCGCACGCATCAAAGACAGGGAATGGCAAAGTGCGACAGGTATTGAGCAGAGGCGTACTCGCTGCGGCGGCCGCCTCCGGGGTCCTCGCCATGACCGGCGGCTACGCTCACGCGGATGTCCAGGCCCACGGTGGAGCCGGTAGTTCGTCGGGCGTCGGGTCCGGCAGCACGGCGCAGGGTCCCGCACACACTCCGGTGAACATCTGCGGCAACACCGTCGACGCCGTCGGTGCCTTCGACCCGGCGGTCGGCAACGACTGCGCCAACGGCGAGGAGGGCATGCCGCCGTCCTACCGGGACCATGGCGAGGGCGCGCCCGGCAAGGGGCACCCCGGCATCGATCACTCGGACAACGAGCGCTCGGACCGGGAGTTCCCGGACAGGGAGCAGTTGGACCGGGAGTTCCCGGACAGGGAACACCCGGGCAGCGACCACCCGGACGGTGAGTACCCGGGAGGCGGGGCTCCCGGCCAGGAGCCGCCCTGCGAGGAGGCGCCGGGCGGGAAGCCGCCGGTCGGCGTGGACCCCGGCGGGGAGACCCCCGGGGCGAAGCCGCCGACCGCGAAGCCGCCGGTCGCGAAGCCGCCGGTCGGCGCGGAGCCCGGTGCGGAGACCCCCGGGGGCAAGCCGTCCGGCGAGAAGCCGTCCGTCGGCGGACCTCCCAGGGTCCAGCCGGCCGTGCACGAGGCCCCGGCGGCCGAGGCCCCGGCCGACGAGGTCCCCGCGAAGGAGACCTCGGTCGTCGGAGCCCCGGCGCTGGCCCACACGGGCAGCGGCGAGATCGGAACCGCCGCCGCGATCAGTGCCGCGCTGCTCGGCGGCGGAGTGCTGATGGTCCGCCGTCGCAAGGCCGCGCGGGTCTGAGCCGCCGGTCGCCGGCGTGTCCGATGGAGCGGGTTCTCCGGAGCCCGCTCCATCGTCGTGTCCGGACCTTTTCAATCCCGGCATCCGGGTGAATCACAAGAAGCGTCCCGGGCTTCAGTTTCTCTCCGTCCGGGCCTTCGTTAGTCCAGGTGTAAGTGGCATGGAACAGCAGCGTCAGAGTGTTGTGGGATTTGTAGGTCGCGGCTTTACGCCAGCATAAAAAAGGATTACTGGAATGAAGTACATGAAGGCCGCTTCGGCCATTGCCATTTCGATGATCGCTGCGGGAGCGGTGTCCCCGGCCATGGCCGCCGACCGGCTGGGCGATGCTGTCGTCGAATCCGTCCCGCGGACCGCGACGAAGGCCGCGCAGCACCTCAACGAAGGCGATTCCAAGAAGCTGGTGCTGGAAGGTGCCGAAGGGGCCATGGATGCCACCCAGGGGCTCGGTGGCCTGCCGATCGGGAGCTGAGGGAACACCTGCGCTCCTGTGCGAGGTCGCAGGGCCGCGAAGGCCGGTACGTACGCCATCGGGTGTGCGTACCGGCCTTTTCGCGTGTGTACGTGCGTACGGGGCGGCGTGGTGACGGCCGCTTCCGGCGGGGGCTGAACAACCGGCGGACGGGGCGGGCCGGCTGCCTCCGGGGTCACTCCGAGTTCGCGATGACCTTGCGTACGTTCTCCAGGCTTCCGCAGTTCTGCTGGAGCAGCCGGTCGCGCTCGCGGACGAACGCCGCGCCGAGCTCCGCCCGTCGCTCGTCCTTCACGAGTTCCCTGGCGTGGTTGAGGAGGGTGCGCTCCTCCTCGTCCATGTGGTGGGTGATGGCCTCCGAGAGCTCCTCCAGCTTCTCGTCCCACTCGTCCGAACCCACCTCCGACACCTCCAGCAGCGCCGCCAGGGCCTTGTTGCCCTCGGTGTGTTCCTCCTCGCCGTGCTCGACCTCCTCGTCGTCGACCTTCTTGTAGCGCCGCAACGCCGGGTAGACCTCGGACTCCTCGGCCTCGCCGTGCGCGATCAGCAGGTCCGCGAACTCGCGGAGCGCGGCGGCCCGGTCCGCCTCCACGCTCCGCATCGCGTGGAAGAGGCCCTCCATCCGCCGGTGGTCCTGGATGATCAGTTCCACCACATCGGTCGTCTCGGCAGCGCTCCGGGTCATTCCGTCAGCCTCCTGGGTCTGGGGTGCTGGAGTACGTCGTTCCATCCGCCTTCCCGGCATTTCGTCCGTCACTCTCGTGCAGTTGCCGTGGTGAGCGGCGCGGCCCTACGGCCGGGGCGATGAGCCAGGAGCGCGACGGAAGACGGTGGGGCGGGCGGGGGCGTGTGCCGGGCTCGCGCGCTGTGGTGGTCGCCGGTCTGCCGGTTCTCCATGCCGCTGTGGTCCAACGGGGGCGGCCGCTTCGGCAGTCTCCTGGAGACGTTCCTGCCCTGGCTCGGCCTGGCGGTCCCCGTACTGCTGGCCCCGGCGCTGCTGCGCCGCTCGGGCTCCGCCCTCCTGGCACTGCTGCCTCCCCTCGCGGCCCGGCTCGGCCGCTTCGGCGGACTGCTGCTGCCGGCGGACGGTCCGGCGGCGTACGGCGTCGTCGCGGTCCGGCGCAACGTCAGCGACGAGAACGCCGACCCGGCGGACACCGCGCGGGCCCTGGTGAAGACGCGCCCCGGCCTCATCGCCCTCGAACGAAGAGCCGGCCCCCGGCGCGCTGCCCGCCCACGCGGCGGCGCCGGCGCCGGAGTATCCCCACCACGGGGTGGTGGGGACGGCCGGGATCTGGTCGAGGTACCCGCCGGCGGGCACGCGGCCTGTGGACATCAGGACGGACGGCATCGGAGCGCACTGGAACCGCGGCCTGCGGACCGAGGTGCGGGTGCCGGAGGGCGAGGCGGTCGCCGTGCACGTCGCCCACCTGCCGTCCGTACGCCTCGGACCGACCGGGTTCGGCTCCGGGTGGCGGGACGAGAGCGCCGCTCTGCCGGGCGCCGCCCTCGCCGCCGAGCCCCTGGGCCGGGTGGTCCTGCTGGGCGACCTCAACAGCACGGCGGACGACCGGGGGCCGGACCGCCGACCTCTCCGCCCGCATCGCCGTCCGGGACTCCGAGAACCCCGACGGCCCCGCCTTCACCGTCACCCCCGCCGCCTTCTCCGCCTTCGCCGCGGCGATGGCGGCTTCGGCCCGCCGGATGCTCTAGATGCTGATGGCCGCGCAGATCTTCTTGCCGCCCCCGGAGGCCGGGGTGACCGTGACGAAGCGGGACAGGAAGTTGACCAGGTTGAGGCCGTAGCCGCCCTCGTACCCCGTGATGTCGGGGTGGCGGGGGCGCGGGCGCGCCGGGCTCGGGTCCTGCACGGTCACCTTCACCGTGGTCCGGCCCGCTGCCAGGCGCAGCTTGGTGATGCCGCCCGCGTGCCGCAGCGCGTTCGTGACCAGCTCGGAGACCACCAGCACCACGTTGTCGGTGGTCTCCGGGCCGGGCACCTGGGCCAGGCCGGACAGGAACGCGCGCGTGGCGTCGCGCGCCTCGCCCGCCGTGGCAGGACGGACCGTCCGGTGGGCGAAGCGGACCCGGTGGCCCTTGTGGTCACTGATGGCATGCGGGTGGTTCATGTCGTTCACCCTCGGTGGCAGGAAATCAATCTCCGGTGACCTTGGGGCTTCTGCCCTGTTTCACCCCGCGTTAACTTCAGCCCTCGTCCCGGCCGAACCAGTCCAGGCACACGACGAGGGCGTCGTCGGCGGTGTCCACACCGGCGTCGCGGGTCGACGCCAGTTCGCGCAGGACCGCACGGGGGACGGCCGCGGCGGGCAGGAGGCTCGCCGCCTGGACGGCCCGTGCCAGGGCCCGTTCGCCGTACGCCTCTCCGGCGCGGGTCGCGGCGGCGTACACGCCGTCGCTGACGAAGATCAGCCGGTCGCCGGGGAGCACGCGGAACTCCTGGGCGACATACGCCGTCTCGTCGAACATGCCGAGCGGGAGCTGTGCCTCGAAGGGCACGCGCTCGACGGTCTTGTCGCGCTGGCGCCACAGCTGGGGGGACCCGGCGTCGACCACCTGCGCCCGGCCGGTGGCCAGTTCGAAGGAGAGGAGGAGGGTCGAGACGTACGCCGCTCCGCGGTACCGGCCGTAGATCGCCTGGTCGGCGAGGGCGGCCTGGTCGGCGATGCCGATGCCGGCGCGGCGGGCGTTGCGCAGCGCGTTGACGGCGAGGTTGGTGAGGAGGGACGCCTCGATGCCCTCGCCCATTCCGTTGGTGACGGTGAGGGTGAGGGTCTCGGCGGTGGTGGCCCAGTCGAAGTTGTCGCCGTGGATGGCGTACGCCGGCTCCAGCTGGGCCCCGACGGCGTACTCCTGGCGGGAGCAGGCGCGGCCGGGCAGGAGCTGCCACTGCATTTCGGCGGCCAGGGTGAGTCTGCTGGCGCGGCGGGCCTGGAGGTACAGATCGGTGTCGCGCTCGGCGACGATGATCTCGTGGCCGAGGAGTTCGGCGATCTCGGTGAGTTCTTCGATGGTCTCGGGCGTGCATCTGGGTCTGGAAAGCCTCACGGTCAGGATGCCGAGGCGGTCCCCGCGCACGGTCACCGGAAGGTGCAGGTCCATCGCGCCGTCCTCGGCGACGTCCTGCCCGTACGCCTCCTGGCTGCCGAAGGCGCGGCCTTCGGGGCTGGCGTGGACGGGCAGGGGCTGCGCGGTGTGGGGCAGGGCGGTGACGGGCTGGAGGACCGTGAGGCTGTAGTCGGCCATCAACAGGTCGACGGAGGTGGCTTCGTAGTGCTCGACCAGCGCGGCACGTGCCGTGTCGAGGAGGGCGTGCGGTGCGGCGGTGCGTACGGCACGCTCCACGGCCAGGAAAGACGTCACGGTCGGTCGGCCTCTTTTGTCAGGAGTGGGGTACGGGGGGTCGGCGCGAACTGTTGACAAGTAGGGAGTGTTGCTAAGTGGCAACTGTTCGCCCTAGGGTGATTCTGCCGCACCATCGGGGCAGCCCTGTCGGCACCTGCCGGTTTCCGCTGCCACATCTGAGGGGCCAGTTGTGCACACTCGTAGCACCGATCAGCGCATGCTCCTTGTCAGCCACCGATCCGAACGCGCTCACATTCTCGCTCTGCGCGGCGAAGTGGACCTGAACTCCGTCGAACCCCTGCGCCTGGCGCTGGACGGCGCCGGGCGCAGGGGAGAGGGGCCCGTCGTACTGGACCTGTCGGCCGTCCGGTTCGCCGACACCGCGATGATCAACGCGCTGCTGCGGGCGCGCCCCCGGCTCGGGGACCGCCTGCGCCTCGCCGCGCCCCCGGCGCCGGTCATGCGCCTGCTGCGGGTCCTGGGGCTGGACACCGCCTTCATCATCCGCGACAGCCGGGACGCGGCGGTCGACGCCGTACCCGGGCCGTAGCGGGAGCGCCGCCTACGTCAGCGGCGGGGCAGCCTCACCACGGTGACGAAGAAGTCGTCGATCTGACGGATGGCCAGCATGAACTGGTCCAGGTCGACGGGCTTGGTCACATAGGCGTTGGCGTGGAGCTTGTAGCTGCGCAGGATGTCCTCCTCGGCCGAGGAGGTGGTGAGGACGACGACCGGGATGTGACTGAGGTCGGGGTCGGACTTGATCTGCTCCAGCACCTGGCGGCCGTCGTACTTCGGCAGGTTCAGGTCGAGGAGGATGAGGTCGGGCCGCGGCGCGTCCGCGTACTCCCCGCGCCGGTAGAGGAAGTCCAGGGCCTCCAGGCCGTCCCGCACGACGTGGAGGGTGTTGCCGATCTTGTTGTCCTCGAACGCCTCGCGGGTCATGAGCTCGTCACCCGCGTCGTCCTCGACGAGAAGCACTTCTACCGGCTCGGGCTGCGGGGTGGTCATGCGGGGTTTCTCCCGGTGGTGACGGGGGCCTCCTGGGACCCTTCGGCGGACGGCTCCGAAGCCGTCTGCGACGCGGCGTCGGGGAGCGTGAAGACCAGGCGGCTGCCTTCGGTGCGCGTGGTGTCGATCCAGATGCGCCCGCCGCTGTGCTCGACGATCTTCTTGCACAGGGACAAGCCTATTCCGGTGCCCGCGTAGGTGTCGCGGGCGTGCAGCCGCTGGAAGATGACGAAGACCTTGTCGGCGAACTCGGCGGGGATGCCGATGCCGTTGTCGGCCACCGCGAACTGCCAGAAGCCCGGCTCCTCCGCGCGGTCGACGGTGATCTCCACGTGCGGCGTACGCTCCGGGGCGCGGAACTTGACCGCGTTGCCGATCAGGTTCTGCCACAACATGGTGAGCAGGGTCGGGTCCCCCGTCACCTCCGGCAGCTCCTGCGGCCGGTCGACGCGCGCGTCGGTCTCCTCGACGGCGGCGGCCAGGTTGCGTACGGCCCGGTCGACGACCGTGTCCAGTGCCACGGCCTCCTGGGCGTCGTTGAGACGGCCCACGCGGGAGAAGGTGAGCAGGTCGTTGATGAGGATCTGCATGCGCTTGGCGCCGTCGACCGCGAAGGCGATGTACTGGGTGCCGCGTTCGTCGAGCTGGTCGCCGTAGCGCTTCTCCAGCAGCTGGCAGAAGGAGGCGACCTTGCGCAGCGGCTCCTGGAGGTCGTGCGAGGCGACGTACGCGAACTGCTCCAGCTCCTCGTTGGACCGGCGCAGTTCGACGGCGTGGGCGTCGAGGTCCGCCGCCTGCCGGGTCAGTGCGGCTTCGCTGGACTTGGAGGTGATGAGTTCGGTCACCACGCGCAGGCGCATCGCCTCCACGGCCCGCGCGACCGCCCGCAGATCGGCGGGTCCCCGGGCGGGGATGTGGTGGTCGAAGTCCCCGCCCGCGACGCGCCGCGCGGCCGTGCGCACCGCCGCGAGCGGACGGACGACGGTGAAGTGCAGGAGGGCCGCCAGCGCCACGCCGGTCAGCAGGAACGCGACGATGACGGCGTAGAGCGCCCGGTCCCGCTCGGAACGCGCCGCTTCGAGGGCCGCGCGCGCCCGGGTCTGGTCCTGCTCCAGCCGGGTCTGCTGGGCTTCGAGCCGTTCGCGTACGACGTCGAAGGGCCGCTTGCCCCCGGCCACGGAGGCGGCGGCGTCGTCGCCGGTCTCCCGCTCGCCGGCGACGGCCGGGGCGGCGAAGTCCTCGCGCCAGGTGCGCGCCGCCCGGTCGACCGCACGGAGGTCGGCGGTCTGACGGGGCGAGCGGCGGGTCAGCTCCGCCAGCCGCTCGCGCGCACGGGTCTCGGCGGTGAGTCCGCGCCGGTAGGGCTCCAGCAGCGCCTCGTCGCCGGTCAGGAGGTAGCCCCGTACGCCGGTCTCCTGGTCCAGCAGGGCGGCCTGCAACTGGAGGGCCTCGGCGCGGGCCGGGGCGATGTCGTCGACCAGGTGGTCCGCGGCTTCGGTGGTGCGCGACAGCACGGCCGCTCCCACCCCGGCTGCGACGACGGTCATGGCGCCCATCACGGCCAGGGCGAGCAGGAACCAGCCCTGCACGGTCAGGCGCCGGGACGGCTCGGGGCCGGCGGACGGTTCCTGGTGCCGGCGCTGTACGGGTGTCACGTGGTGCTCTTCCATTCCAGGTGGAGTACGGCGACGTCGTCGGCCAGTCCGCCGCTGTCCGCCGCGAGTGTCTGCGCGGTGTGGATGAGGGAGTCGACGAAGGCGTCGGCGGGCCGGTGCGCGTGGCGGCGGGCGACGTCGAGGAGCCCCTGCTCGCCCAGGCGCTCCGTGCCCCGCCCGGTGCGCCCCTCGATCAGTCCGTCGGTGAACAGCACCAGGGCCGAGCCGACCGCCACCGGGAGGGGGGTGACCGGCCACCTGGCCATGCCGGGCAGCAGCCCCAGCACCGGGCCCCCCGGGACCTCCTCCAGGTGCACGCCGCCGTCCGGCGAGCGCATCAGCAGGCCGGGGTGACCGGCCCGCAACACGTTCACGTGACTCTCCCCGGCGGTGTGGCTCAGGCAGGTGAGGGTGGCGAAGATCTCCGGTCCGGAGCGTTCCGCGACGAGCATCCGCTCCAGCAGGCCCAGCAGCTCCTCGCCGCGGGCCCCGGCCAGCACGAACGACCGCCAGGCCACGCGCAGGCACACGCCCAGGGCGGCTTCGCCGGGACCGTGGCCCGACACGTCACCCACCACCGCGTGCGTCGTGCCGTCGGGGGTCTGCACGACGTCGTAGAAGTCCCCGCCGAGCAGCGCCTGGGCGCGGCCCGGCTGGTAGCGGGAGCAGACCTCGACGCTCTTGTCGAGCAGGAGGGGGGTGGGCAGCAGGCCGCGTTCGAGCCGGGCGTTCTCCTGGGCGCGCAGCTGGCCGGCCTGGAGGGCGGAGGCCGCCTGTTCGGTCTGCTTGCGCTGGATCGCGTAACGGATGGCGCGTACGAACAGGTCCGCTTCCAGCCGTCCCTTGAGGAGGTAGTCCTGGGCGCCCGCCGCCACCGCCGCCAGACCGGCCTGCTCCTCGGCGAGCCCGGTCAGGACCACCACCGCGGAACCGTCCGCGTGCCCCAGGACCTTCTCCAGGGCCTCCAGGCCCTGGGCGTCCGGCAGGTGGAGGTCGAGCAGGATGCAGTGCGGCCTGTCCGAGGACAGCTGCTCGAGGGCGTCCGCCAGGGACCTGGCCCAGCGCAGTTCTATGGAGACACCGCCGTCGGCCACCAGCTCCTCGACGAGCAGCGCGTCGCCCGGGTCGTCCTCGATGAGCAGCACGGTCGGCTGTTCCCAGTTCCACAGGGCGGTCTGGGCGGGGTCGGAGAGTGTCCCCATGTCCGGGTCTCTCCTCTCGCCACGGTCGGCCTGGTCCGCCGGGCTGTCCGGTGCGTCCGCGAAGAGGGTAGATTGCTCTGTTGTCTTTTGACAACAATTGTTGTGGGGGGTGGGCTGTGACACCCGGACCTCCGTCCCGTCTCAGGCGGGGCGCACCACACGCATACGGGCGTCGTCCGCGGCGCCGCCGTCGATCACCGAAGCGGCGGCGTCCCTGAACGCGGCGAGGCCGGTGGCCAGCTGCGCGAGGGCTTCGGACGACATCGCCTCGAGTACGGGGCCGAGCTCCCGCACCTGGCACTCCCGTACCTCACCGAGCAGCGCCCGCCCCGGCCTGCTCAGGTGCAACTGCACTTCGCGGCGGCTGGACGGACTGAGGCGCCGCTCCACCAGGCCGGCCGCCTCCAGACGGTCGCACAGCCGGCTCGTGGCGGGAGGGCTGGAGCCCAGCGCCTCCCCCAGCGTCCGCAGGTTGCCGCCCTCCAGGCGCTCGATCGCCAGCAGCGCACGGAGCTGCGACGGCGAGATCGGCCCGGAGGGCGCCTCCATCTGCGCCCTCCCCCAGAGGACCGCGAGCAGGTCCGTCATGTCGGAAGCGGTGTGCGCCAGGTCGTGGAGGCGCGACGGAGGGCTGGGAGGCATCGTTCCACTGTGCCACTTCGGGGGCGGTGCTGTCAGTACGGGCGGGGGCTCCGCCGGCACCGGCCCGTACTCCGGCACCGACGGCCGGGGGAGGTCCACCGGGGTTTCCGCTCAGTCCTCGACCAGCATCTTGGTGCGCAGCCGCTTCAGGACACGCGACAGGAGCCGGGAGACCTGCATCTGGGAGACGCCGAGCTCCTCGCCGATCTGCGACTGGGTCATCTCCTGGCCGAACCGCATTTCGATGATGCGGCGGTCGCGGTCGTCCAGCTCCTCCAGGAGCGGCGCCAGCGTGTGCAGGTCCTCCACGCTCTCCATCGCCGGGTCCGGCTCGCCCAGCCGGTCGGCGAACGTCCGCCCGTTCGCGTCGGACCCCTCACCGCCGTCGCCGGGGGCGTCGAGGGAGCCCGCGGTGTAGCCGTTGGAGGCGACGAGGCCCTCGATGATCTCTTCCTCGGAGAGGGAGAGGTGCTCGGCGAGCTCCTTCACCGTCGGATCGCGGTCCAGGCGCAGGGAGAGCTCCTCCTTGGCCTTGGCCAGGTCGACACGCAGCTCCTGGAGCCGCCGGGGGACGTGGACGGCCCAGCTGGTGTCACGGAAGAACCGCTTGATCTCGCCGACGATGTACGGCACGGCGAAAGTGGCGAACCCCACTTCGCGGGAGAGGTCGAACCGGTCGATGGCCTTGATGAGGCCGATGGTGCCGACCTGGACGATGTCCTCCATGTCGCCGCCGCCGCGGTTGCGGAAGCGACCGGCGGCGAACCGGACCAGGGACAGGTTCATCTCGATCAGGGTGTTGCGGGCGTACTGGTATTCGTGCGTGCCCTCTTCGAGCACCTGCAACTGGTCGAAGAACAGCTGGGACAGGGCCCGGGCGTCCTTCGGCGCGACCTTGCCCGCGTCCTCGATCCAGGGCAGGTCACCGATCAACTCCGCCTGCGGCTGCGGCGTCAGCGTGTCCGTCGTCATCACGTCGGTAGCTCCCACAGGCATCGTCGTCATGTCCTCGCCCTCCCAATCAAATCTGCAAACCCTTCAAGGGGCGCTCCTGCCCGGGACTGAAGCACTCATTCCTAAAATTTTTCATTTACTTCCGACCACCGGTGCCGCGGGTGCGCCGGGCACGCTCACCACCGTGTGTTTCCTCACTCTGCCTCACTCCTGTGAGGACTCCGCGGTGATGTCGGGGCCGGGCTCCGGGGTTTCGGCGGAGCCGGTGTCGGGCGCCATCCAGGCCATCCCGACGAGTACCGCCACGAGGAAGGCGATGACACCTGCGATCGCACTCGCGACCCGGGGTCTGCGCCGTACGAACACCCGCGTACTGGGGCGCTGGGCGGGCGCCGCGCGGCGCCGGGACGCCGGCCGCGCCGTGCCCGTCGCCGGCAGGGCGTACGTGTGGGCGGCCCCGGGCGCGGGCTGGTCCGCCGGAAGGGGCGCCGGCTGCCGCTGCCGGTGCCGTTGTGGCTGTGGCTGTGGCTGCGGGGCGGTGAGCGGCTGGGAGTGTCCGCGCCAGGTGTCCTGGCGGAACCAGTCGGCCACCTGCTCGGCCGTGGGCCGGTCCTCGGGCTGCTTGGCGAGCAGCCCCAGCAAGTACGTCTCGAAGGGAGCGGGTACGTCGATCCCGAGCTCGCGCGGCGGCACCGGGGCGGCGTCGACGTGCTGGTACAGCGTGCCGGTCGCGGTGTCGGCCTGGAACGGCGGACGGCCCGCCAGCAGTTGGTAGAGGACGCAGCCGAGGGAGTACATGTCGGAGGCCGGGCCCGCGGGCCGGCCCAGCGCGCGCTCCGGCGCCAGGTAGAGGCTGGTGCCCACGATCTGGCCGGCGGTGGTGAGCGCGGTGGCGGGGTCGTCGACGAACTGGGCGATGCCGAAGTCGGCGATCTTGACCGTACCGTCGAAGCTCGTCATCAGGTTGCCGGGCTTGATGTCCCGGTGCACGACCCCCTGGCGGTGGGCCACGGCCAGCCCGGCTGCCGCCTGGGCGGCGATCGAGGCGACCCGGTCGGCCCGCAGCGCGCCCTCGGTGACCAGTGTCTGCGCCAGGCTCGTCCCCTCGACGAGCTCCATGACGAGGTAGAACTGGTCCTCCCACGCCCCGAAGTCGAACACCGCCACCAGGTGCGGATGGCTCAGCCGGGCGGCGGTCTGGGCCTCCAGGCGGAACCGGGCCGCGGCCGACGCGTCGGCCCCGTTGCCCAGCAGCAGCTTGACGGCGACCGGCCGGCCCAGCACCTCGTCCGTGGCCCGCCAGACCTCGCCCATCCCGCCCCGCCCGATGGGTGTGTCCAGCCGGTATCTGTCCGCCACCAGCACTTGCGCACCAACCCCGATTTCACTCTGACAATCCCAAGTCAGCTGAACCTACTTCACCGGGCCGGCGCCCCTGCATCTGAGGGCGGCAACGAGGGTTCCACCGAGGCCGGCGGGCGGCTGCCGACAGGCCGTCAGCCGCCCGCCGCCGCACCGGCACCGGCGTCACCCGCCGGGGCGTCCCGATGGTGATCGCGAGGTGGAGCCAGGGCGCGACGTACTCCTTCAGGAGAGGGGGAGAGAGGGCCCTGCGCGGCGAGTGACGTGGTCTTCCGCGGCGACGCGGCGGTGACGAGCCGGTCGGCGGGCTTGAGGCCCCGAAGCGGGTGCGCACGGACCGGAGCACCGCGTGGTGGTCACCGACGGGCTGCCCCACCACCAGGTCCCGGGCCTCCTCCAGCGTGGTGCGGACGGGCTCGCCGCCGGGGACCTCCCCGACGCCGGTGCGGCCCTCGGAGTCGGTCAGGACGACCAGGTTGCGGGTGAAGTACGGGGCGTGCGCGCCGCTGAGGTTGAGCAGCATGCTGTCCCGCCCGGCGACGGGAATGACGCGCAGGGAGGCGACTGACGGGTGCGGGGGGAGCTTCCGGCGCGCCACCGTACCGGCCCCGGCGTCTGCTCCGGTGCGCTGTACGCCGCCACCGCGTCGGCGGCGGTCGAGGGGGGCCGGCCACCGCTCGGCACAAGCCTCCACCCGGGTGAAAACCCGCACGTCGAACTCCGCATACCCACCTAAAAGCATATCGGTGGGTTATTCCTTGCATGCCCATCGGCCGTGACGACCACTGCGTCACGGCGCTGCCGGAGCACAGCGGAGGAAACCCGGATGTCGCCTTCACCCCTCGTCAAGCGGACTGCTGAAACGATCCTGCCTCTGCTGTTGGCCCTGTTGAGCGTTCTGGGGCTCGCCGGCCAGAGCACTGCGCGAGCCGATGTGCGGTCCGATGCGCGGTCCGATGTGCGATCCGCCCCGTCGGGAACGGACTGGGAGACCATCGCCGCCTGCGAGAGCAACGGCCGCTGGAACATCAACACGGGCAACGGCTACTACGGCGGCCTGCAGTTCGCCCCCTCCACCTGGCGCGCCTACGGCGGCCACCAGTACGCCCCCCGCGCCGACCTCGCCTCACGGTCGGAACAGATCGCCGTGGCCCAGCGCGTAGCCCGGGACGTCGGTCTGTCCGCGTGGCCCCAGTGCGGCCGCCGCGCGGCGGCCCACGCCGGAAGCTCGGGAACCTCCGACGCCACCCCCCAGGCCCCGAGCACGAGGTCCGGCGGCAGCACCCACCGCACCCCGAGCGCCGGTGCCGGCGGCAGCACCTACCAGCCCCCGGCGGTGTCCCGGGTGCCGGCGCAGCGCTCCGGCGAAGCCGTCGGCGGACCCACCTACACCGTGCGTGAGGGCGACTGCCTCTCCGCCATCGCGTACCACGCCGATGTCCCCGGCGGCACCAAGGCCCTGTACGAACTGAACAGGCACATCCTCGACGAGGGCCCGGACCGCATCTACCCCGGACAGCGCCTGCGCCTGCGCGCATGAGGCCCGGCACCCCGGACCGGCGGATCTCGGACCGGCAGATCCTGATCCGGCAGACCTCGGCCCGGCAGCCCCCGGCCCACCGCCGCCCGCTCGTACGGTCACTTCCCGAACAGGCCGTTCAGCGCGGAGAAGTCCGGCGAACCGTCCAGCGCCCCGCAACTTCCCTCGCCCAGCAGTTCCACGGCGACGTCACGAGCCGCGGTGCACGCGGCGTGCGCCACACCCGTGCCGACGCCGATCCGGCGCACCCCGGCCTCGGCCGGCCCGACGACGGCCGGACCACCGGGCCCCGCCATGACGTTCACCGGCAGCAGGCCCCGGGCCGGTTCGCGCAGGACGCCCAGATCGAGGAGTCGGGGGACGAAGACGCCGTCGGCGCCCGCCTCCGCGTACGCCGCCGTCCTGGCGGTCACCCCGGCGAGACGGCCGTCCACCTCACCGATGCCGAACAGACGTACCTCGGTAAGGGTGTTGAGGACCTGTTCCGGCAGCCCGGCGCCTGCCGCCGCGCCACGGGCCGCGCGGATGCGTTCCGTGCTCCTCGAACCGCTGCGTCAGAAAGTCTTTCTCGCTCATCTGTCACATCTCCGTGTGCCGATCCGTCAGAGCGGTAGGAGGACGGTAGTCGACCGTCTCAACGACCGCTGCTCTGCGGCGGCTTGGAGGGACAGCACCGTGGAAGCCCGGATGAAGAACCCCGCGATGGTGCTGCCCGACGCCATGAAGGGGGTCCGGAACCTGCTCAAGGGCGTGCACCAGGGCGGCGTACCGCGGCGGACCCTGGAACTGGTCCACCTGCGGGCCAGTCGGATCAACGGCTGCGGCGCCTGCGTGCACGGCGGCGTGGCCAGTGCCAAGAAGGCCGGTGAGAGCGACGCACGGCTCCACGCCGTCGCCGTCTGGCGCGAAGCCCCGTTCTTCACCGACGCCGAACGCGCCGCCCCCGCCCTCACCGAAGCCGCCGCACGCATCGCCGACCGCACCGGCCAGGCGGTGCCGGACGCCGTCTGGGACGAGGCCGCCGGCCGCTTCGACGAGGATCAGCTCGCCGCCCTCATCCTCATGATCGCCACGACCGACTTCTTCAACCGCCTCGACGCCACCGTCCAGGAGCCCGCCGGCCCGACATGGAACTGAACGCCGTCCTCTCCCCCCGGGATGTTCCGGTTCCGGCGCCCGGGTACAGGAGCGGCCCGGCGGGGAGCCGGCGTACACCACGGTCGGCACAGTCCTGACCAGGCCGTACGGGAAGCAGGCGGTGACCGGCGCCCGGACCGGCCGGTCCCCCCGGGTGGACGCCGGTGGCGGGCGCGGCCGCCCCGGTGCCCTGCGCGTGCGCGAGCTGCCCGGCCGGCGGGACGACCGCGACGCGGTCCTCTCCGGTTCTGTGTCGTCCCTCTCGTCGCGCGACGAGAAGTTCCCGCACCCCTCCCCAACAGGGCCGACGATCCGGACCGTTGGCCGAGGGGGGTCTTCGCCTGACGGATTTGCCCCCTCTGCGCGACTGTAAAGTTCACGCATCGCATGCAATGGCGGTCGAGGACGGACGAATACGAAGGCCCGGAGGACGCCAGAGTGGGTACGCAGGACAGGCGGCGGCACGGTCGCCGGGCACAGCCGACGCGGCGCCGCCGCAAGGTGGAGGAGCGGCCGGCCCGGCTGACCCGGCGCGGGCGAATAGCGCTGTGGACCGGCGGGGCGCTGGCCGTTCTCGTACTGGCGGCGGCGGGGGCCGGGGCCTGGGTCTACACGGGCCTGGACGGGAACATCAATTCCGCGGACCTGGACAACAAGCTGGGCGGCGGCAGGCCGGTCAACCTGAGTCCGGGTTCGAAGAACATCCTGGTGGTGGGCTCCGATTCGCGGGACGGCAAGAACGCGAAGTACGGCCGGGACCTGGACACCATGCACTCGGACACCCTGATGGTCATGCACCTGTCCGCGGACAGGGAATGGGCCACCGTGGTGTCCCTGCCGCGCGACTCGTGGGTGAGCCTTCCCGCCTGCGACCGCGGCGACGGCACGACGTCCGACCCCCGTCATGCCAAGATCAACTCCTCCTTCGCCATCGGAGGCACGAGCGGCGAGGTCGCGGGAGCCGCCGCCTGCACGATCAAGACGGTGGAGCAGTCCACCGGACTGCGGATCGACCACTTCATGTCCGTCGACTTCCAGGGCTTCAAGGGCATGGTCAACGCCCTCGACGGCATCGAGGTCTGCCCCGAGACGGCGATCCGTGACGAGAAGGCGCACCTCGACATGGAGGCCGGGTGCCAGACCGTCAAGGACGAGCAGGCCCTCGGGTACGTCCGTACCCGCTACAGCGTCGGTGACGGCTCGGACCTCGGACGCATCGGCCGCCAGCAGGAGTTCATGGAAGCCCTCGCCGCCAAGGCGAAGCAGAAGCTCACCAGCCCGACCGCCCTGTACGGATTCCTGGACTCCGCCACCAAGTCCCTGACCACGGACGAGAAGCTGGCGGGGATCAAGCCGCTGACCGGTCTCGCGAACGAGATCAAGAGCATCCCGAGCGACCGGCTGACCTTCCTGACCGTGCCGAACTACGGGCGCGAGGCGGACGATCCCTCCGACAAGGCCAACGTGGTGTGGCAGTACCCGCAGGCCGCCGACCTGTTCACCTCGCTGGCCAAGGACCAGGAGGTCGACAAGGAGAAGCTGACGGCCGACTCCAAGGGACCGGTGTACGCCGCCACGGTGCGCGTACAGGTCCTCAACGGCAGCGGGATGCCCGGCCAGGCCGCGAAGGTCGCCGAAACGCTGAGGTCCGCCGGCTACACGGTCACCGGCACCGGCAACGCCCCCGCCTCCGCGGAGAAGAGCGCGGTGACTTATCCCCAGGGCCTCGAAAAGCAGGCCGGGGTGCTCGCGTCCCGGCTGCCCGGTGTCACGGCGAAGCAGGAGGCGAGCGCCGTGGCAGGCACCGTCACCCTCGTCGTGGGCACGGACTTCACCGCCATCCGCTGACCGCCCCGGACCATGCCCGCCATGCCCACCACGCCGTCCGGCCGTGCGAGGCGTGGGGACGGCCGGGCCCCCTGAGCAGACCCGCCCCCGGACCGTACGGGCCGGGGGCGGCTACGCGTTGTCCACAGCCGAGCGGGGGAGGCCGGCGGAAAGCCGTGGCTGTGGACAGGCACCGAGGACGCCGGACGGGCGCCGCCCCGCGTTGTCCCCCGTGCGCCTCTGGCGTCTCGTACGGGAGTGGACGGAGGGAGACGGCGCGTACCGGTTCCGGCTGTACGGGCGCATCGACGGCCTGCGGTCGCCCTCCGCCCCTACGCCGGGCGTACCGGACCCTGCCGAAGCGCCCACCCCTCCGTCGGCGTACGCGTGCCCACCGTCCCGCCCGCCCGTGCCGGCCGGCGGGCGCGCTCGGCACGCACGCGGCACGAGGTCTTCGAACCGGTTCACAGCGGGTGGCGGGGGCGGGTGCGGGGGGTCGTGACGGCGGAGGTCCGGGTGCCGGCCGGGCGGAGCATCTGTCCGGCGGCCAGCTCGTGGTAGACGGGGCTGCCGGTGAGCAGTTCCTCGTGACGTCCGCAGGCGGCGGCGCGGCCGTCGTCCAGTACGACGATCCGGTCGGCGTGCTGCACGGTGGAGAGCCGGTGGGCGATCACCAGCACGGAGCACTCCCGGGTGACGTCCCTCATCACCGCGGTGAGCGCCGTCTCGTTGATGGTGTCGAGGTGGGAGGTGGGCTCGTCGAGCAGGAGGAGCGCGGGGCGGGCGAGCAGGGCGCGGGCCAGGGCGACACGTTGGCGCTCTCCCGCCGAGAGGGTGCCGCCGCGTTCGCCGAGCACTCCTGCCAGGCCGCCCGGCAGCCGCCGTACGACACCTTCGAGCCGGGCGAGTTCGACGACGTGTCGCACCTCGGCCTCGGTGGCGTCGGGCACGGCGTAGGTGATGTTGTCCCGCAGCGTGCCGTGGACGACGTGGGTGTTCTGGTCGACGACGGCGATGCGTGCGCGGCACGCGGCGCGGCTCAGTCCGCCGGCGGGCAGGCCGTCGAACAGCAGGGCCCCGGAGTCCGGTTCGTAGAACCTGGACACCAGGGCGAAGACCGTGCTCTTTCCGGCGCCCGACCGGCCGACCAGGGCGACCTGCTGCCGGTGCGCGACGCTGAAGGACAGGCCCCGCAGCACCGGCCGGTCCGGGACGTAGCCGAAGCCGATGTCCCGCAGGGCGAGGACGGGCTCCTCGGGCGAAACGGTCTGCCGGGCCGGTTCGCGCGTACGCGCCCACACGGCCGGCGTCTCCCGCTGCGGGGGTTCCGCGGGCAGGGACAGCGCCTGCTCGATGCGCTGGTAGGCGCCCATGCCGCGCTGGATGAGGCCGACCGCGCGGAAGACCGACGACAACGGCAGCACCAGGTAGGAGGCGTACAGCAGGAAGGCGACCAGATCGCCGAGGGAGGTGGCGCGGCCGTCGACCCGCAGGCCGCCGATCACCAGGACGATCAGGAAGGAGCCCTGGACGGCGAGTTCGACCGCCGGACTCATCACGGACGCGAGCTTCGCGGTCCGTACGCCCGCGCTGTGGGCCGCTTCGACGCGTACCCCGATGCGGGCCGCCTCGCGGTCCTCGGCGCGGTGGACCCGGACCATCGGGAGGGCGCCGAGCGCGCGCTCCAGATCTGCGGCGATCGCGCCGACGGAATCCTGCATGTGTTCGGACGCCACCCTGATGCCCTTCAGCAGCGAAGCGACGATCGCGGCGGCGGCGGCCACCGTGAGGGCGACCAGGAGCAGCAGCAGCGGGTCGATCCACACCATGAGGATGACGGCGCCCGCCGCGACGAGGGCCCCCGTCACCAGGTCGACCAGCGCCTGGGACACGACCTCCCTCAGCAGGGTGGTGTCGGCGGTGACCCGGGAGATGAGGTCGCCGCTGCGGTGCCGGCCGTACTCCCTCATCTCCAGCCGGAGCAGCCGCGCCACCAGGCTGTGGCGCAGCCCCCGTACGACGCCTTCGCCCATGCGCTCCAGGACGAAGCGGCCCACCGCGCCCGTCGCCGCCTCGGTGACGAACAGCGCGGCCAGGAGCAGCAGCGGCCACAGCACCTGTCCCTGTCCGCTCCCGTCCACGACGTGTTTGGCGACGAGCGGCTGGGCGAGTCCCAGGGCGGAGCCGGCCAGGGTGAGCGCGGTGGCGACGGCGACGGAGGCCCGGTGCCCGGTGGTCAGCCGGTACATGGTGGCGACCGCGGCCCGGGTGGAGCGATCCTCCTGGGCCGTCGGCTCAGCCGGCTCAGCCGGGTCCGCTTCGGTGCCGGTCATCGGTCCGTTCGGATCGCGGGGGCGACCGTCATCAGCCGGGTGAAGTAGTCGTCGGGTACGCCCTCGCCCACGGGGCGGCCGTCCGCCTCGATCCAGGCGTGCGCCGTGAACGGCGGCACCGTGCTCACCCCCGTGCACCAGGCCGGCCAGGTCCCCGAGAGGCGGCACACGAGCGCCGCGCCCAGGGAACGCGGCAGGCAGCCCTTCGGGCCGGCGCAGCGCAGGCTCACCGCGCACATCGCGTCCCGGGCGTTCTTGGCCTGTGCGGCGGTGGCCGGGGCGGCCCCCCGGCGGACGAGGCCGAGTACGGCACGGATCCGGCGGGGCGGCAGGAGGGAGAGGGCGACGGCGGGCAGCAGGACGGCACGGGCGGCCAGCCGCCGCGCGAAGGGCACCCCGGAGGGCCTGTCCAGTGCGCTGGGTGTCGTCATCGGGCCAGCCCCGAGGCCCGCAGTTGCCGGACGAGGGCGTCGACGTCCTGTTTCGCCCGGTCGGGGCCGATGTCGAACGTGTCGGTGAGCTCGGCGACCGCGTCGGCTTCGTCACCGCCCGCCATCAGCGTGCTGACCACCAGGGTGGCGGTGGGGTTCAGCTCCCAGTACTGCCCGGTGCGTTCGTCCAGGAGGACCGTGCCGTAGTCGGTCTCGGCAGTGGAGACGTCGGCGCCGAACTTCAGTGCCATGCGTGTGCCCTTCCGCTGGGAGCCGTGGTCAGGAGGAGGTGGGCGTCCTGCGGCCGGTCGTCCGGTCGAGTCCGCGCAGCCACACCTCGGCGGCGATGGTCGAGTAGAGGATCGCGTCGCGCAGTTCGGGTGTGCCCGGCCGCTGGGCCAGCCGGCGCAGGGCCGCGCCGTCGACCAGTCCGAGCTGTTCCAGCCGCGAGTCCTCCCAGAGCGCCAGCAGGTCGGCGCGGTGTTCGCGCAGTCCGTTGGCGGCGTCCATGGACGCGGCGGCCTTGTTGGTGCGCCGCAGGCACGCGTCGGGCACGATCCCGCTCATGGCGGCGGTCAGGAGGGGCTTGTACCGCCAGGGCGTGACGCGCTCGCTCGGGCGGACCGCGAGGCATGCCTCGATCACCCGGTCGTCGAAGAACGGCGATGCCATCGGCACCCCGGCCCGGGCCGCCATCCGGTCCCACTGGCGGAGGACGCGGGTGCAGGAAAGGATCTGTTCGAGGTCGGCGTGCAGGCCGCGGTCCGGGTGGAGCGGGACCACGTGCGCGGCGGCCTCGCGCAGCGCCCGCCGGGCCGCCCGTTCGGCGTCGGGGGTGACCCAGTCGAAGAGGCGAGGGGGCATGCCCCAGCCGAGACCGGTGCTGACGCCGGCGGGCGCGGGGTCCCGCAGGTGACCGCCGGAGTCGGCCAGCCACTTCCCGTACGGCCGTGAATCGGCCAGCGCACGTACCGTGTCCGCGAGCGGCCACTGCCACAGGGCCCGGAAGCCGCGCAGCTGGCGGACGGCGAACAGCGGGCGGGTGCGCAGCAGCCGGTGGTAGTACGCCTCGGAGCACCAGGCCACGTGGTCGCCCCCGATGCCGGTCAGGTGAAGCCGGCTGCCGCGCCCGGCCAGGGCGGGCAGGTGGTGCAGGACCCGTGAGCGGTCCATGACGCCGATGGTCGGTTCGTCCAGCAGGTCGTCGATGCCGAGCAGGTCGTCGTAGACCAGCGGCGAGGCGTCGGCGTCCCAGACGACGTGCTCGACGTCCGGCAGGGACCGGGCGGCCTGTTCGGCCCAGTACAGATCGGTGTCGGCGGGGTCGCGCCCCGGCCAGGTGCTCGCCACCACGCGGGCCGGTGACCGCGCGGCCAGGAAGCAGACGGAGGTGGAGTCGAGGCCGCCGGACAGATCGCAGCTGACCACGCCGCCCCGGCGCGTACGGGCGTCGACGGCCTCGGTGAGGGCCGCACGGACGAGGGGCGCGCCGTCGGCGAGCGTGCGCACCGGCTCGGGCGGTGTCCACCAGCGCGAGTGGCGTACGGTCCGCCCGTCCGCCGCGACGATCAGCGCGTCGTGCGGGGAGACCGCGGTGATGCCCCGCCACATGGGTGCCTCGGCGAGCGGATGGGGTACCGGCCACAGCAGCCGGACGGCCAGCTGCTCCTCGTCCGGACCGGCGCCGAGAGCGGTGGCGAGTACGTCGGCCCGGGTGGCGGCCACCTGCGTTCCGCCGACGCGGGCGTGGAAGACCAGCCGGAGACCGGACGCGGTGCCCTGCACCCTGATCCGCCCGTCGAGCGCGGCGACGAGGTGGAAGCTCCCGGGGAGGGAACGGGCCAGTGCGTCGAGTCCGGCGAGATCGCGCAGCCGCGCGGCATGCCGTTCGAGCTCCGCGGCGTCGATGGGGCAGCAGCCGATGACGGCGAGGGCCGTGTGGCCGGCGCGCGCGGTGACGATCTCCTGGTCGTGCCACCGCCCCACCAGCCAGGGCCGGCCCGAGGCGTGATTCAGGGTCCGTGTTCCGGGGCGGGAGAGGGAGCGGGCCACGGCGGCCGCGTCCTCACGGTCGGTGAAGACCGTGAAGTGCGCGTCGCCGGGGCCCGCCCCCGCACTCTCGTGCAGCTCAGTCATGACGTCGGATCAGAGCCTCGGCCGTCAGTTCTTGCTCAGGATCAGCCGGTCGTTGCCGGAGCTCCGCAGCAGCCCGGTCTTCTTCCGGAACGTCCCGAGCCGGGCGAGGGTCGGTGCTTCGTAAGCCTTCTTCATGACTTCTCCTCACGTGCAGGTGGCACGGCCGCCTCCCTGGCCGGCCGCGCACCGGAAGCCGGTGCACTGCCGCCCTGCCCAGGGCTCATCGGGAGCCCGGAGCGAAGGAGCGGGCGTACGCAATAGCTACCTGCACACAGCGATGCCGTGACAAGGGCGCGGAAGAAAATAGGATCAAATGCAAATTCGGCTGAGGTCGGGCGACCGCGCCGCGTCTCATGAAGTCCGTCAAGCACGGAACGCGGGGCGAGCGGAGCGCGTGCGAGAGTGCAGAAACGTTTCGACCTGGAATCGCACAGCACACAGCGGGCGCGGCGAGAAGGCGGGACGAAGGGGTACGGGACGGAGCCGCCGGGGCGCACTCCGGTCTTGTCACCGCACTTCCTTCCCTGCTCGGCCCGGTCCTGGAACTCGGTGTTCTTCACGGCGTGGAACGTGGGCTTCGCCGGGCGAACCGCGGATCGCTCCATGCCGCCGGCGGGCCCCGGTGCGCCGGCGCCGGGCGGGGCGAGGTACTGGAGACCTTGCCCCCCGAACGACGGGGCCGTCACCGCTGCGGTGACCGGCCGGGGCTCGTACAACCAATCGGCGCTCCCGTCGGTCCTGTTCGGCGACGTGCCGATCGACATCTGCCGCTGAACAGGACCCAAGGACTTGATGAACCCAGCCAGACGCACCACCGCCACCGCCTTGGCTCTGGCCACGGCAGGCGGAGTGCTCTACGCCACCGCCGTACCCGCCTCCGCGGCGGTGAGCTGCGCCTCCCCCGTCTTCACACGGCAGTTCTTCGCGAACACGACGTTCACGGGCACGCCGAAGAAGACGGACTGCGACTCCACGATCGACCAGAACTGGGGCACGGGCGCTCCCGTCTCCGGCGTACCGTCCAACAACTTCGGCGTGCGCTGGTCGGTGACGCGCGACTTCGGCTCGGGCGGCCCCTTCACGTTCACGGCGTCCGCCCAGGACGGCGTACGGGTCTACCTCGACGGTGTCCGCAAGATCGACCTGTGGAAGAACGTCTCCGGCACCGTCAGGAAGACGGTCGACGTGACGATTCCCAGTGGCAAGCACGCGCTCCGCATCGACTTCGTCAACTGGACGGGCTCCGCGGACGTCAAGTACGCCTACACGCCGCGCACCTCCGTCGACGTCGACAAGGTCAAGCCCCTCACCCCGACGGGCGCGGCCGTTTCCTACGACACCACCACCGGAGCGGCCAAGTTCACCTGGTCCAGGAACAGCGAGATGGACCTTGCGAACTACCGGATTCACCGGCGGCTGAAGGGCACGGCGTATCCCGGCAAGCCGCTCGCGACGACCACCGCCACGTCGTACACCGACAGCACCCTGCCGAAGACCGGCGAGGCCTTTTACTACGAGGTGCGGGCCGTCGACAAGGCGGGCAACATCTCCGGCGGCAGCGCCGACCGGCTCGTGACCACCGTCGACAGGACGCCGCCCGCCGCGCCCTTCGTGGAGTGGGACGCGTGCCCGTCCGGCCAGCCCTACGCGGCCCCGCAGCTGGTCACCACCGCGAAGAACGCCACCGACATCGCCTGGTACGAGATGCAGCGGCTCGACGCCGCCACGAACCGCTGGAGCACCGTCCACTCCGGCGCCAAGGGTGCGATCTGCGACACCGGCTATCCGGCCGACGGCAGCAAGGTCACCTACCGGGGCCGGGCCCGGGACGCCGCCGGGAACTGGTCGGCGTACTCGGCCGCCACGACGTTCACCACCCCCGACCTGACCCCGCCGGCCGCCGTCACGCAGCTGCGCGTCGAGTACCGGTCGGGCGTTCCGCATCTGCTGTGGTCGCCCGTCACCGGGGCCGCCTCGTACCAGGTCCTCCAGTACGACCCGGCGACCGGCGGCTATGACGACGCCCGGCCCGGGGGGAGCACGGCCACGCAGACCGACGTGGTGCCGCGTCAGCTGGCCGCCGTCGCCGACAGCTACCGGTACGCGGTGCGCTCGGTGGACGCCAAGGGCAACGCCGCCGCGCCGGTGGAGATCACGCTGAAGATGGCCGACCGGCCGGAAGCGATCCCCGCCTTCAAGACCACCGCCCACAGGTTCGGTGAGGGGGTGATGGTGGAGTGGAGCAGCGTCGACCCGTGGACCGTCGACGAAACGCCCCTTCCGACGTACAAGATCGTCCGCACCGACACCGCGACCGGCGAGACCGGCGTCGTGGACAAGTGCAAGCCGTTCACCTCGCAGGACGAGCCGCTGGAGGACCCGGAGACGTACTGGACCTGGGCGGACGACGCCCCCCTGTCCGCTCGCAAGCAGGTCAACGGCGTCTGCTGGGACGTCCAGGGCACGTCGGAGACGACGTACGAGTACCGGGTCGTGACGACCGACCGGTACGGGCGTGTCTCTCAGCCCGGCCCGGCCGCCACGGAGACCACCCCGGACACCGAGCGTCCCGCCCCGGTGCGGGACCTGACCGCGGAACGCGTCCCGCTCGGCGTCCGGCTGACCTGGACGCCGCCCGCCGACGCCGACGTCACCGGCTACCACGTGTGGCAGGGCGTCACGGACCCGGACAGCGGCGAGACGGTCTGGAAGGAGAACTGCTGGACCGGCAGCTCCCTGGCCACGACCGAGATCCTCTGCCCGACCGTCCCCGACGGCGCCACCCACGTCTACAAGGTGGCCGCCACGGACGACCGGCTCCAGCACGACGACGAGCCGCTCGACGTCCTCCGCCCCGCCGAGGTCTCGGTCACCCTGCCCGACACCCGGCCGCCGGGCTGGACGGAGACCGAGGTCCGTGAGGACCAGTACCCGGAGCTGTACGTCGGCTGCTCCGAGAGCGCCGGCCTCGGGGACTGCTCCCGGTTCGCGAGCTATCGCGTGGAACGCTGGGACCCCGCCACGGCCGCCTACGTCACCCTGGCCGAGGGCACGGCGGGTGACACCGCGTTCCACATGGACACCACGGTGCACGAGGACCGGCTCGGCCTGTACTACTACCGCGTCGTACGCCTGGACGCCTCGGGCGCCGAGGCCGTGAGCCGTTCGACGGCGTACGGCATCTGGGACTCCTGGCTCTGAGCAGGACGTGAGAGGGGCCCGGAGAATCCGCCGGGCCCCTCTCGCACGCCCGTGAGGGCCATTCCGGCCACTGCTTACTCCTCCGGATGGCACGTAGTGGCACGGGGCCCTCGGAGGAGTGCCCTCGCGGCGGTGACTTCACTCGGGCCACGGGAAGCAGGGGACGCGGCTTCGGCGTGGATGACCTGTGGTCGTCGAGGCGCTGCGAGCGCGTGATGTTTCCTGGCCAGCGCGCAGACGTACATCACTTTGGTACATGGACTAGGGCTGGTACATGCCGATGAAGCGGACTAACGTCTACGCCGACCCGGAAGACCTCGCGATCATCAAAGAAGCGGCCAAACGCCGCGGTATAAGCGAGGCTGAGATCATCAGGCAAGGAATCCATCTCGCCGCGATGGCCAACCGGGTATGGGACGAGCCACTGTTCTCCCGTACCTTCCCCGGCCCGGGGCGCACCTTTCGTAATGACGAAGTGCGTGACACCGTCGCCGACGCCGTCCGGCGCGAGACGGATCCCGGAACCGCTGCGTGATCATCGTCATCGCCGATACGTCCGGCCTGTTGGCCGCCCTCGATTCAACGCACCCGGAGCGCGAGGCGGCCCAGGAAGCGATCATGGCCGCCGGGCTGCTCGTCATGTCTCCGCTGCTGTTGGCCGAACTCGATCACGTGGCTACCCGGGAACTCGGCCGTGAGGCCGCGGTGGGTGCGATCGAGGACATCCGGGGCTGGATGCGCCGCGGTCGGGTCTCTGTACCCGAGATTACTGAGGAACGCCTGGGCGTTGCCCAATCCGTCCGTGCCCGCTACCTGGGAATCGATCTCGATCTGGCTGACGCGGTGAATGTGGCCCTGGCGGGCGACTACGACACCGATGCGATTCTCACCCTGGACCGGCGCGGCTTTCGTGCCGTCCGCCCTCTCGGCCGCCACAAAGCGTTCCGAGTCCTGCCCGACGACTTGCCCCTCTGACGGCCCGGGGCCAACTGATGCTTCCTTGTGGGGCCTGAAGCCCGCAGGAGAGGCTCGGAGGGTGCGCTACACCTGAGCCGCTCCAGACGACAAAGAAGCCCCGGGCCGATGGCCTGGGGCTTTCGCTTGGAGCGGGTGACGAGAATCGAACTCGCGCTCTGAGCTTGGGAATCAACGGTTCTTGAACGGTCGTATTGGATCTGACCTGCATGTTTGGCCGAGGCGTGAGAAGTCGGAGTGGACTCCGGGCGCCGTACATGACCGCTGTTGTCCGCTCGGCTGGGCACGGATGGGGCACGGGCGGCGGCAGTGCAACACAACCTGCCGAGGTGCATGCTCCGGGTGGGCCGGCGGGTCAGAGAGGGATGATGCGGACCTGGCTGCCGCAGAGCTTGGTCATGTCGTCGCTGTCGGACGTCAGCAGGGCGACGGGTTTCGGCTGGCGCAGGGCGACTTCGGCGACCGTGGCGTCGATGGCGTACTTGTGTCCGTGCAGTCCGGCGCCTTTGAGGAGCTCCGCTGCCGCTTTGGCTGCTTGCTCGGTGACCGGTTCTACCTTGATACGGGACAGGGCCCAGTTCAGGCGGGGAATGTTGGTACGGGAGTGGCTGACTTCCACGATGGTGTTCGCGCCGATCACGAGATCGGCTCCCATGTCGTGGAAGACCTGCAGCATTGCGAGGAGTTTGCGGTCCTGCGCGATCCAGGCGGAGAGCCCCTCTGAGTCCAGGACGACGGTTTCGATGCGCTCGCTCACGCGGCGTCCGCATTCTTGGTGGAGTCGCTGGCGCCAAGGATCTTTGCGCGGGCTTCGGCGAGCTCCTCGTCGCTGAAGTGACCGTGTTCTTCCTCGTGGCGGCGAAGGTCGTTGCCCAGGAGCTGGTGCCTGATCTGGCGGGCTACGGCTTCCGCTACGTAGCCGGAAACGTTGTCCGTGAGCTTGCGGAGCTCCGCCACCTGATCGCTGGGGAGCGTGACGGTGATGCGAGTCGTTGAGGGCACACGAAAAGCATACTGCAGTATGCAGGGGGTGGCTTGCGGTGCTCCGGTACTCGCGGTGGGGCGGGAGCAGCGGTGTCTTGGTAGGCAAGCGAAAGGCCCTGGCCGGCGCGCTTCTTCGACTTGGCCAGGCGAGGTGCCCTTGGATTTCGGAAGCATCTCCAGAGAAGTTGTGACGCGGTCGCAGTGTCGGTCGGCTGACGGCGTCGCCGTCAGGTACTGACGATCACGGCGACGATCCGGATGCGGCTCCCTCCCTGTTGGGCGGGCTGCGGGGCTGTGCACCCTGTTCGCGTTCATCGAGCCTGTGACGTGGGTGTCGTCGGCCCGGGGATGCGCCACACGATTCGGACCTGTTCGTCGAGGGGGAGAGAGGGGCCACCTACGTAGATGCATTGGATGAGATAGAGGATGGCCAGCCGGTATGCCTCCGGTTCGATGTCGTCCACCGTCTCCACCGTTGCCCGGCTGAGCTTGTGCACCTGTCGGACGACACGTGGGTCGGTTTCGAGGGAGCCGAGTTCGGCGACGATGTTCGGTTCCAGATCGGTTTCCTCTCGCATCGCTCGGATTGAGCGCTGCACGAGGTCGGGCTCGGCATCGATGCGGTCGGGTATGCAGTCGAGCACGTATGTATGGATGACGTCCGCTTCGATACTGCCGTGTTCCTTGAGTTCCTCCCCGGTGCAACTTGGATATTCCTCGCACTCGACGAGTTCGCCTTCCGGACCTTCGTCGGCTTGTCGGGTGGAGGCGAAGCACGCAACCACCCACATGATCTCGGTTCGGTTCAGCCCCAGGTCCTCGGCGGTCCACAGATCGGGGTCCAGGATCTCGCGGCCGTTCGAGGTTTCCGACATCGGAAGCTCGGACCGCATCAGCGACTCCAGAGTGACCCAAGCTGGTTCCCACTCCTGGGTGCTGAGCAGCAGCGTCGCCACTACGTCGCCCGGGCGCTTCCAGAAGATGAGGTCATCGTCGTCGCCGTTGACGAAGTGAAGAACGTGATCTGCAGGGGCGAATTCGGCTCCGGACATTTCCTCGAGATGGGTGAGGACGGCTTGCCGACCCCGATAGCGCCCGACGTAGCGGCGTGCCTGGGCGACAAAGGAATTTATGGTGGTGTTGTCCAGCACCGCATTGGGGCTGATCCCGATGAAGTGTGGTGCATTGAAGGAACCGAAGCGGCGGAGTTGTTGGGTGGCGTTTGCCCAGTACAGGTTCTTGCTGTTTGGGTCGTACACCACGCAGTAGACAGGGATGTTGCCCTCTGACCAGGTATCGCGATGCCGGTCGACGGGCACGACGTAGCCGTTGCCTCGACGCCAGCTGTCCCCTCCCTTGACCTGGACTTTGATCGTGTCGCTGGTGACATCCCCGTCATCGGTGAAGGTGACGTAGAAATCCTCACCGAAGTCGTTCTGCCCGGATATCTCCTGCACGATGTGGTCGTGCTCCTCAAGCAGCGTGCGCAGCGCGTTCACCGCAGCCTGGCCTACGCGCCGCCCTTTGGGGATCTTCGGCATGCCACTCTCTCCACAGGTTCCTCGTCTGCCCAGGCGGACCGTGACAGCCCCGCCCTCGGCTACCTTGCACCATGCGTCTGACATCGAATCTGCGGAGTGGGCGGATGACCAGGCACAGACCAGGAGCGCACCGAAGCGCTGGCACATCCAGGAGTGGCGTCCGCGGGGTGGGAGTAGGCGGTGCGGAGGTGGTGCGCGGCCCCTGAGAGGTCTAGGCAACGAACAAGGCCCCGGTCGCTGACCGGGGCCTTCATCAAAGAGCGGGTGACGAGAATCGAACTCGCGCTCTGAGCTTGGGAAGCTCATGTTCTACCATTAAACTACACCCGCGCAGCGGGCCGTTGACCGGCGCCGCGTCGTCCGACAGTGTACCCCACCCCCCGGCCCCGTGTCTGTGATGGCGGTTTTCGGGTTCGGGTGGGGTCGTACCTTGGAGGGCGGAGTGCCGCCTGGAGGGGCGTCCTCTTCATCCCCTAATGTGGCGTTCTCGTCCATGCTTTGTTGGGGAAGGGACTTGATGGACCTGATGGAGCCCACCGTCGTCCGTTGTGCCGAAGGGCACGTGTTCAGCACCACATCATTCCCGCTGCAGCGGCTCGGAGCCGGCCGGATCGGGCCGGGGCGGCTCATCCGCTGCCCGCGCTGCGCCCGGCTGCGGAATGCCGTGCCGGTGGTGCTGGAGCAGCGTTAGCGCAGGCAGTGACCGGCAGTGAGGAGCGCGCGGGGCCGTTCGATTGGGGCGGGCCCGCGCGTTCTGCGTATCCTCGGGGCGTGCTTCTCTCAGACAAGGACATCCGGGCCGAGATCGACGCCGGACGCGTGCGTATTGATCCGTACGACGAATCCATGGTGCAGCCCTCGAGCATCGACGTGCGGCTCGACCGCTACTTCCGGGTGTTCGAGAACCACCGTTACCCGCACATCGACCCGGCTGTGGAGCAGTCGGACCTGACGCGGGAGGTGGAGCCGGAGGGGGATGAGGCGTTCATCCTGCACCCCGGTGAGTTCGTGCTGGCGTCGACCTACGAGACGATCACGCTGCCGGACAATCTCGCGTCGCGGCTGGAAGGCAAGAGCTCGCTCGGACGGCTCGGGCTCGTCACGCACTCGACCGCCGGATTCATCGACCCCGGCTTCTCCGGGCACGTGACGCTGGAGCTGTCGAACCTGGCGACGCTGCCGATCAAGCTGTGGCCCGGTATGAAGATCGGGCAGCTGTGCATGTTCCAGCTGAGCTCGCCCACCGAGTTCCCGTACGGCTCCGAGCGGTACGGGTCGCGTTATCAGGGACAGCGCGGGCCGACGGCCTCGCGGTCCTTCCTCAATTTCCATCGGACGCAGGTGTGATGCCGGGTATGGGTAAGAGTGACGTGCGGGAGAACCTGACGTACGAGGGGTTCGGCAACGCGGTGCGCGAGCTCGCGCAGACCATCGCCGACGACGGGTACGAGCCCGACATCGTGCTGAGCATCGCGCGCGGCGGGGTCTTCGTGGCGGGCGGGCTGGCGTACGCGCTCGACGTCAAGAACATCCATCTGGTCAACGTCGAGTTCTACACCGGGGTCGGTACGACCCTGGAGATGCCGGTGATGCTGGCGCCGGTGCCGAACGTGATCGACTTCAGCAACAAGAAGGTGCTGATCGCCGACGACGTGGCGGACACGGGCAAGACGCTCAAGCTCGTGCACGACTTCTGCCTCGATCATGTGGCGGAGGTGCGCAGCGCGGTCATCTACGAGAAGGCGCACTCGCTCGTGAAGTGCGAGTACGTGTGGAAGCGCACCGACGAGTGGATCAATTTCCCCTGGTCGGTCGCTCCGCCGGTTATCCGTCGGGCGGGGCAGGTCCTCGACGCCTGACGAGGCGGAGAGGCGGAGAAGTGGGAAGGGCCCCGGCGCGGTGTCGCGCCGGGGCCCTTCTTCCGTTGCCGTGCGGGGTACGACGGCGTGGTGCGCCGACGGGGTACGTCAGATCGTGCCCAGCTTGATCAGGGACAGCAGCGCCACCAGCTGGATCGCGGACGCGCCCAGGGCCTTCTGCCACGGCAGGTCGTGCGACTTGCTCACCATCGAGGTGAACAGGGCGCCCGCCGCCAGCCAGGTCACCCAGCCGAGCACCTGGACCAGCCCGTTCTCGCCGCCCAGGAACAGCGCGAAGACCAGGCGCGGGGCGTCCGACAGGGACATGATCAGCATCGAGAGGCCGATGGTCGGCTGCCAGGAGCCGTTGCCGCCGAGCTGGCGGGCGAGCGTGTGCGTCACCGCGCCCAGGATCAGACCGCAGACGACCACCGCGACACCGGTGGTGAGGACGTACGGGATGACGTTGGTCAGGGTCGCGCTGATGACCTCTTCGCGGGCCTTGTCGAAGCCGAAGATCGCGAGCAGTCCGTAGAGGAACGTCACGGTCAGGGCCGGGCCCCAGACCGGGTAGTCGCGCATCTGCCAGAACGTCGGTCCCGGGCGCAGCACGATGCCGCTCAGCAGCTGCTTCCAGTGCAGGCGCGGGCCCGCGGGCGGGGCGGGGCTGTCGCCGGCGTGGTAGGTACTGCCGTCGCCGTACGGGTCCTCGCCGATGCTGAACGCCTGGGTGTGACCCGGATTGTTGTTGCTGTTGGCGTACGGGTCACCTCCTGCGGGGCCGCCGTGGCTGCCGTGACCGCCCTGGGCGTGGCCCGGGTGCGGGTCGCCGAAGTATTCGGGCTCGCCGTGCTGTCCGCCGTACTGCGGTGTCTGCGGCCACTGCTGCTGGCCGTACGGGGCCTGAGGCGGTGTTGCCTGCTGCCCGTACGGCTGTTGCTGCCGTTGCTGCGGTTGCCGCTGCGGTTGTTGTTGCGGGGTGCGGTTGTCCCGGCCGCGTCCGATCCTGAATCCAGCCACGAATCGAACGTACCTGGTCCGGGTGGGTGGCATGCCGGGCCTGCGGCAACAGGCCCGGCTTTGCGGCCGAGCTGTGACATCCCCTAGGGGATCGGACGGGACCGGACGGGTCCGGACGGGACCAGGGGATCGGACGGGGCTGAGGGGCGGGTGGGACCGGACGGGCGTCAGCCCGAGGTGTTGAGGCGTCGCCGCACACGGGGTGGCCGGGCCACTCGTCGCCGAACCGGGCGCGCTCGGGGATGCGCGGCTCGACCGCCCTGCCGGTGAGGCCGTCCGCGGAGCCGAAGAGGATCTGGAGCGGTACGGGCGGCACAGGGGCACCACCGGTCGCCGGCCGGTGGTGCCCCTGTGCCGCCCGGTGCTCGTGCGTCACGTACACGGACGGATCAGCGGCCGAAGGCCGCGCCGGGGCGTGTCAGTTGGCGGCGTTGCCGCCGAGGACGGGGGCGCCGGTCGTGGAGACGCCGACGTCGGACGGGCCGATGGAGCGGGCGCCCGAGGTCGTGATCCGGGAGTCGTCGGACGGGAGGTGGGACACGAGGTGTCCGGCGCAGAGGAGACCGCCGGTGGGGCAGGAGAGTTGTACGGGGCCCGACCACATCTCCGAGGGCCCGACCACAACTCCGAGGACCCGACCAGATCTCCGAGGTCCCTGCCGGATCTCCGAGGGTCGGTCATGTCTCCGGGGGCTCCGCGGCGACGCGCCCCGCACGCCGACGGCCGGCCCCGCCGGGAAGGCGGGACCGGCCGTCGGTAGGGCGCGAGGCGGTTCGAGAGGCGGTTACGGAACGGGCTGCTGGTCCGCCGCCGACTCGGGCTCTTCCGTACCGGACGGGCCGGACGGATCGGCCGGGGTCTTCACCGAGTCGAGGAGCAGCTGAGCCACGTCCACGACCTGGAGGGATTCCTTCGCGGCGCCGTCGTTCTTCTTGCCGTTGACCGAGTCGGTGAGCATGACCAGGCAGAACGGGCAGGCCGTCGACACGATGTCCGGGTTGAGGGACAGCGCCTCGTCGACGCGCTCGGTGTTGATGCGCTTGCCGATCCGCTCCTCCATCCACATCCGCGCACCGCCGGCGCCGCAGCAGAAGCCGCGCTCCTTGTGGCGGTGCATCTCCTGCTGGCGCAGGCCCGGGACGGCCGACATGATCTCGCGCGGGGGCGTGTAGACCTTGTTGTGGCGGCCCAGGTAGCAGGGGTCGTGGTACGTGATCAGACCCTCGACCGGCGTCACCGGGACCAGCTTGCCCTCGTCGATGAGGTGCTGGAGCAGCTGCGTGTGGTGGATGACCTCGAACTCGCCGCCCAGCTGCGGGTACTCGTTCGCGATCGTGTTGAAGCAGTGCGGGCAGGTCGCGACGATCTTCTTCGACGACTTGGGCTTGCGGGTCGACGGGTCTTCGTCGTCCTCGCCGTACGCCATGTTCAGCATCGCCACGTTCTCCTGGCCGAGCTGCTGGAACAGCGGCTCGTTGCCCAGGCGGCGGGCCGAGTCACCGGTGCACTTCTCGTCGCCGCCCATGATCGCGAACTTGACGCCCGCCATGTGGAGCAGTTCGGCGAAGGCCTTGGTGGTCTTCTTCGCCCGGTCCTCCAGGGCGCCCGCGCAGCCGACCCAGTAGAGGTACTCGACCTCGGACAGGTCCTCGATCGTCTTGCCGACGATCGGCACCTCGAAGTCGACCTCCTTGGTCCACTCGACGCGCTGCTTCTTGGCCAGCCCCCAGGGGTTGCCCTTCTTCTCCAGGTTCTTGAGCATCGTGCCCGCCTCGGACGGGAACGCGGACTCGATCATCACCTGGTAGCGGCGCATGTCGACGATGTGGTCGACGTGCTCGATGTCGACCGGGCACTGCTCGACGCACGCGCCGCAGGTGGTGCAGGACCACAGCACGTCCGGGTCGATGACGCCGTTCTCCTCCAGCGTGCCGATCAGCGGACGCTCGGCCTCCGCGAGAGCGGACGCGGGCACGTCCTTCAGCTGCTCGGCCGTCGCCTTCTCGTCGCCCTCCATGGTCTTGCCGCCGCCCGCGAGCAGGTACGGCGCCTTGGCGTGCGCGTGGTCGCGCAGCGACATGATCAGGAGCTTCGGGGAGAGCGGCTTGCCGGTGTTCCAGGCGGGGCACTGCGACTGGCAGCGGCCGCACTCGGTGCAGGTGGAGAAGTCGAGGATGCCCTTCCAGCTGAACTGCTCGACCTGGGAGACGCCGAAGGTGTCGTCCTCGCCCGGGTCCTCGAAGTCGATCTCCTTGCCGCCGCTGGTCATCGGCCGGAGCGCGCCCAGGGCGACGGAGCCGTCGTCCTCACGCTTGAACCAGATGTTGGGGAAGGCGAGGAAGCGGTGCCACGCCACACCCATGTCGGTGTTCAGCGAGACGGTGATCATCCAGATCAGCGAGGTGCCGATCTTGATCATCGCGGTGAGGTAGATCAGCGTCTGGAGCGTGGAGACGCTCAGCCCGTCGAAGGCGAGGACGAGCGGGTACGACACGAAGTACGCGGCGTCGTAGCCGTCGACGTGGTGGATCGCGCCTTCGAGGCCGCGCAGCACCAGGATCGCCAGGCCGATCGTCAGGATGATGTACTCGACGAAGTACGCCTGCCAGGCCTTGGAGCCCGCGAAACGCGACTTGCGGCCGGCCCGGGAGGGCAGGTTGAGCAGCCGGATCGCCATCAGGACGAGGATGCCCACCACCGTCATCAGGCCGATGAACTCGATGTACATCTCGAACGGCAGGAAGCCGCCGAGGACCGGCAGCACCCAGTCCGCCCGGAACAGTTGACCGTACGCCTGGGCGAGGGTCGGCGGCAGCGTCAGGAAGCCGATCGCGACGAACCAGTGCGCGACGCCGACGATCCCCCACTTGTTCATCCGGCTGTGGCCGAGGAATTCCTTGGCCAGGGTGATCGTGCGCTGCTTCGGGCTGCCGGTGCGGCTGCCCGCGGGGACGGGCTGGCCCAGCTTGACGAACCGGTAGATCTGCGCGACGGCTCGGGCGATGAGCGCAACGCCGACCACGGTCAGGACCAACGACACGATGATCGCGGCGAGTTGCATGAGGGGGCTCCTCGGGCGTGCGAGGGTGGGAGGTCTATGGGATTACTAAGCGGTAACTTAATCATTCCGTGCTGAGCGTACCCACTTATGCCGCCGCACTGTAGTTGCGCACGCGGTGATCTGTGTCGCGTAAGGGTTCCCTCAGCCCCGTGCGGCGAGGACCGCGGGAACGGTGCGGGCGAGGATCGCCAGGTCGAGACCGAGCCAGTGGTGCTCGATGTAGTGCAGATCCAGTATCTCCATCTCCTCCCACGGCAGGCCCGGCCGCCCGCCGACCTGCCACAGGCCGGTGACGCCCGGCCGCACCAGCAGGCGCACCCGGGTGGCCGACGGATGGTCCGGGGGCAGCGCGCGCGGCCCGACCAGGGACATCTCGCCCCGCACCGCGTGGAACAGGTGCGGGAGCAGGTCGAGGCGCGACCGGCGCAGCAGTCGGCCGGTCGCGGTGCGGGGGTCGGTGCGCAGCGTCAGCATGCCGAAGGGGCGCCCGGCCAGGCCGGCACGGGTCCGGCGTACGAGGACCGGGCCCGGCGACGTCACGGCCACGGCCGCGGCGGCGAGGAGCAGGGCGGGGAGGGCGAGCAGCAGCAGGACGGGGGCGACCGTCAGGTCGAAGATCCGCTTTGCGGGCATGTGCTGCACTTTTTCATGCCTTTCGCCCCGAGATGGCGCTCCATCGAGTGGTGGCGTGCCGCGCGCCTGCCCATAAGGGCCGCATAAGAGTTGAGCCCCCCCGACTCAGGTCTGTTGACGCGGCGGGATACGTCGTGCATCCTTGAGCCTGTTCCACTCAAGTCAGCTGGAGGAATCGAAATGGCACGTGCGGTCGGCATCGACCTGGGCACCACCAACTCCGTCGTCAGCGTTCTGGAGGGCGGCGAGCCCACCGTCATCACCAACGCCGAAGGGGCCAGGACCACGCCGTCCGTCGTCGCTTTCGCGAAGAACGGTGAAGTGCTGGTCGGCGAGGTTGCCAAGCGCCAGGCGGTCACCAACGTCGACAGGACGATCCGGTCGGTCAAGCGCCACATGGGCACCGACTGGAACATCGAGCTCGACGGCAAGAAGTTCAACCCGCAGCAGATGAGCGCCTTCATCCTGCAGAAGCTGAAGCGCGACGCGGAGGCGTACCTGGGCGAGAAGGTGGCCGACGCGGTCATCACCGTCCCGGCGTACTTCAACGACTCCGAGCGTCAGGCGACGAAGGAGGCCGGCGAGATCGCGGGCCTGAACGTCCTGCGCATCGTCAACGAGCCGACCGCCGCCGCCCTGGCGTACGGCCTCGACAAGGACGACCAGACGATCCTCGTCTTCGACCTCGGTGGCGGCACCTTCGACGTCTCGCTGCTGGAGATCGGCGACGGCGTCGTCGAGGTGAAGGCCACCAACGGTGACAACCACCTCGGTGGTGACGACTGGGACCAGCGCGTCGTCGACTACCTCGTGAAGCAGTTCCACTCCGGCCACGGCGTGGACCTCTCCAAGGACAAGATGGCGCTCCAGCGTCTGCGCGAGGCGGCCGAGAAGGCCAAGATCGAGCTGTCCTCCTCCACCGAGACCTCGATCAACCTGCCGTACATCACGGCGTCGGCCGAGGGCCCGCTGCACCTGGACGAGAAGCTCACACGCTCGCAGTTCCAGCAGCTGACCGCCGACCTCCTGGACCGCTGCAAGACGCCGTTCCACAACGTCATCAAGGACGCGGGCATCCAGCTCTCCGAGATCGACCACGTCGTTCTCGTCGGTGGCTCGACCCGCATGCCGGCCGTCGCCGAGCTCGTCAAGGAGCTCACGGGGGGCCAGGACGCCAACAAGGGTGTGAACCCGGACGAGGTCGTCGCCATCGGCGCCTCGCTCCAGGCCGGTGTCCTCAAGGGTGAGGTCAAGGACGTCCTGCTCCTCGACGTCACGCCCCTGTCTCTCGGTATCGAGACCAAGGGCGGCATCATGACCAAGCTCATCGAGCGCAACACCACGATCCCGACCAAGCGCTCCGAGATCTTCACGACGGCCGAGGACAACCAGCCGTCCGTGCAGATCCAGGTCTACCAGGGCGAGCGCGAGATCGCGGCGTACAACAAGAAGCTCGGCATGTTCGAGCTGACCGGTCTGCCGCCGGCCCCGCGCGGGGTCCCGCAGATCGAGGTCGCCTTCGACATCGACGCCAACGGCATCATGCACGTCGCCGCGAAGGACCTCGGCACCGGCAAGGAGCAGAAGATGACCGTCACCGGCGGCTCCTCGCTGCCGAAGGACGAGGTCAACCGGATGCGCGAAGAGGCCGAGAAGTACGCGGACGAGGACCACAAGCGCCGCGAGGCCGCCGAGACGCGCAACCAGGCCGAGCAGCTCGTCTACCAGACGGAGAAGTTCCTCAAGGACAACGAGGACAAGGTTCCGGGTGACGTGAAGACCGAGGTCGAGACCGCCGTCGGCGAGCTGAAGGAGAAGCTCAAGGGCGAGGACACCGCCGAGATCCGCACGGCGACCGAGAAGGTCGCGGCCGTCTCCCAGAAGCTGGGCCAGGCCATGTACGCCAACGCCGAGGGTGCCCAGGCCGCGGGCGGCGACGCTCCCGGCGCCGAGCAGGCCAAGGCGGACGACGACGTCGTGGACGCCGAGATCGTCGACGACGAGAAGGACGCCGGCCGTCAGGGAGGCGCCGCATGACGGAGGAGACTCCGGGCTTCGAGGAGAAGCCCGACGTCCCTTCCGGCGCCACTCCCGAAGACGCCGAACCGCAGGCCGCCGCGCCCGACAAGGCAGGGACCGACTCCGCGGAGGAGTCGGACCCGGCAGCCCCGGCGGGGGACGTACAGGACGTAGCTCTGACGGCGCAGCTGGACCAGGCACGCATGGCGCTCAACGAGCGCACCGCGGACCTCCAGCGGCTCCAGGCGGAGTACCAGAACTACCGTCGCCGCGTGGAGCGGGACCGGGTCACGGTCAAGGAGATCGCCGTCGCGAACCTCCTGACCGAGCTCCTCCCGACCCTCGACGACATCGGCCGCGCGCGGGAGCACGGCGAGCTGGTGGGCGGGTTCAAGTCGGTGGCCGAATCGCTGGAGACGGTCGCCGCCAAGATGGGCCTGCAGCAGTTCGGCAAGGAGGGCGAGTCCTTCGACCCGACGATCCACGAGGCGCTGATGCACTCGTACGCACCGGACGTCGAAGAGACGACGTGTGTCGCGATCCTGCAGCCGGGTTACCGGATCGGCGAGCGGACCATCCGCCCCGCGCGGGTCGCGGTGGCCGAGCCCCAGCCCGGCGCCGCGCCCGCCAAGGCGGACGAGCCCGCGGCCAAGGCTCCGGACGAGGAGAGCGGTGGCCCGGACGAGGGCTGACGCGACCAGGAGCAGTACACGTAACGGCAGGAAGGAGGGGCGTCGGGGATGAGCACGAAGGACTTCGTCGAGAAGGACTACTACAAGGTTCTCGGCGTCCCGAAGGACGCCACCGAGGCCGAGATCAAGAAGGCGTACCGGAAGCTCGCCCGCGAGTTCCACCCGGACGCCAACAAGGGCGACGCCAAGGCGGAGGACCGCTTCAAGGAGATCTCCGAGGCGAACGACGTCCTCGGCGACTCCAAGCGGCGCAAGGAGTACGACGAAGCGCGTGCTCTGTTCGGGAACGGCGGCTTCAGGCCGGGCCCGGGCGCCGGGGGCGGCACCTTCAACTTCGACCTGGGCGACCTCTTCGGAGGCGCCCAGGGCGGGGCCCAGACCGGCGGTGCCGGCGGGTTCGGCGGCGGCCTCGGGGACGTGTTCGGGGGCCTGTTCAACCGGGGCGCCGGTCCGGGTGCGCGTACGGGTACGCAGCCGCGCCGCGGCCAGGACATCGAGTCCGAGGTGACGCTCAGCTTCACCGAGGCGGTCGACGGGGCCACGGTCCCGCTGCGGATGTCCAGCCAGGCGCCCTGCAAGGCGTGTTCCGGCACCGGCGACAAGAACGGCACGCCCCGCGTGTGCCCGACCTGCGTCGGTACGGGACAGGTGTCGCGCGGCGGCGGTGGCGGCTTCTCGCTCACCGACCCGTGCGTCGACTGCCGGGGCCGCGGGCTCATCGCCCAGGATCCCTGCGACGTGTGCAAGGGAAGCGGCCGCGCCAAGTCGTCGCGCACCATGCAGGTCCGCATCCCGGCGGGCGTCTCCGACGGCCAGCGGATCCGGCTCCGCGGCAAGGGCAGTCCCGGCGAACGGGGCGGCCCGGCCGGCGACCTGTACGTCGTGGTCCACGTGGACGCCCACCCGGTCTTCGGCCGCAAGGGCGACAACCTCACCGTCACCGTGCCCGTCACCTTCGTGGAGGCGGCGCTCGGCGGCGAGGTGAAGGTCCCGACGCTGGGCGGGCCGCCGGTCACCCTCAAGCTGCCGGCCGGTACGCCGGGCGGCCGCACGATGCGCGCCCGCGGCAAGGGCGCGGTGCGCAAGGACGGCACCCGCGGCGACCTGCTGGTCACCGTGGAGGTCGAAGTGCCCAGGAGCCTTGACGACAAGGCCCGCCAGGCACTGGAGTCCTACCGTGAGGCGACCGCGGGGGAGGACCCGCGGGCGGAGCTGTTCCAGGCCGCGAAGGGAGCATGAGATGGACCCGCGCCAGCGTCGCAATCCGTACCAGCTGACCGACGAGACGCCGGTGTACGTCATCTCGGTCGCGGCACAGCTCTCCGGTCTGCACCCGCAGACCCTGCGGCAGTACGACCGCCTCGGCCTGGTCTCCCCCGACCGCACGGCCGGGCGCGGCCGGCGCTACTCGGCCCGTGACATCCAGATGCTCCGCCAGGTGCAGCAGCTGTCGCAGGACGAGGGCATCAACCTGGCCGGCATCAAGCGCATCATCGAGCTGGAGAACCAGGTGATCGCGCTCCAGCAGCGCGTCGCCGAACTCTCGGCGGCGGTGGAGGGCGCGGCGAGCGCGCTGCAGCAGCGCGAGGCGCAGGTGCACGCGTCGTACCGGCGCGACCTGGTCCGGTACGAGGACGTGCGGCAGGCGAGCGCGCTGGTGGTCTGGCGGCCGAAGAGGCCGTCGGAGTAGCTCCGTCGGACACGCGAAGGCCCGGCACCCCGTGAGCGGGGGCCGGGCCTCTCGCTGTCGGCCGGGCCGGTTCAGCCGGCCTTGAGGGTGAGGGTGTGGGGAACTACCGCTCCGCCAGGTCGAATGGGGGCAGTTGCGAACGGGGCGCCTCGGCGATGCCGGACTGGACGAGCAGCGCCCCGAGGTGGGTCCGGCCCGAGGCGTTGAGCGCCTGAGCGAGTTTGGCGATGTGGGCGCGGCAGGTCCGTACGCTGATGCCCATCTTGCGGGCCACCACCTCGTCGGTGTTCCCCTCGACCAGGAGCCGCGCGATGCTGCGTTGCACGGCGGTGACGGGGGCGCTGGGGGACACCGGGGGCAGGTGCTCCGCGATGGGGGTGGCCTGGGCCCAGAGGACCTCGTAGACCTGGACGAGATAGGTGACGAGGGCGGGGTGCCGGATTTCGAGGGCGACGTCGCGCTGGCGGGTGGCGGGGATGAAGGCGACCGCGCGGTCGATGATGATCAGCCGCTCGACGGTCTGCTCCACGGTGCGCACCTGCAGCTGTTCGGGAGTGAAGTGCTTCAGGTAGTCCCTGAGGTGCGGGCTGTAACGCGCCGAGTGCTGGTAGATGTGACGGAGGTCGACGCCCCGCTCGCTGGCGGACAGGGCGTGCGCCAGTGCCTCTCGCAGGGCGTTGGGCGGCCGGGTGCTGCCCGGCTGCACCGTCAGCGTCTCCTCGGTGGCGGCGCCGATGGTGTCACCGATGACCGAGCCGATCAGCGGCTTTCCTTCGAGCACGGTGATGGCGAGATCGGGGTCCTCGCTCGCGAGGGCCGTCAGCGGGGCCAATGCGTCGGTCAGCTCGGCGGTCAGACGTACCCGCTCGTGGATCTCCCGCGTGATGGGCTGAAGCAGGTGTGCCAGCGCGGCGGACGGCGGCACGGGGCGCATCCACGCGGCGTCCCGGGGATCGGCGTGCAGCAGCGCCATGTCGATGAGGCACGGGGCGGGTGCGAGGTCGGCGCGTGCGATGCGCCCCGTGCGGAGCGCTTCGGTGTAGAGCCGGATCGCGGGGTCGCACAGTTCCCGGCTGCCGTGCGAATGCGCTGGTTCTTCCCCGTCTCCGCTCATCTGGGCCCCCCCGTTTTTTGCAGTGCAACAAGATGACGGTGGCGAAATCGTAGCCAGGAGGAGAGTGTGGGCGGTGGACGCGGTCAGTGATCCTGCTCCAGGACGCCGGACTGAGCGATGAGGTAGCCGAGTTGGGCGCGGCTGCCGCTGCCGAGGGTGGCGGCGAGCTTGGCTATGTGCGCGCGGGCGGTGCGTACGTTCATACCGAGCCGGCGGGCGATGGCCTCGTCGACGTACCCCTCGACGAGGAGCTTGGCGATGGAGCGCTGGACACCGGATATGCCGTCGGGGGTGTGCTTGTAGCAGACCTGCTCCTGGAGCGGTACGCCTCGTTGCCAGAACTGCTCGAAGACGCCGATCAGGTACTGGACGAGCCCGGGGTGGCGCAGTTCCAGGGCGACTTGCTGGTCGTCGCGGGCCGGGATGAAGGCGACCGTCTGATCGCAGATGATGAGCCGCTCGACGAGTTCTTCGAGCGTCCGGATCTCGACCTTCCCGTCGGCTATCCGGTCCACGTAGGCCATCGTGCCCTGGCTGTGCCGGACGGTGTGCTGGTACAGGGTGCGCATCCGGACCCCGCGGTCTATCAGCGGCCTGTCGCGTTCGAGGGCCTGGTTGAGAATGTGTTCGGTGCGCCGTCCGCCGGGCTGGATCGTCAGTACCTCGTTGCGGCACTCCGCGGTGGCGAGGTTGAGCGCCGCGTTGATCCGGGAGAAGCCTTCCAGCACGGTGATCGCGTGCGTGGGCGCCGGATCCTGGGCGCTGATGGCCATGAACGGCTCGAAGGATTCGGTCAGTTCGAGGGAATGGCGTCTCCGGTCCTGGATTTCGCGTTCCAGGGGGTGGAGTCGCTGCGCCAGCGCGACGGACGGTGGAACCGGACGGAGCCATGTCTCGTCGTCCGGATCGGGATGGAGCAGGGCGAAATCCAGCAGGCACGGGGCCGTCTGCACCTCGGCGCGGGCGATCCGTCCCGCGCTCAGAGCACTGGCATAGAACTCCGCCCCGTCGTCACACAGCTCAGTGACAGCATGGGGATGTGTCGGTTTTGATTGATTTATAGGCAAATCTCCACCCCCCAGGGTCCTGAACATACAGGAACATGATGCATCGGTTCTGTGGCGTTGACGTGCCTGAATGAGCCATCGTCTTTGTGACACGGGGGAGAGGAAACCTTCAAGTGAGGACGAAGCCGACCATGTACAAAATATTGCTTCGCTCGGCGCTTGCCGTTGCTTTCTCTGCGGCCGTGGCTTTCGGGGCCCTGGGTGGCAGCGGCGTGATGGAATCGCCGCTCGACACCGGCTGGGGCAAAGCTCAGCCGGCCGGCCCGCCGGACACCGGCTGGGGCAACGTACAGGCGGAAGGCCCGTCGGACACCGGCTGGGGCGTCGCGCCGGCCAAGACGGACGCATGACCGTTCCACCGGACGACCGCACCTTCAGACGCGAGATGGCCACCGCTTACCGCTCGGGGTGGCACTTCATCGACCTGGTCACGGCCATTCCCCACCGTGGCGACTCGCTGATGGTCACCCTGTTCGGCGAGCCGATCCTGGTCGCGCGTGAAGAGGATGAGGACGTCCGTGCCTACCGGTGCCTCCGCAGGCCCCGGGGGGCACCCAAGCCCGTTCGCTGTGCCGTGCGTTACGGCATGGTGTTCGTCAATCTCGACCAGCGTGACCACCAGCTGTTCGAACCAGAAACCAGCACAGCCACCCCCCGCAGCGCCTGAAGCGATTCCCCCGTCGTTACCGATCGCTCAGGCGCTCCCCCACACAGCGGCGCCATCGTGGACCTGAACACGATGGCGCCGCTGTGCTGCCCGGACCCGGATCGGGGTCCGGGCCCTGACCCGCGCCCGACCCGGATCAGGCCGCGCCCGGGGCGCGGCCCATCGCGCGGTCCAGGGTGATCTCGATCAGCACGCGGTCCGGGTTCGGCGCCGGCGTGCGCGCGTACCGCTCGGCGTAGCGGCGTACCGCCTCCGCGACCAGCTCCGGTTCCGTACGGACGACCGCGCGCCCCTCCAGCGTCGCCCAGTGGCCGCCCTTCACCTGGCAGACGGCGACCCGTGCCCCGTCCGGCCCCGCCGCCCGCACGTTCGCGACCTTCGTGCTGGTCTTGTTGGTGATGACGCGGGCGAGTCCCGCCTCGGGGTCGTACGTCACGCCGACCGGGACGACGTGCGGCGAGCCGTCCGGGCGCGGGGTTGTCAGCGTGCACAGGTGGTACTCGCGCCAGAAGGCGAGGTACTCCGGACCGGGGTTGCGTACGTCGATGGTCATGGTGGCAGCGTAGTCGTGCTGTCCTTCTTCGCCTTGAGTGGAATAGACTCAACTTTGCGCATGCTGAACAAGTCATAGTTGAGGGAGAAAGATCCCCGCCCGCCGAGGAGGAGAGAGAGCGCAGTGGACGCAGAGCTGACCAACAAGAGCCGGGACGCGATCCAGTCGGCGAGCAGTCGCGCCGTGCAGGACGGGCACGCGGACCTCACCCCCGCGCATCTGCTGCTGGCCCTGCTCGCGGGCGAGGACAACGAGAACATCGTCGATCTGCTGGCCGCCGTCGAGGCGGACCAGGCGGCCGTACGGGCCGGGGCCGAGCGCGTGCTCGCCGCGCTGCCCAGCGTGACGGGGTCGACCGTCGCTCCGCCGCAGCCGGGCCGCGAGCTGCTCGCGGTCATCGCCGACGCCTCGCAGCGGGCGAAGGAGCTGGGCGACGACTACCTCTCCACCGAGCACCTGCTCATCGGCATCGCGGCCAAGGGCGGCAGGGCCGGGGACGTACTGTCCCAGGAGGGCGCGAGCGCCGCGGAACTGCTGGAGACGTTCGAGAAGATCAGGGGAGGACGCCGGGTGACCACACCCGATCCGGAGGGCCAGTACAAGGCCCTGGAGAAGTTCGGCACCGATTTCACGGCGGCCGCGCGCGAGGGGAAGCTCGACCCGGTCATCGGGCGGGACCAGGAGATCCGGCGCGTCGTGCAGGTGCTGTCGCGGCGTACGAAGAACAACCCGGTGCTGATCGGTGAGCCGGGCGTCGGCAAGACCGCCGTGGTCGAAGGACTCGCCCAGCGCATCGTCAAGGGCGACGTGCCGGAGTCGCTCAAGAACAAGCGGCTGGTGTCGCTGGACCTGGGCGCGATGGTCGCCGGGGCCAAGTACCGCGGCGAGTTCGAGGAGCGGCTCAAGACCGTCCTCTCCGAGATCAAGGAGAGCGACGGCCAGATCATCACCTTCATCGACGAGCTGCACACCGTCGTGGGGGCCGGCGCCGGCGGCGACTCCGCCATGGACGCCGGAAACATGCTCAAGCCGATGCTGGCCCGCGGCGAGCTGCGCATGGTCGGCGCGACGACCCTCGACGAGTACCGCGAGCGGATCGAGAAGGACCCCGCCCTGGAACGCCGCTTCCAGCAGGTGCTGGTCGCCGAGCCGAGCGTCGAGGACACCATCGCAATCCTCCGCGGCCTCAAGGGGCGGTACGAGGCCCACCACAAGGTGCAGATCGCGGACTCCGCGCTGGTGGCCGCCGCGACCCTCTCCGACCGGTACATCACCTCCCGCTTCCTCCCCGACAAGGCCATCGACCTCGTCGACGAGGCCGCCTCGCGCCTGCGCATGGAGATCGACTCCTCGCCCGTCGAGATCGACGAGCTCCAGCGCTCCGTCGACCGGCTGAAGATGGAGGAGCTCGCGCTCAAGAACGAGTCCGACCCGGCGAGCAGGCAGCGGCTGGAGAAGCTCCGCCGCGACCTCGCCGACAAGGAGGAGGAGCTGCGCGGCCTCAACGCCCGCTGGGAGAAGGAGAAGCAGGGCCTCAACCGCGTCGGTGAGCTGAAGGAGAAGCTCGACGACCTGCGCGGCCAGGCCGAGCGCGCCCAGCGCGACGGCGACTTCGACACCGCCTCCAAGCTGCTGTACGGCGAGATCCCCGGCCTGGAGCGCGAGCTGGAGGAGGCCGCCGCCGCCGAGGCGGAGGCCCGTACCGACACCATGGTCAAGGAGGAGGTCGGCCCCGACGACATCGCGGACGTGGTCGGCTCCTGGACCGGCATCCCCGCCGGGCGCCTGCTCGAAGGCGAGACGCAGAAGCTGCTGCGCATGGAGGACGAACTCGGCAGGCGCCTGATCGGACAGCACGAGGCGGTACGGGCGGTCTCGGACGCGGTACGCCGCACCCGCGCCGGCATCGCCGACCCCGACCGTCCGACCGGCTCGTTCCTCTTCCTCGGCCCGACCGGTGTCGGCAAGACCGAGCTGGCCAAGGCGCTCGCGGACTTCCTCTTCGACGACGAGCGGGCGATGATCCGCATCGACATGAGCGAGTACGGCGAGAAGCACAGCGTCGCCCGGCTGGTCGGCGCCCCGCCCGGCTACGTCGGCTACGAGGAGGGCGGCCAGCTCACGGAGGCGGTCCGCCGCCGCCCGTACAGCGTCGTACTCCTCGACGAGGTCGAGAAGGCGCACCCCGAGGTCTTCGACATCCTGCTCCAGGTCCTCGACGACGGCCGCCTCACCGACGGCCAGGGCCGGACGGTGGACTTCCGCAACACCATCCTCATCCTGACCTCCAACCTCGGAAGTCAGTACCTCGTCGATCCTCTGACCAGCGCGGAAGTGAAGAAGGAGCAGGTCCTGGAGGTCGTACGGACCTCCTTCAAGCCGGAGTTCCTCAACCGCCTCGACGACCTGGTCGTCTTCTCCGCGCTGTCGGGGGACGAGCTGGCGCACATCGCCGAGCTCCAGATCGGCCGCCTCGCCAAGCGCCTCGCCGACCGCCGCCTCACCCTCGACGTCACCCCGGCCGCCCTGGCCTGGCTGGCGGACAAGGGCCAGGATCCGGCCTACGGGGCCCGGCCGCTGCGCCGCCTCATCCAGACGGCGATCGGCGACCGGCTCGCGAAGGAGATCCTGGCGGGCGAGGTCACCGACGGCGACACGGTACGGGTGGACCGCTTCGAGGACGGACTGGTCGTGGGCGCCGCCCGGTAGCGGTTCCGGCGCAGTCCGGCGGAGTTCAGCGGAGGGCGAAGGACCCCGGCCCGCTTTCGCGGCTAGGGTCGATGTCAGGCAGCCACCCGAGACCCCACACGCGAGATCCCAGGAGTACTGAACATGTCTATCGACCCGTCCTCGATTCCCAACTTCGGGGGCCAGCCCGAACCGCAGCCGGAAGGGCCGGCCGGCCCCGTCGTCCCGGACCAGGACCTCGTCAAGCAGCTGCTCGACCAGATGGAGCTGAAGTACGTCGTCGACGACGAGGGCGACCTCGCCGCGCCGTGGGAGGAATTCCGCACGTACTTCATGTTCCGCGGCGAGGACGACCAGCAGGTCTTCTCGGTGCGGACCTTCTACGACCGGCCGCACGCGATCGAGGAGAAGGTCCAGCTCCTCGAACTGATCGACGACTGGAACCGCCGCACGCTGTGGCCCAAGGTCTACAGCCACACCCACGACGACGGCACCGTCCGTCTCATCGGTGAGGCGCAGATGCTGATCGGCACCGGCGTCAGCCTGGAGCACTTCGTCTCGTCGACGGTCGGCTGGGTGCGCGCCTCGATCGAGTTCGACAAGTGGCTCGTCGAGCAGCTCGGCCTGGAGAAGGACGTCGACTCCGCCGACGGCGACGGCGGCGACGACGCCTGAGCGGCGGCGCGCCGCACAGCGGAACCGGGGCGGTCGTCACCAGGCACACCCCGTAACCCGACGACAGCCCGGTGCCGGCCGACCGTGCTAGCCGCCGGCCAGGCCCTTCAGACGGGCCACCGCGTCCTGGAGCACCTCGGTCCGCTTGCAGAAGGCGAACCGCACGAACGGGGCGCCCTCCTCCCGGTGGTCGTAGAAGACCGCGTTCGGGACGGCGACCACCCCGCACCGCTCGGGCAGCGCACGGCAGAAGGCGAAGCCGTCGGTCTCGCCCAGCGGACGGATGTCGGTGGTGACGAAGTACGTGCCGGCCGGGCGGTAGACCTCGAAGCCGGCATCGGCGAGCCCGGCGGACAGCAGGTCGCGCTTGGCCCGCAGGTCCTCGCGGAGGCCCGTGAAGTACGCCTCCGGCAGCCGCAGGGCCTCGGCGACGGCGTACTGGAAGGGCCCGGCCGACACGTACGTCAGGTACTGCTTGGCGCTGCGGACGGCCGTCACCAGGGCGGGGGACGCGGTGATCCAGCCGACCTTCCAGCCGGTGAAGGAGAACGTCTTTCCCGCCGACGACACGGTGACCGTGCGCTCGCGCATGCCGGGCAGCGACGCGAGCGGGATGTGCTCGCCGTCGAAGACCAGGTGTTCGTAGACCTCGTCGGTGACGACGAGGAGATCGCGCTCGACCGCGAGCGCGGCGATCGCGGTCAGCTCCTCGCGGGAGAGGACGGTGCCGGTGGGGTTGTGCGGGGTGTTGAGGAGGAGGAGGCGGGTGCGAGGGGTGACGGCGGCACGGAGTTCGTCCAGGTCGAGTACGTACCGGTCCTCGTGCGGGCGCAGGGTGACCGGGACGCGGGTGCCGCCCGCCATCGCGATGCAGGCGGCGTACGAGTCGTAGTACGGCTCCAGCGCGACGACCTCGTCGCCGGGTTCCACCAGGGCGAGGAGGGACGCGGCGACCGCCTCGGTGGCGCCGGCGGTGACGAGCACCTCGGTGCCGGGATCGTAGGACGTCCCGTAGAAGCGCTCCTGATGGGCGGCGATCGCGGTACGCAGCTCGGGGACGCCGGGGCCGGGCGGGTACTGGTTGCCGCGGCCGTCGCGCAGGGCACGAACGGCCGCCTCCCTGATCTCCTCGGGGCCGTCGGTGTCGGGGAAGCCCTGGCCGAGGTTGATCGAGCCGGTGCTCAGGGCCAGCGCCGACATCTCCGCGAAGATCGTCGTCCCGAACTCCGCCAGCCTGCGGTTGAGCAGGGGGCGGTGGCCGTGGTCCCGGCCGTGTGCTTGGTCTGTCGGCGTCGTCATGACGGCCATCCTGGGCCGAAGCTCTGGAGTTGCTCAAGTCTGCTTTGGCTCCGCACCGCCGAGGGCATCACCCGGTCACGCAAGACACGCACACGGAAGAAGCGAGCACCTCGCTTCGGGGGACCGGAAGGGCGGTGAGGGCCGTGGGGATCGTGGGATTCGGCCTGCTGGTGATCGTGGGGCTGACCGTGCTCGCGGGCAAGCGCGGCCGGGGGCCGGGCGGCCACTACAGCGGTGGCGGCAGCTGGTGGGAGGGCAGCCAGAACCGTGGTTCGTCCTGGGGCGGCGGGGGCGGTTGCGGCGGGGGCGGGGGTGGTTGCGGCGGGGGCGGAGGCGACTGACACGGGGCAGTCGCCTCCGCTTCCACCGCAACGCGGAGCCGTCGCTCCGTATACCGCAACAGCACCGCGCAGAACGTCAGACCCATGCGCCCGGCGGGGCAACTCCCGCCGGGTGCTTTTCTGTTGAACAATTGAACCGGTAGTCCCCCGGGGGGTGGAAACCACGTCAAGTTGGGTAAAAGCGCTGTGACCGCAGCACCCTACGTGATTCCCTCGCTGTCGAGAACACCAGCCCTCGGACCTCATGTGGACCCGAGCAGGCGGTCCCCGAATTCCCCCACACCGCATCCCGGGTGACCCCTGTCTGCCTTTCCGAACGCCTGTTTGCGGAGCCCACTCATGCTCACGACCCTCAAGACCGCCTACACCGACACGCGCGCCGCCGATCTGGCCTGGGCGCTGGGGCTCGGGCCGCTGCCGGCCCTCGCCGTGCTCGACCTGCGACTGGGCGGCGCCACGATCCAGTTGAGGCTCCTCGGCGCCTCCCACCAAGTGCTCCTGGAGGAGGACGAAAGCACCTGTTCCGAGACGGTCGCCTGCATGTCCGGCACCAGTACGCCATTGCCGCTGGGCGTGGCCAAACGGCTCGGAGCGTGGGAGTACGAGTTCGCCGCCCGTGTGGAGACGCTCTCCCAGGGGCAGTTCGCGGGCCGGGCGCAGGAACTCCTCGCGCTCGTCGCCGACCACCCCCATGGCCTGGCGGGCACGTTCCCCGGCAGTCCGCACGCGTTCACGGCGATGCTGGCGCAGCGGTGCGAGGGCCAGGTGCGGTGGCGCACCTGGCACGCGTATCCGCAGGAGGGCCGGTTGGTGGCGACGCGATCACGGGTCGGCGCACGTATGCCTGCGACTCTGTAGATGCACTCTTACGGGTGACGGTCGGTCAGTCCGCCGTGACGTACCGTTCCCATGGTGATCGATGCGCCTGTGTCGCTGTCGGCGCCGGAAGCCCCGGCGGCCCTGCCCGTGCGTCCGCGGACCGGCCGTTTCCTGGTGCTCGGCGCGGTCTTCGTCTGCGCCGCGTGCGGCCTCGTGTACGAACTCGAACTGGTCGCCCTCGCTTCGTACTTGATCGGGGACTCCGTCACCCAGGCGTCCGTCGTGCTCTCGGTGATGGTCTTCGCGATGGGCGTCGGCTCGCTGCTCGCCAAGCGGCTGCGGTGCCGCGCCGCGGTCGGCTTCGGACTGGTGGAGGCCGCGCTGGCCCTGGTCGGCGGCACCTCGGCGCTGGTGCTCTACACGACGTTCGCCTGGTTCGGCGGGGCGCGGTACGCGCTGGTCGGCTTCTCGCTGGCCATCGGGGTGCTCATCGGCGCCGAGATCCCGCTGCTGATGACGCTGATCCAGCGCATGGCCCGGCGCGGGGAGGGCCGGGACACGAGCGGCGACGTGGCGGACCTCTTCGCCGCGGACTACGTCGGGGCGCTGGTCGGCGGCCTCGCCTTCCCGTTCCTCCTGCTGCCGCTGTTCGGTCAGCTGACCGGGGCGCTGCTGACCGGGGCGGTCAACACGGTGGCGGGCGGGGCGCTGGTGCTGTGGCTCTTCCGGCACGAACTGGCGCGGCGCGAGCGCTGTCTGCTGGTCGTCGCGAACGTGCTGGTGCTGGCGCTGCTCGCCACCGCGACGGCCCTCGTCGACGACTTCGAGCGGGCGGCGCGGCGGGCGGTGTACGGGGAAGGGGTGCGGGTCGCCGTGCAGACCGGCGTACAGGAGATCGTCGTCACCGGCGGTCCGGACGGGCGGCTCGACGTCTTCCTCGACGGGCGGCTGCGGGTCGGCGGCCGCGACGAGCACCGGTACCACGAGGCGCTGGTCCACCCCGCGATGCGCGGACACCATGCGCGCGTGGTGATCCTGGGCGGCGGTGACGGGCTGGCGGCGCGGGAGGTGCTGCGCTACCCGGACGTGGAGTCGCTCACGGTGGTGGAGCTGGACCCGGATCTCGTCGAACTGGCCCGCGACGACCCCGCCCTGTCGGCGCTGAACGGGGGAGCCCACCGGGATCCGCGGCTGCGGGTCGAGACCGCCGACGCGTTCACCTGGCTGCGGGACGGGGGGCGGGGCGGGCGGCCGTACGACGTGGTCATCTCGGATCTGCCCGACCCCGGCATCACACCGAGCACGAAGCTGTACTCCCAGGAGTTCTTCGGGCTGGCGTCACGCGTCCTGGCGGACGGCGGGCGGATGGCCGTCCACGCGGGGCCGCTGGCGACCCGGCCGCGCGTCTACTGGACGGTCGACGCGACGCTGCGGGCCGCGGGGCTGCGGACACGCCCGTACCGTACGACCGGCCGCCTCTCCGGCTTCGTCGCGGGCCCCGACCGCGACCCGGGCACGGCGGTGGCCCCGCGCGACTGGGGTTTCGTACTCGCCGCGCGGGACACGCGCCCCGCCCTCGGCCTCGCGGCCGGTGCCCCCCGGCTGCGGTCGCTGACGCCGGCGGTGCTCCGGGCCGGGGAGCGGTCGGCACAGGAGGCGCGGGTGCCGGGAGTGGTGGCGTCGACGCTGGTGCATCCGCGGTACGCGCACTGACCGCCCGTGGTGTCCGTCGGATCACTTGTGCGGATTCCCGGTACGGATTCCCCACCGGGGCGGGTGCGGGGCGGGCATGCGTGAGTAGGCTCGGGTCCCATGGAGCATGAGGTGTTCGTTCCGGTTCCGGCAGAGGCCCTGCGACACGCCCTGGGGGACCCCGCCCGGGTCGCGCGCTGCGTTCCCGGCCTCCAGCAGGACGCCGACGAGGCGTCCGGTCCGCTCACCGGACGGCTGAGGGTCCGCATCGACGGCCACACGATCACGTACCGGGGGACCCTGCGCGTCACCGGCCGCCCGGACGGCACCTTCACCGTCGAGGGCCGGGGCACGGAGGCCCGCGGCACGGGGTCGGTCAAGGTGGCGCTGACGGTACGCCTGAGGGAGGCCGACGGCGGTACGACGGTGACGTACACGGGTACGGCGAGCGGCGAGGGCCGCATCGCGGAGCTCGACGCGCCGGCGACGCTGTCCGCGTCCCACCGCCTGCTGGACCGCTTCACCACCCGCCTGGCGGAACCCCCGGCCGGCGACACGCGGGCGGACGCACGCACGGCGGCCGATGCCGATGCCGATGCCGAGGTCGTCGCCGACGCCGGAGGGAGCGGTGAGCCGCGGGCGTCGGTCTTCGAGACCGAGGTGCCGCCGCCGTCGCTGGATCCGCTGGCCGACGTGCCCGGCCTGGCGGACGTGCCCGGGGTGCCCTCGCCGCCGGAGCCGCCGGCCGAGGCGGCGCATGCGCGCCGCACCATGATCGGCCGCAGTGCGGAGGAGGTCGACCACGCGCCGCCGCGCGGGCGGTACGCCCCGGTACCCGCCCCGCAGTCGACGTCGACGACCGACACCCTGCGCTGGATCGCCCCCGCCGCCGCGTTCGCGCTGGCCTCGGCGGTCGTGGTGGGGCGGGTGCTGCGGCGCAGACGCTGAGCCCCGGCCGCGGGAACAACGGCCGGGGGGAACGCGAGGGAACGGGGGAACGCGAGGGAACGTCGAGGAACAACGCCGTCGCGCACGCCCCGCCGGGCGGCAGACCTTAGGGTCGGGAACGTGAGCACCCAAGAGACGCGACTGGCGGCGGGCGACGCCGAGCTGATCATCGACCCGGACAACGGCTGCCGCATCACCGGCCTGCGCATCGGCGGGACCGAGCTGCTGCGGCAGGGGGAGCGGTACGGCTGCTTCCCGATGGTGCCGTGGTGCGGGCGCATCGGCCACGGCAGGTTCCTCAGCGGCGCGACCCCGCACCAGATGCCCCTCAACTCCCCGCCCCACGCGATCCACGGCACGGGCCGGGACACCGCCTGGCACACGGCCCGCGCCGAGAAGAGCGAGGCCGCGTTCACGTACGACCTGGCCGAGCCGTGGCCGTACCAGGGCCGGGTCACCCAGGGTTTCGGGCTGACCGGGGACTCCCTCACCCTGACGATGGGGATCGAGACGTACAGCGACTCCTTCCCGGCGCAGGCCGGCTGGCACCCCTGGTTCCTCCGCAACCTCGGCGGGGAGGACGTGCGGATCGATTTCACCCCCGCCTGGCAGGAGGAGCGCGGCGACGACCACCTCCCCACCGGACGGCGGACCGAGCCCCGGCCCGGCCCGTGGGACGACTGCTTCGGGATGCCGGACGGCGTGGACGTCACGCTCACCTGGCCGGGGCAGCTGGAGCTGAAGGTGGCCAGCCGCGCCGAGTGGGTCGTCGTCTACGACGAGCAGACCGAAGCGGTGTGCGTGGAGCCGCAGACCGGGCCGCCGAACGGGATCAACACGATGCCGCGGTACGTGACGCCCATCGAGCCCCTGGAGACCGAGACCACCTGGACCTGGCGGCGGCTGTGACGCGGCGGCGGCGACGGCGGCTTTAAGCTCATGGGCATGACTGACGTACGTGGTGAGCTGCTCCAGCAGATCAAGGACAAGGCCGTGGTGCACGGCAAGGTGACCCTGTCTTCGGGGATCGAGGCCGACTGGTACATCGACCTGCGCCGGATCACGCTGGACGGCGAGGCCGCGCCGATGGTCGGCCAGGTGATGCTCGACGCCACCGCCGAGCTGGACTACGACTGCGTGGGCGGTCTGACGCTGGGCGCCGACCCGGTGGCCACCTCCATGCTGCACGCGTCGCACGCGCGCGGGCAGCGGCTCGACGCCTTCGTCGTACGCAAGGCGGGCAAGGCGCACGGCATGCAGCGCCGCATCGAGGGCACGGACGTCAAGGGCCGCCGCTGCCTGGTCGTCGAGGACGTCTCGACCACCGGCGGCTCGCCGCTGACCGCCGTCGAGGCGGTCCGCGAGGCGGGCGGCGAGGTCGTCGGCGTCGCGGTGATCGTGGAGCGGGGCGCGGCCCCGAAGATCGCGGAGGCGGGTCTTCCGTACATCAACGCCTACTCGCTGGACGAGCTCGGGCTCGCGTAACCGCACCCGCGCCCATCCTGACCTGCGCGTTCGACCGAGGGCGGATTGTTTCATGTGAAACGGTCCGCCCTTCGCGCAGGTCCGGACCGTACGCAGGGTGGAGCCGGGGCGAGAGTCTGGAAAGATGGGGGCGACGATGACGTCGCCCCCAGGTCAGGGCCCAGCACCACACACCCGCACGTCATAAGGAGCGGACAGATGCCCATCGCAACCCCCGAGGTCTACAACGAGATGCTCGACCGGGCGAAGGCAGGCAAGTTCGCCTACCCGGCCATCAACGTGACCTCGACCCAGACCTTGCACGCGGCACTGCGCGGATTCGCGGAGGCCGAGAGCGACGGCATCATCCAGATCTCCACCGGTGGCGCCGAGTTCCTGGGCGGCCAGTACTCCAAGGACATGGTGTCCGGCGCCGTCGCGCTGGCCGAGTTCGCGCACATCGTCGCCGCGAAGTACCCGGTGACGATCGCGCTGCACACGGACCACTGCCCCAAGGACAAGCTGGACACGTACGTACGTCCGCTGATCGACGTGTCGGCCGAGCGCGTCGCCAAGGGCCTGAACCCGCTCTTCCAGTCGCACATGTGGGACGGCTCCGCCGAGACCCTCGCCGACAACCTGGCCATCGGCCAGGAGCTGCTCGCGAAGGCCGCCGCCGCGAAGATCATCCTCGAGGTCGAGATCACCCCGACCGGCGGCGAGGAGGACGGCGTCACCCACGAGATCAACGACGAGCTCTACACGACCGTCGACGACGCGCTGCGCACCGCCGAGGCGCTGGGCCTGGGCGAGAAGGGCCGCTACCTGCTGGCCGCCTCGTTCGGCAACGTGCACGGCGTCTACAAGCCGGGCAACGTCGTGCTCCGCCCCGAGCTGCTGAAGGACCTCCAGGCGGGTGTCGCCGAGAAGTACGGCAAGACCGCCTCCCCGGGCCCCTTCGACTTCGTCTTCCACGGCGGCTCCGGCTCCACGGCCGAGGAGATCGCCACCGCGCTGGAGAACGGTGTCGTGAAGATGAACCTCGACACCGACACCCAGTACGCCTTCACCCGCCCGATCGCGGACCACATGTTCAAGAACTACGACGGCGTCCTGAAGGTCGACGGCGAGGTCGGTTCGAAGAAGACGTACGACCCGCGCACCTGGGGCAAGCTGGCCGAGGCGTCGATGGCCGCGCGCGTCACCGAGGCGTGCGCGAACCTGCGCTCCACGGGCACGAAGCTCAATTGACGATTTTCTCCTGGCCGAGGCCGGGAGATTCCCTTCGGCCGACCACTGTCCATGAGTGGTCGGCCGGTTGGGTTTCACGCGTCCGCCGTGTCGGTTGAGCTTGCGTACCGCGGCCGCCTGGCCCGGCAGCGGGACGGAGAGTCGGCACCCGCGCTTCTTGAACGCCGGGAACCCCGCAGGGTGTGCAGGGCTGAAGAAGTTGTCGTACGCCGCATCCAAGTGCCGCAGCACCTGCTGGCCGGCCTGCGCGGGCAACTCGGCCAGCCACGCCAGTTCGCTCTCGGAGCGGGCCTCGGTGAGATAGCGGCAATGCTCAACCGCGCGAACACTGCGGCCGCGCTGCTGGTACACATGACTGCGCTGAGCGAGGGCCACATTCCACAGAGCACGTGCTGTATGACCCCACCTGGTCAGGGTCTGCTCCTGAACCACGGTGGGGTACAGCCTGTATTTGCGCCCCATGTCTGCTTTCCCACGGCAGACCGTACGTGTCAGCACAGTCGACTACCCCACCAAAGGGGATTATTCACACTCCAGTGCCCATAATGGAACGCGCATTCGAATATGGGAGTCGCCCCGGTGCTGAGCATCGTCAAGCGGTACCTCGTGCGGCAGATTCGGTTCCTGTGAATCGGACTTTCCACAGTGATGCGCCGGCGCTTAGCGACCCTGGGCAAGGACGTAATCCGCGCGTGACATCGCCGGACCTGGCTTGCCCCTTGGCGTGTGTTCAGGTGGACCACAGGGTGTCTAGGGGGCCAGGGCGGAGCGGGCGTCGATGAGCCGGGTACGGGCGAGGCTTCGCAGGCAGCGGTGTGCCGCAGTGTCGGAATGGTGCGGGAGTGTGGGCATTGGAGCGCAGGGAACCCTGCGGGGTGACGGCACCGCCGCTGGAGGGGAACAAGCCCCGCGCCCCCGGCGGCAACGACCGCGCCGCGCGCCAGGCAGACTGGGGCCCATGGCCATTCACCAAGACCTGCTCGGGGGACCGCCCCCGACCCACCTGCCCGACGACCCGGAACCGCGCGAGCTGCTCGCGAACGGCACGGCGCCGTCCGACGTCGCCGCGAAGTACCCCGTGTCCTCGCTCGCCTGGGCGCAGCTCGCAGACGGGGCGTTCGAGAACGGCCGGGTCGTCGAGTCGTACGCCTACGCCCGCACCGGCTACCACCGCGGCCTCGACGCGCTGCGCCGCGCCGGCTGGAAGGGCCACGGCCCCGTGCCGTGGGACCACGAGCCGAACCGCGGCTTCCTGCGCGCGCTGCACGCGCTCGCCCGCGCCGCGCAGTCGATCGGTGAGCAGGAGGAGTACGAGCGCTGCTCGACGTTCCTGCGGGACTCGTCCCCGGCGGCGGCCGACACCCTCGGCTGACCCCTGGGCCGACGCCCCCGGCCGGCCTCTCGGCCGGCCGGGGGCGACAGCCGTGGCGGCCCGTGCCGCCGGGCGCGGGCCTCCCGTGTTCCGCGGACACGTCTTATGATGCCGGGAAGGGACCGGGGCTCCGTAGCCACAAGGAAGGGGCGGACCGCTACCTGGAAGTTCGTGTCGAGGAGACAGCGATGTCGCAAAACCCCGATGCCCAGGCGGCAGGTTCGGACACCCCGAACCTCGATTTCGCGGGCACCACCCCCTACGAGGACTACGTGCAGGCGGATGTCCTCACCCACCTCCAGCACCCCCTCTCCGACGACCCCGGAGAGATGGTCTTCCTGGTGACGACCCAGGTCATGGAGTTGTGGTTCACCGTCATCGTCCACGAGTGGGAAACCGCTGCGAAGGCGCTCGGACAGGACGACCTGCGGGTCGCGACGGACGCGCTCAAGCGTTCCCTGCGCCAACTGGAGGCCCTCAACGCCTCCTGGCGGCCGCTCGCCCACCTCACCCCCGCGCAGTTCAACTCGTACCGCAGCGCGCTCGGCGAGGGCTCCGGATTCCAGTCCGCGATGTACCGCCGGATGGAGTTCCTGCTCGGCGACAAGTCCGCCTCGATGCTCGTCCCGCACCGCGGCGCCCCGCGCGTGCACGCCGAGCTGGAGAAGGCGCTGCACGAGCCGAGCCTGTACGACGAGACGCTGCGGCTGCTCGCCCGGCGCGGTCTGCCGGTGCCGGACTCCGTGCTGAACCGCGACCTGTCGCAGAAGTACGAGCCCTCGCCCGAGGTCGAAGCGGTCTGGACCGAGCTCTACCAGGGCGACCAGAACGCCGAACTGGTGCGCCTGGGCGAGTTGCTGACCGATGTCGGCGAGCTGGTCTGGCGCTGGCGCAACGACCACCTCGTCGCGACCCGGCGCGCCATGGGCTCCAAGGTCGGCACCGGCGGCTCCGCCGGTGTGGCCTGGCTGGAGAAGCGCGCCACGAAGAACGTCTTCCCCGAGCTCTGGACGGCCCGCAGCCATGTCTGATTCCCCCGGTTTCCCGGACTCCCCGGACCTCCAGGAGCGGGCCGCCGCGCTCGACTCCGCCGACGGCCTTGCCAAGCACCGCGAGCTGTTCGCGCTCGACGACGAGGGCGTCTACCTGGACGGCAACTCGCTGGGCGCGCTGCCGCGCCACGTGCCGGGGCGGATGGCCGACGTCATCACCCGTCAGTGGGGCGAGATGCGCATCCGCTCCTGGGACGAGAGCGGCTGGTGGACCGCGCCCGAGCGGATCGGCGACCGGATAGCCCCGCTCGTGGGCGCGGCCGCGGGCCAGGTCGTGGCCGGCGACTCCACGAGCGTCAACGTCTTCAAGGCGGTGGTGGGCGCGGTCCGGCTGGCGCCGGAGTCCAGGGACGAGGTCCTCGTCGACGCCTCGACCTTCCCCACGGACGGCTACATCGCCGAGTCCGCGGCCCGGATGACGGGCCGCCGGGTCGTCCCCGTCGCCCCCGCGGACCTCGCGGCCGCACTCGGCCCGCGCACCGCCGTGGCCCTCGTCAACCACGTCGACTACCGCACGGGCCGCCTCCAGGACCTGCCGGGACTCACCGCCGCCGCCCACGCGGCCGGCGCCCTGACGGTCTGGGACCTGTGCCACAGCGCGGGCGCGCTGCCGGTCGGGCTCGACGCGCACGGCGTCGACTTCGCGGTCGGCTGCACGTACAAGTACCTCAACGGCGGTCCCGGCGCCCCCGCCTACCTGTACGTCGCCGCACGCCACCAGGCCGCCTTCGACTCCCCGCTGCCGGGCTGGCACTCGCACGTCGACCCCTTCGGCATGACGCCCGGCTACGCCCCGGCGGACGGTGCGGCGCGGGGCCGGGTCGGTACCCCCGACATCCTGTCGATGCTGGCGCTGGAGGCCGCGCTCGACGTGTGGGAGGGCGTCGCCGTCGAGGACGTGCGCGAGAAGTCACTCGCTCTGACGGACTTCTTCCTGGAGTGCGTGGACCGGTACGTGCCCGAGGGGCTGGTCACTTCGGTGACCCCCGTCCCGCACCACGAGCGCGGCAGCCAGGTCTCGCTGCGGTGCGAGGGCGGCGCGGAGGGCGCCGACGCGGGCGAGGTCATGCGGGAGCTCGTCGCACGGGGCGTGGTGGGCGACTTCCGCCGCCCCGACGTGCTGCGCTTCGGCTTCACCCCGCTGTACGTCGGCTTCGCGGACGCGGAGCGGGCGGCACGGGTGCTGGGCCGGGTCCTGCGTCGCACCACGGGCGCAGACCTGGGAGAAGCGCAGGCCTGAGGGCTGGTAGCGTCCCGACACCTGGATCAATGGGCTGTACGCACCGAAGGGTTGGTCCCCGCATGCCGGACCCCTCAGCCGAACGGGACGCTGTCGAGGCGGAATCGGCTTTCTCCCACCCGGCGGTCGCGCCCGACGCGACCGCCGCGTACGGCGAACACCCCGATCAGGTGGTCGACTTCTACGCGCCGCGCGACGGCCGGGAGCGGGCCCCGCTGGTCGTCGTCCTGCACGGCGGCGCCTGGCGGGCCCGGTACGACCGGCAGCACATCACGCCGTTCGCGGACTTCCTGGCCCGCCGGGGCTTCGCCGTCGCCAACGTCGAGTACCGCCGGGGCAGGGAACTGCCCCGGCAGCACGGGGAGGGCCCGGTGGCGGGGCGCTGGCCGGAGACGTTCGACGACGTGGCCGCGGCGCTGGACCTGCTGCCCGGTCTCGTACGGGAGGCCCTGCCCGGCGCCGACCTCCGGCGCACCGTCCTCACGGGCCACTCGGCCGGCGGCCACCTCGCGCTGTGGGCGGCCGCCCGGCACGTACTGCCCCCCGACGCGCCGTGGCACCTGCCGGCGGCGCCCGCGCTGCGCGGCGTCGTCGCGCTCGCGCCGATCGCGGACCTCGGGGCCGCGCACGAACTGGACGTGTGCGCGGGGGCGGCCGTCGAGCTCGTGGGCGGCAAGGAGCACTTCGACGAGCGCAGGCCGTACGCCGATCCGGCCGCGCTGCTGCCGACCGGTATCGCCACGGTCCTGGTGCAGGGCCGCACCGACGTCGTGGTGCCGCAGGCGGTCGCCGAGACCTACACCGACGCGGCGGCGAAGGCGGGCGAGCCGGTCTGGCTGACCCTGCTGGAGGACGTCGGGCACTTCCCGCTGATCGACCCGGCGGCGGACGCGTGCGCGGTGGTCGCGGAGGAGATCGAGCAGCTCGCGTACTGAGCACCGGTCGCTGAACACCGGTCGGTGAGCACCGTCGGTGAGCGCCGGTCGCGTCGTTCTTTGCGGACCGGACCTGTCCGCGAGGGTTCCTACGGTGGCGGGACAAGCCGAGCCAAGGAGCCTGCAATGACGTTTCTCGTGACCGGAGCGACCGGGACCGTGGGCCGCCAGGTGGTCGCCGAACTGCTCCGCAGGGGCGAGCGGGTACGGGCGCTGACCCGTGACCCGGCGAAGGCGGACCTCCCGGCCGGGGTCGAGACCGTACGCGGAGACCTGACCGACCCCCGGACGCTGGTCCCCGCGCTGGAGGGCGTCACGGGCCTGCACCTGATCACGTTCGGGGGAGCGTACTTCGCGCCGCTGACCACGGGGGGCGAGATCGTCGCGCTGGCGGCGAAGGCGGGCGTGCGGCGCGTCACGGTCCTCGACGGGGGCGGCCCGACCCCGCTCCAGCACGCGGTGGAGGCCGGGGACGTGGACTGGACCCTGGTCATGCCGGTCGAGTTCATGGCCAACGCGCTGGAGTGGGCGGAGGGGATCCGCGCGGGGGACGAGGTGGCGGAGCCCTTCGTCGACCGGGTCAGCGCGATGGTCCACGAGGCCGACATCGGCGCGGTCGCGGCGGTGGCGCTCACCGAGGACGGGCACGCGGGGCGCACGTACCTGATCACCGGACCCGAGACGCTGACCGTCCGCGACAAGGTGCGGACCCTGGCGGCGGCGCGCGGCCGGGAGATCGGCCTGACCGAGCTGAGCGCGGCGCAGGCGGCCGAGCGGTGGCGGCAGGCGGGTACGGACCCGGAGGCCGTCGCCTTCCTGCTGGACGTGTACGGGAACACCCCGCCGGAGGGCCGCACCGTCGTCGACACGGTCGAACGGGTCACCGGGCGCCCGGCGCGCACCTTCGCGCAGTGGGCGGCGGAGCACGCGGACGCCTTCCGGGCGCGTGGCTGAGGGAGGGCGCGTAGTACCTGGGACGGACGCGGGAGGATCCCCACGGGGGCGGACGACCGCGCCCGTCCGGGCGCCTACGGTTTCGTACGTGACCGAAACCGAGAACCGCAGCCCCGAGCTCCGCCTGGCGATGGGGGCGCTGAGTGGCCTGCGCGAAGACCTGATCGAGGGGATGCTGGCCTACCGTCCCCTGCCGCGGGTGCGCATGGACCGTCCTCTCGCCCGCAAGCTGCCGGCCCGGGTGAGGGAGTACGGGCAGTGGACGCCGCACGCGGTGGTGCTGGGCCTGGCCCTGCTGACCGTTCTGTCGGCGACCACGGTCGGGGCGAGCGACCGCTTCTCCGGGGCCGGGATGCTGCTGATAGGCGCCGTGTCGGCCGTGCCCGTGGTGTTGACCCTGTTCCGCCCGGTCCTGGCGTGGTGGCTGTCGCTCGCGGCCACGCTGGTGTCGGCCGGCCTGGCGAGCGGCGGCTACGACGTCACGTTCCCGTGGACCGAGAGCGCTTTCGTCGGACACCTCGTCGTGCTGGTCGTGGTGGCGGCCAGGACCCGGCCGCGCACGGCGGCCTGGATGTGGACCCTGACGCTGGTCTTCGGGCTCATGATGTCGGCCAACAGCTACGGGCACTCCGACGACACCGGGGCGATGGCCTTCGTCTCCCTCCTGGCGCTGCTCGTCGTCACCGTGCTGCACGTCCGCCGGGAGGCGAAGGAGGAGGTCACCGTCCAGAAGACCGTCACCGCCGTGGAACGCGACCGGCGCACCCTGCTGGAGGAGCGGACGACGATCGCCCGCGAACTGCACGACGTCGTCGCGCACCACATGTCGGTGGTCGCGATCCAGGCGGAGGCCGCCCCGTACCGGGTCGAGAACCCGCCGCCCGAGCTGGAGCAGGCCTTCGTGACGATCCGCGAGAACGCGGTGGCGGCGCTGACCGAGCTGCGGCGCGTGCTCGGCGTCGTACGGGCGGAGGACTACGAGGCGCCGGACGCCCCGCAGCCGACGCTGGCCGAGCTCGACGGGCTGCTCGCCAACGTCCGGGACGCGGGCCTGACGGTGGACGAGACGGTGACGGGCGCGGTGCGCGAACTGCCGCCGGGCGTCGAGCTCTCGGCGTACCGGATCATCCAGGAGGCGCTGAGCAACGCCCTGCGCCACGCGCCGGGGGCGACGGCGAAGGTGGAGGTGTCGTACGTGCTGGGGGGCCTGGGGCTGCGGATCGTGAACACACCGCCGCGGGGGCCGGTCAAGCCGTCGCCCGGGGCCGGGCACGGGATCACGGGGATGCGGGAGCGGGTGGCGATGCTGAACGGGGAGATGACGGCGCGGGGGACGGGGGACGGCGGCTACGAGGTCGCGGTCTTCGTGCCGGTGGCCCCGGCCCCGGCCGAGGCCGCTCCGGAGCCGGCCGCATGACCGCCCGCGACATCCGCGTACTGATCGTCGACGACCAGATCATGGTCCGCGAGGGCTTCACGGTGCTGCTGAACGCGATGCCGGGGATCGAGGTCGTCGGCGAGGCGGTGAACGGCCGCGAGGCGATCGCGCAGGTCGCCGCGTTGCGGCCGGACGTCGTCCTGATGGACATCCGCATGCCGGAGCTGAACGGCATCGACGCGACGCGCGAGATCGTCGCCGCCGACGCGGACGCGAAGGTGCTGGTCCTGACGACGTTCGACCTGGACGAGTACGTCTACCAGGCGCTGCGGGCCGGCGCGTCCGGTTTCCTCCTCAAGGACGCCTCGGCGCGCCAGCTGGCCGAGGGGGTGCGGGTGGTGGCGGCCGGGGAGGCGCTGCTGGCCCCGACGGTCACCAAGCGTCTGATCTCGGAGTTCTCGAAGCTGGCGGAGGCCCCGCGCCCGCCCGCGCTCGCCCAGTTCGGCGAGCTGACGGAACGCGAGACGGAGGTCCTGGTCCTGATCGCCCAGGGCCTGTCGAACGCGGAGATCGCGTCGCACCTGGTGGTCGCCGAGTCCACGATCAAGACGCACGTGAGCCGCGTCCTGGTGAAGCTGGGCCTGCGGGACCGCACCCAGGCGGCGGTGTTCGCGTACGAGGCGCGGCTGGTGACACCGGGGTAGCGGGCGGCTAGCGTCGGTCCATGGCAGAGACGTTCGATCCCTCGTCGCCCTCCTTCGTCGCCGACCCCTACCCCGCCTACGCCGAGCTGCGCGCCCGTGGCCGCGCGCACTGGTACGAGCCGACGCGGCAGTGGCTGGTCCCGCACCACGCCGACGTCTCCGCCCTCCTGCGCGACCGCCGCCTCGGCCGTACGTACCTCCACCGCTTCACGCACGAGGAGTTCGGCCGTACGCCGCCGCCGTCCGGGCACGAGCCGTTCCACGCGCTCAACGACCACGGGCTGCTGGACCTCGAAGCCCCGGACCACACCCGGATCCGGCGCCTGGTCGCCAAGGCGTTCACCCCGCGCACGGTGGAACGGCTGGCGCCCACCGTGCGGCGGCTGGCGGCGGAGCTGGCCGGGGCGTTCGTCGCGGAGGGCGGCGGGGACCTGCTGTCCGCCGTCGCCGAACCGCTGCCGGTCGCCGTCATCGCGGAGATGCTCGGCATCCCGGAGCCGGACCGCTCCCTCCTGCGGCCCTGGTCGGCGGACATCTGCGGGATGTACGAGCTGAACCCGTCGGAGGAGACGGCCCGGCGGGCGGTCCGGGCATCGGTCGAGTTCTCGGCGTACTTGCGGGAGCTGATCGCCGTACGCCGCGAGGACCCGGGCCCCGACCTCGTCTCGGCGCTGATCGCCGCGCACGACGACGAGGACGGCGGCCGGCTCGGCGAGCAGGAGATGGTCTCGACGTGCGCGCTGCTGCTGAACGCGGGGCACGAGGCGACGGTGAACACGACGGCCAACGGCTGGTGGACGCTGCTGCGCCATCCGGAGCGGTTGGCCGCGCTGCGCGCGGACCACGGGCTGCTCCCCACCGCCGTGGAGGAACTGATGCGGTACGACACGCCGTTGCAGCTCTTCGAACGGTGGGTGCTGGACGACATCGAGGTCGGTGGGACGGTGATTCCGCGTGGCGCGGAGGTGGCGCTGCTCTTCGGCTCGGCGAACCGGGACCCGGCGGCCTTCGACCGCCCCGAAGCCCTGGACCTGTCCCGCGCCTGCAATCCGCACGTCTCGTTCGGCGCGGGCATCCACTACTGCCTGGGCGCCCCGCTGGCCCGGCTCGAACTGGCCGCATCGTTCGGGGAGCTGCTGCGCCGCGCTCCCGCGATGCGGCTCGTGGCGGAGCCGGAGTGGAAGCCGGGGTACGTCATCCGGGGGTTGCGGGAGCTGCGCGTCGAGTTCTGACCCCTTGCGGCGATCGGGGAGCGGGGGGTCGGGGGAACGGGGGGAGCCGGTGAGGTCGGCAGGTCGCGGCGGCGCGGACCCGCGAGCCCCGCCCCCGCCAGCGCTGTCGCCAGCGCCACCGCCGCCCGGGCCTGCACCGCCGTCAGGCCGGCAGCAGCAGCGCCCACGCCCCCGGCCGCACCGTCCAAGTCCGCCGCCGGACCGGGCCCGACACCAGCGCGTCGGCCCGGTAGCGGAAGTCCGGCCCCGACACCGTCACCGCGAGCGCCTCCACCCGCACCTGCTCCCCGCCCTGCGGGCGGATCACCACCTCGGCGCGGCCGCCGCGCGAGCACAGCGAGACGTCCTCGACCGGCCGGTCCAGGTCGTTCAGCAGGACCCCGTCCGCCTCGACGCGCAGCCGGTACGTACGGGCGAGGGGCGGCGCGGGCCGTGGCGCGGGCCGCGCCAGCGTGCGTACCAGCGAACGGCACACCCCCCAGACGGACACGGCGGAGGCGACGGGCGACGGCGCGGCCGGGATCCGCAGATCGCCCAGCACCACCCCGTCGCTGTCGTCCACCAGCAGATCCAGCCGGCGCACCGCCCCTTCCAGGACCGCACGGGCCGCCGCCACCGCCCCCTTCGGCACCCCCAGCGCATGTGCGAGGTCCACCGAGGTCCCCACGGGGACGAGTGCGAGCGCGCCGTCGCCGAGGTCCCTCTCCCGGTGCAGCAGCGCCACCGCGCGCAGCAGCGCCCGGTCGTCGCCGACGACCACGGGGCGGCGGCCGCCCCGCCGCGCCAGGGCCCGCGCGAACTCCTCCGGCCCCTCGGGAAGGCAGATCCTGACGTCGGCGCCGGCGCACAGGACGTCCTTCGCGATACGCACGGACTCGCCGTCCGTACGCCGGGCGACCGGGTCGATGACCACCAGCAGCGGATGCGCGATGCGCGCGGTGGGCTCCGGAGCCGACACCTCGGTCCTTCCTCGGGTAGCATCTTTGTGCAAGAGCCCCTTGCGCTATTGCGCCAGGGGCTTCGTCTATTCCGGGGCAACCGGTCCGACGGCTCAGTATCGGGTGTACACCGTACGTACGCCCCCTGACCTTGGACATGCCCCGCCCGGAAGGGGTGTACGCCTGTGCCCGCACTTGTGCTGCTCGGTGCTCAGTGGGGTGACGAAGGCAAGGGAAAGGCCACCGACCTGCTCGGTGGATCCGTTGATTATGTAGTGCGCTATCAGGGCGGCAACAACGCCGGCCACACGGTCGTCGTCGGCGACCAGAAGTATGCGCTGCATCTCCTCCCTTCCGGAATCCTCTCGCCTGAGTGCACGCCGGTCATCGGTAACGGCGTCGTCATCGACCCGTCGGTCCTGCTCTCCGAGCTGAGCGGTCTGAACGAGCGAGGCGTCGACACGTCCAAGCTCCTGATCAGCGGCAACGCCCACGTCATCACGACGTACAACGTCACGGTCGACAAGGTGACGGAACGCTTCCTCGGCAAGCGCAAGATCGGCACCACGGGCCGCGGCATCGGCCCGACGTACGCGGACAAGATCAACCGCACCGGCATCCGCGTGCAGGACCTCTACGACGAGTCGATCCTCACCCAGAAGGTCGAGGCGGCTCTGGAGATCAAGAACCAGCTGCTCACGAAGCTGTACAACCGCCGTGCGATCGAGGCCGGGCAGATCGTCGAAGAGCTGCTGGCGCACGGCGAGAACATCAAGCAGTACGTCGCCGACACGACGCTCATCCTCAACAACGCGCTCGACGAGGACAAGGTCGTCCTCTTCGAGGGCGGCCAGGGCACGCTGCTCGACGTCGACCACGGCACGTACCCCTTCGTGACGTCGTCGAACCCGACCGCGGGCGGCGCCTGCACGGGCACCGGCGTGGGGCCGACGAAGATCAGCCGCGTCATCGGCATCCTCAAGGCGTACACCACGCGCGTCGGTGCCGGTCCGTTCCCGACGGAGCTGTTCGACGAGGACGGCGAGGCGCTGCGCCGCATCGGTGGCGAGCGCGGTGTCACCACCGGCCGCGACCGGCGCTGCGGCTGGTTCGACGCCCCGATCGCGCGGTACGCGACGCGGGTCAACGGTCTGACGGACTTCTTCCTCACGAAGCTGGACGTGCTGACCGGCTGGGAGCAGATCCCGGTGTGCGTGGCGTACGAGATCGACGGCAAGCGCGTCGAGGAGCTCCCGTACAGCCAGACCGACTTCCACCACGCGAAGCCGATCTACGAGAACTTCCCCGGCTGGTCCGAGGACATCTCGAAGGCGAAGACCTTCGACGAGCTTCCGAAGAACGCGAAGGCGTACGTGAAGGCTCTGGAGGAGATGTCGGGCGCGCCGATCTCGGCGATCGGCGTCGGTCCCGGCCGCACCGAGACGATCGAGATCAACTCGTTCATCTGACCCGACGCAACGAGCGGTACGACGCGGGGCCCCGGCGTGAGAACACGCCGGGGCCCCGCGCCGTGTCCGGGCCCCGCGCCGTGTCCGGGCGGTGCGGGGCTTCGTCAGTCTGATCTCGTGTACGTGAGGGACTCGCCGCCGGCGGTGTTCACCCGGCGGAGCCGGCCGTCGGAGAGCAGCGTCACCTCGGTCGCGGCGCCCGGTGTGCAGGAGCTCATCGGCTCGCCGGTGGTGACGCGGGACGGGCCGATCCGCAGGGGCGAGCCGTCGCCCGGGTCGGCGGCCAGGTCCGCCTCGAAGACGCAGTGGTAGGTGCCGCCGCCCTCGGCCGGGCCGTCCGCGGTGAGGGAGAGGACGGGGTCGCCCGCCTTTCCCTGCCGGATGACGAGGCGCCGTGTGTTGTGCCCCGCTTCGTTGTCGAGGCCGCTGATCCAGGTGCCGAGGTATCCGGCGGGTATGGAGCCGTCCTGGGCGGAGGGCGAGGGGGAGGGGGAGGAAGTGGGCGAGGGGGCGGGTGTCTTTTCGCTTTGGGCGGACGGGCTGGGGTTTTCGGTGCGGGTGTCCTGGTGGGAGGTGTGCTGTTCTTCGCTGCCCGGGTTCATGAAGGCGTACACGGAACCGCCCGCGCCGAGCGCGACGACCAGCGCCACGGCGATCAGCGCGGCGGTCGCACGCCCGCTGCGGGGCGGTGGTTCGGGGGGCGGCGGCTGGTAGGCGTACTGCGGCGCGGGGTAGCCGTAGCCGCCGGGCGGGGTGGGGTGCGGCGGCGGGGGTGCGGGGTGCGGCGGGGGTTGCGGCGGCGTGTGGTGCGGCTGGGGCTGGGCGTACGGGGTGGGCGGCGTCGCCACGGTCGGCATCGCGTGCGGGGCGGGGACTCCGGGACCGGTGCCGTGCCGGGGCGTCTGCTCGGGCGCCGGACGTCCGGGGTGGCGGTCCGTCCGGGGTGGCTGCGTGCGACGCCCTGCGGGGAGCGCCCCGGCACGTCCCCTCCCGGCACCGTGGTCCGCGAGGCCGGGGACTCCGGGTGGTCCCGGATCGGCCGGGTCCTCGACGTCCAGGAGTTGTGCGGCGTGGCGGCCGAGGTGGGCCACCAGGGCTGCCGGGAGCCAGGGCTCGTTGCCGCTGCCGCCCCGGGTGCGCTCCAGGATGTCGGTGAGGGCGGGGCGTGCGGTGGGGTCTTTGTGCAGGCAGGCCCGGACGAGGTCCTGGAGGCCCTCCGGGACCTGGTCCAGCGCCGGCGGTTCGGTCGCGATGCGGTACATCAGCGCGTGGACGCCGCTGTCGGCCGTGCCGAACGGGAGGCGGCCCGTCGCCGCGTACGCCAGGACCGAACCCAGGCAGAAGATGTCGCACGCCGGGGTGATCGGCTCGCCGCGGACCTGCTCCGGGGCCATGAACCCGGGGGAGCCGACCAGGGCGCCGACTCTGGTCAGGGCGAGGGTGGTCGTGGTCGTCTCCAGGGCGCGCGCGATGCCGAAGTCGATGACGCGGGGGCCGTCGATGGTGATGAGGATGTTGGAGGGTTTGAGGTCGCGGTGGATGAGGCCGGCCGCGTGGATGTCCCGGAGCGCGTGCGCGAGGCCCGCCCCCAGGATGTGGACCGACCGCTCCGGCAGCGGGCCGTGGCCGGCGGTGTCCCCGGAAACGACCGTCTGGAGGTCCGGCCCCGCGACGTACCCCGTGGCGACCCACGGGATCGCCGCCTCCGTGTCGGCGTCGAGAACCGGCGCCGTCCACTGCCCCCCGACCCGTCTCGCCGCCGCCACCTCCTGGCGGAAGCGGGCGCGGAACTCCTCCTGCTCGGCGAGTTCCCGACGTACCAGCTTGACCGCGACCGTACGGCCGCGGTCGGAGCGGGCCAGGTAGACCTGCCCCATCCCGCCCGCGCCCAGGCGTGCCAACAGCCGGTAGGCGCCGATCCGTTGCGGGTCTTTCGGACCCAGCTTCTCCATGACGGCGTCACCCCTCCCCCGAAACGTCCCCCAACGAACCGAGGATAGTGCGCCGGTACGACAACGGCGGGTTCCGGGCGCCTACGGTTCCGGGACGCGCGCAGGCTCCGCGACCGCTTCCAGCGCCTCGGAGAGCCGCTCCAGCACCCGCACCGCCTCGGCGAACCCCTCCTCGCCCAGCTCCGCGCCGAGCCGCGCCGCGAGCGCCGCGTGCCCCGGCTCGATCTTCCGTACGGCGTCCCGGCCGGCCGGGGTGGGCCGCAGCAGCTTGGCCCGGCGGTGGGCGGGGTTGGGGGCGTACTCCGCGAGGCCCTTCGTCACGAGGAGGTCGGCGACGCGCTGCACGCTCTGACGGGTGATCCCCATGGCGCGGGCGATCCCGGCGACGGGCAGCGGCTCGTGGAGGACGGCGCCGACGACCTGCCACCAGGCGGCGGTCAGTCCGGCCGGGCGGGCCAGGTCCTCGGAGACGGCGAGGAACTGGCCGTTCAGACGGAAGACGCCGAGCGCGGTGCGGCTCAGCAGCTCCCGCTCCAGTTCCTGCTCCGGGGTGCTTTCGCCGCTCATGACTCCAGCACCTCGAAGGCGGATGCGTCCGAGTCGTGGAACAGCCGGTACCAGGCGTCGAGCTTCTCGCCCTCGTACACCCCGAGGCGGGAGAAGACCTCGCGCGCGAACGCGACCGGTTCGGTCGGTCCCGCGGTGATCAGGAGGCCGTCCTCGGCGGTGACGGCGTCCGCCTCGCGGTAGTGCTCGCCGCCCTTGTAGCCGGTCGCGGCCAGGTAGAAGGAGGCGGCGCCGGTGTGCGCGCGGTCGTCGAGGAGCCCCTCGCGCGCCAGCCCGGCCGTGGCCCCGCAGATCGCGGCGACCGGCACGCCCGCGTCGAGGAACGCGCGCGCCTTGCGGGCGAAGGGGGCGAGGTCGCCGGAGCCCGCCGCGGCAGCGCCTGGTGTCCCGGTCCAGAGGCTCGCGCCGGTGAGGACGAGCAGGGCGCTGTCCTCGGGGCGTACGTCGTCGAGGGTGAGGTCGGGCTGGACGCGCAGACCGCCCATGGTCGTGACGGGACCGGTGGTCGCGGCGACGGTCCGGACGGTGTAGCCGTTCTGCGCGAGGTGGGCGGTGGTGTGGCCCGTCTCCCAGTCGGCGAAGGTGTCGTAAACGGCGAGGTGCACGGTCCTGGCTGTCATGACGGTCTCCCCGGTTCCGAAGTCTTATGACAATAAGCTGTCGAATGGACAGTGTGTTGTCAAGAGTGCCCGAGGGCATCGACACCCTGCTCACCAAAGTGGCGCAGTCCATACAGGGTGGCCATGTCGTGCCCGACCTGGGCGTCTCTACGCTGGCCCCATGACCCCTCATGTCGATTCTCAGGCCGGCGCGGCCGTGAAGGCCGCAGACCGCGCCCACGTGTTCCACTCCTGGTCCGCCCAGGGCCTGATCGATCCGCTCGCCGTCGCCGGCGCCGAGGGTTCGTACTTCTGGGACTACGAAGGCAACCGCTACCTCGACTTCGCCAGCGGCCTCGTCTTCACCAACATCGGCTACCAGCACCCGAAGGTCGTCGCGGCGATCCAGGAGCAGGCCGCGACCCTCTCCACCTTCGCGCCCGCCTTCGCCGTCGAAGCGCGCTCCGAGGCCGCACGCCTCATCGCCGAGCGCACCCCCGGCGACCTCGACAAGATCTTCTTCACCAACGGCGGCGCCGAGGCCGTCGAGAACGCCGTCCGCATGGCCCGTCTGCACACGGGCCGCCACAAGGTGCTGGCCGCCTACCGCTCGTACCACGGCGGTACGACCACCGCGATCAACCTGACCGGCGACCCGCGCCGCTGGGCCTCCGACAACGGCACGTCGGGGACGGTGCACTTCTGGGGGCCGTTCCTGTACCGCTCGCCCTTCTACGCCGAGACCGAGGCCCAGGAGTGCGCCCGCGCGCTCCAGCACCTCGAAGACACCATCGCCTTCGAGGGCCCGGCCGCGATCGCCGCGATCGTGCTGGAGACGATCCCGGGCACGGCCGGCATCATGACGCCGCCGCCCGGCTACCTCGCGGGCGTGCGCGAGATCTGCGACCGGTACGGCATCGTCTTCGTCCTCGACGAGGTCATGGCGGGCTTCGGCCGTACGGGCAAGTGGTTCGCCTCCGAGCACTTCGACGTCGTACCGGACCTGATGACCTTCGCGAAGGGCGTCAACTCGGGTTACGTGCCGCTGGGCGGCGTGGCGATCTCCGCCGAGATCGCCGAGACCTTCGACAAGCGCCCCTACCCCGGCGGCCTCACCTACTCCGGCCACCCGCTGGCCTGCGCGGCCGCCGTCGCCACCCTCCGGGTGATGGAGGAGGAGGGCGTCGTCGAGAACGCCGCGCGCATCGGCGAGACGGTGATCGCCCCGGGCCTGCGCGAGCTGGCGGAGCGCCACCCGAGCATCGGCGAGATCCGCGGCACGGGCATGTTCTGGGCCCTCGACCTGGTCAAGGACCGCGAGACCCGCGAACCGCTCGTCCCGTACAACGCGACGGGCGAGGCCAACGCCCCGATGGCGGCGTTCGGCGCGGCCTGCAAGAAGAACGGCCTGTGGCCCTTCATCAACATGAACCGCACGCACGTCGTCCCGCCGTGCAACGTCACCGAGGCGGAGGCGAAGGAGGGCCTGGCGGTCCTGGACACCGCCCTGTCGGCGGCGGACGAGCACACCACCGCCTGACCCGCGCCTCTCCCCGCGGCGCCCCCTTCCCGCGCCTCCCGCCCGCGCGCGAAGGGGGCGCCGCCGCCCCTCCCGCAGGCTCCCGGCGGCACCGCCTAAGGTGTCCGGAGCCGGACGAAGGGGAAAGACGCCATGCCCGCGAGCGGACCTGTGACCCGCAATACCCTGCGGCAGCAGATAGCCGACGCACTGCGTGACGAGGTGCTCGCGGGGCGTTTGCGGCCGGGGCAGGAATTCACCGTCAAGCAGATCGCCGACCAGTACGGGGTCTCCGCGACGCCCGTCAGGGAAGCGCTCGTCGACCTGGCGGCGCAGAGCCTGCTCGACTCCGACCAGCACCGCGGCTTCCGCGTCCGCGAGATCTCGGTGGAGGACTTCCGGGGCATGGTCGAAGCGCGTTCCCTGATCGCCGACGGCGTCTTCCGCAAGCTCGCCGAAAGCGGCCGGAGCGTGACGGGGGCCGGTGTGCTCATGGCCGTGAGACGCCGGGCGGACGAGGCGGCGCGGGCGGCCCGCGCCGGGGACCTGGACATATTCATCGGGTACGACCTGCGCTTCTGGCGCGAGCTCGGTGTCCTCGTCGAGAACCCGCACATCTCCGGGTTCCTGCACCAGTTGCGGCTGCGCTGCTGGGTCTTCTCCGTCCCGCACCTGCGGGGCGACCCGGACCTCGGGGCCCGGATGTGGAACGGCCACTCGGACGTCGTGGACGCGGTGACGCGCGGGGACGTCGAGGCGGTACGGGCGGTCATCGGGGCGTACCACGCGAAGATGCTGGCGTGGGCCGAAAGCCTTGAGAGCGGTCAGCGCGGCGGCAGTGACAGCAGTGGCGAACACGGCCAGAACGGCGAGCGGCTGGAGTGTCCGCGACAGTGAGAGCCGACCTGACGGTCGTCGTCCCCGCGTACAACGAGGAACGGCGCCTGGGCCCCACCCTGGACGCGATCTGCGCCCACCTGCGCGCCGACCCGGGCCGCTGGGGCGGCTGGGAGCTGATCGTCGTCGACGACGGTTCCACGGACGGCACGGCCGACGCGGTACGGGCCGCCGCGGCCCGGGAGCCGCGCATCCTGCTGGTCGAGGCCGACGAGACCGGCAACCGGGGCAAGGGGCACGCCCTGCGGCGCGGCGTCCTCGCCTCGCGCGGAGCCAGGGTGCTCGTGACGGACGCCGACCTGGCCACCCCCATCGAGGAACTCGACCGCCTCGACAAGGAGCTGTCCGAGTACGACGGCGGGCTCGCCGCCGCCATCGGCTCGCGCGCGCACCCCGACTCGTCCATCGACGTGCACCAGCAGCGCGTCCGCGAGTGGCTCGGCAGGATGGGCAACCGGCTCATACGGGCCGTCGCCGTGCCCGGCATACGGGACACCCAGTGCGGCTTCAAGCTCTTCGACGGCGACAAGGCGCGCACCGCCTTCGCCGACGCCCGCCTCGACGGGTGGGGGACGGACGTGGAGATCCTGCAGTTCTTCCGGCGGTCGGGATGGCGGGTCGCCGAGGTACCGGTCCGCTGGGCGCACCAGGAGGGCTCCAAGGTCAGGCCCGCCGACTACGGCAAGGTGCTCCTCGAACTGGTGCGGCTGAAGGCGCGGCGCGTACGGCCCGTCGACCTCGCCGTCACCGCGCTCTTCCTCCTCGCCCCGCTGCTGCTCTACAAGGACCTCTGGGCGGACCTGGACCACCACTACCTCGCCGACTCCGGGCAGGACCAGAACCAGTGGGAGTGGTTCTTCGCCGTCACCGCCGACAACGTCACCCACTTCCGCAACCCGCTCTTCACGACGGTCCAGAACCATCCCGACGGCGTGAACCTCATGGCGAACACCGTCATGCTGGGCCTGTCCGTGCCGCTCGCCCCCGTCACCCTGGCCCTCGGGCCCACCGTGACCTGGGCACTCGTCCTGACCGCCGGCCTGGCCGCGACCGCCGTCGCCTGGTACTGGCTGATCGCGAAGCGGCTCGTGCGCAGCCGCTGGGCGGCCGCCACCGGCGCCGCGCTGTGCGCCTTCGCGCCGCCGATGGTCTCGCACGCCAACGCCCACCCCAACTTCGCGGTGCTCTTCATGATCCCGGTGATCATCGACCGGGCCCTGCGCCTCTGCGACCCGGACGAGCCGCCGAGGGCCGTGCGCGACGGGGCGCTGCTGGGGCTGTTCGCGGCGTACCAGATCTTCCTCGGCGAGGAGCCGCTCCTCCTCGCCGCCATGGGCATGCTGCTCTTCGCGCTCTCGTACGCCCTCGCGCACCGCGACGTGGCGCGTGCGGTGCGGCGCCCGCTGCTCAAGGGGCTCGGGGTGGCGGCCGCGGTCTGCCTGCCGCTGGTCGCCTTCCCGCTGTACTGGCAGTTCTTCGGGCCGCAGAGCTACCACAGCGTGCTGCACGGCGACGACGCCGGCAACAGCCCGCTCGCCTTCCTGGAGTTCTCCGGCCGCGCGCTGCTGGGCGACGAGGCGCGGGCCGATCCGCTCGCCATGAACCGCACCGAGCAGAACGCCTTCTACGGCTGGCCGCTGGCCGGTCTCGCCTCCGCCGTCGCGCTGAGCCTGTGGCGGCTCCCGCTGGTCAAGGCGCTCACCTTCACCGGCCTCGCCGCGGCGCTGCTCTCCCTCGGCCCCAGGTTCCGCGTCCCGCACACCGAGGTGATCCTGCCGGGACCGTGGCGGGCACTCGCCCACCAGCCGCTCTTCGAGTCGGTCATCGAGTCGCGGGTGGCGATGATCTGCGCCCCGGTGCTGGGCGTCCTGGTGGCGCTGGCGGCCGACCGCGTCCGCGCCTTCCCCGGCGGCCTGCCCCGCACCCTCGGCCTGACGGCCCTCGCCCTCGCGCTCGTGCCGATCGTCCCGACGCCGATGCCGGTGCGGGAGCGCCCCGAGGTGCCGGCGTTCATCGCGGACGGCACGTGGAAGTCGTACGTCGCCGAGGGCGAATCGGTGGTCCCCGTACCGCTCCCGGACCCCGGCAACGCGGAGGCGCTGCACTGGCAGTCCGCCACCGCGCCCCACTTCCCGGTCGCCGGCGGCTACTTCAACGGCCCGTGGGGACCGGAGCGCATCGGCATCTACGGCGCGCCCCCGCGCCACACCTCCAACCTCCTGCGCGACATCCGCTACGGCGGCGCGATCCCCGGCATCGGCCCCGACCGGCGGGCCCAGGCACGCGCGGACCTGGAGTTCTGGCGGGCGGGAGTGGTCGTACTCGCACCGCAGGACAACGCCCCGGCGCTGCGCGACGCGGTGACGCGGCTGCTCGGCGAGGAGGCCGAGTACGTGGGAGGGGCCTGGATCTGGGACGTGGGCGGCCGGGAGTGAACAGACTGGGGCGACCTGCGAACTGTGCGCGGCGACCCGGTAGCACTACGCTGCCTGGACTGCTGCACGAACCCAGTGGAGAGCGAGCCGTACGTGGCCTGTGACCTGTGGCTGGTCCCCCTCGTCGATGTGCTGTGCCACAGCCCCGACAACCCCTTCGCCGAAGAGATCGCGTCGTACGACAAGGCCCTCACCGAAGCGGGCCTGCCGACCGTTCCCGTGTTCGCCTACATGCCGGGCCTCTCGGGCGACGTCGCCCCGGTGGCGGGCTTCGACTACGACGCCCTGCACTTCCTGCGCCGCGCGTACCTGCTCCGGATCTGCGGCCTGGAGGTGACGCCGGTGGACGCCCTGGGCGGCGACTACGAGCAGCTCCTGGAGATGTTCGAACCGACGGCCCAGCAGTCGCACCTGGTCTGGCACTACGACCACGCGGGCGCGTACGTCCCGGTGGACTACGCGGCGCCCCTGTCCACCGAGGAACTCCTGGCGGGCGGCGGCCCGCTGGGCTCCACCCAGGGCCTGCTGCGCGAGCTGGAATTCGTCGCCCCCGCGATAGGCATCGATCCGGTGAACCCGCCGTCACCGCCCCCTCCGCCCGCCCGGCCCACCACCCTGGAAGAGCCGGCGGGCGCCCTTCCGTACGACGACAGTCCCTTCGCCCGCGAACGCCACGTCTGGCTGGGCCTGCACGCGGCGGCGACCCGGAGCCTCGGCCAAGGCTCCATGATCATCTTCAGCTAGCCGTACGAAGCCGCCGCTCCCGCCTCAGCGGGGCGACTCCGGGGGCCGCTGCCGCGGCATGTTCGGCCGCGTCCCCGGAGGCAGCGTGTACCGCCCGGCCGGCGCCCCGCCGTCCGGGCGGGCCGTGCCCGCCCCCTCCGCGGGCCGCGTCCCCAGGGGCACGTACCCCGCCCGGAACTCCGTCATCCAGTCCGCGGTCTCCGACCGCACCAGCTCCGCCACGTCCTCCGAGAACCGCCGCAGCACGGTCAGGCACCGCTCGGCCGCCTCGCCGGCCGTCCCCTCCGCCGGGCCGAGGATCTCCCGTACGCTCTCCGACGCCCAGTCGAACTGCAGCGCCTCCAGACGCCGCTGCACCGCCTGCGCCGTGGCCACGTCCCTGATCCATCCCGACGTGAGCCCGAAGTACCGGTCGCAGGCCACGCACGCGGCTCCCAGCAGCAGCGCCAGGTAGCCCCACCCCGCGGCGCCGTCCACCGCCCCCGCCAGGTCGACGAGCGGCAGCGCGGCCCCGGTGATCACGCCGGCGGCCGTGCCCGTCCGCAGCGCACGGGCCCCGCGCCGCTTCCAGGTCCGGTCGGCGAGGTACCAGCCGGCCGTGCGCAGCGCGTTCGCCTCCACCCACCGGTAGAGCTCGTCGAGGCGCTCCGCCGGCTCGCCCCAGTCGCCGAGGGGGAAGGGCCTTCCGGTCAGGTCGTCCTCGTCGTGCGACCGCTCGGGGACGCCCCCGCCCTCCCCCGGACCGGCGACCCCTCGGGCTGCATCTCCGGCTGGCTCACCGGGCACTCCTCTGCGCTTGCGCTGTATGCGTGATCCGTGACATTGCGTGAAGTGGTGTGGCGTGCTCTTCCTACCGCCGAATGGTGGTCCGTGGGGTCGGCATACCAGTTTTTCCGGCCGGAACCAGGACGTGGTCAGCCGTGGGGGCCCGGAGGTCTCACCCGAAAGAGTCGCCTCGCAGGGCATGGCGCGCGCTGCCCGTCGAACACGTAGGCTCGCCTTACCGAAACAATCGTCGACGAAGTGCCAGGAGTGACCGTGATTCCCGGTGGTGGCCAGCCCAACATGCAGCAGCTGCTCCAGCAGGCCCAGAAGATGCAGCAGGACCTCGCCAAGGCGCAGGACGAGCTCGCGCGGACCGATGTCGACGGTCAGGCCGGCGGTGGCCTGGTCAGGGCGACCGTCAACGGCTCCGGAGAGCTCCGCGCCCTGGTGATCGACCCCAAGGCGGTCGACCCGGAGGACACCGAGACCCTCGCGGACCTGATCGTCGCCGCGGTCCAGGCCGCGAACGAGAACGCGCACCAGCTCCAGCAGGAGAAGCTCGGCCCGCTGGCCCAGGGGCTGGGCGGGATGCCGGGTCTGCCCTTCTAAGGCGGCCCCGCAGGAACTACCGTACGTACCAGGCAAGACCGCAACACCGGCAGGGCGAGGAAGGCAATCCGTTGTACGAAGGCGTGGTCCAGGACCTCATCGACGAGTTGGGCAGGCTGCCCGGCGTCGGTCCCAAGAGCGCGCAGCGGATCGCCTTCCACATCCTCCAGGCCGAGCCGACCGATGTGCGCCGCCTCGCCCATGCCCTCATGGAGGTCAAGGACAAGGTCCGCTTCTGCGCGGTGTGCGGCAATGTCGCACAGGAGGAGCGGTGCGGGATCTGCCGTGACCCGCGCCGCGACCCGGCGGTCATCTGTGTCGTCGAAGAGCCGAAGGATGTCGTCGCGGTCGAGCGGACGCGCGAGTTCCGCGGCCGCTACCACGTACTCGGCGGGGCCATCAGCCCCATCGAGGGCGTGGGCCCCGACGACCTGCGGATCCGCGAGCTGCTGGCGCGCCTCGCGGACGGCACCGTCACCGAGCTGATCCTGGCCACCGATCCGAACCTGGAGGGCGAGGCGACCGCCACGTACCTGGCCAGGATGGTCAAGCCGATGGGTCTGCGGGTGACGCGCCTGGCCAGTGGACTCCCCGTCGGGGGAGATCTTGAGTACGCCGACGAGGTCACGCTGGGCCGTGCCTTCGAGGGGAGACGATTGCTCGATGTCTGACGCCAAGCTGCTGCACGCGGTGGTGCAGGACCCGGACGACTTCGCGGTCCAGATCGCCGACCAGATCGAGAGCTTCATCGTCGCCGTCACGGAAGTGGCGAAGGGCGACGAGCCCGACAGCGCGGTCCCGTTCCTGCTGCTGGAGGTGTCCCAGCTCCTCCTGGCCGGCGGCCGGCTGGGCGCGCACGAGGACATCGTTCCCGACGACCGCTACGAGGCGGACACCGGTCCGGAGCCGGACCCGGACGACCTGCGCCGGCGTTTCGCCGTCATGCTCGACCCGATCGACGTGTACTCCGAGGTCTTCGACCCGTACGAGCCGCGCAAGGCGCCCGTCGCCTGCCGCATCTCCGACGACCTGGCCGACATCATCACCGACCTGCGCCACGGCCTGGCCCACTACCGGGCGGGGCGGACCACCGAAGCGCTGTGGTGGTGGCAGTTCTCGTACTTCTCGAACTGGGGCCCCACCGCCTCCGCCTGTCTGCGCGCCCTCCAGTCCCTGGTGGCGCACGTCCGCCTGGACCAGCCGCTGCAGGAGCTGGACGGCCTGGACACGGACGAGGACCTGGACGAGGAGGACCTGGAGAAGGAAGCCGGCAAGGTCATGGCCGAGGAGCTGGCGGGTCCACTGGGCCTGCACACGGCGACCTGAGACCTGCGGTGACCTGCGGTGCGCGGGAGCGCGCGAGCGTGTGACCCGCCCCACGTTCCGCGTACCCGCAGTCCGCCGGGGCAGGCATTCCCACCGGGCGGGCGGGTCGCCGTGCGGTCGGATCGTGAGCGGGACATCTCACGATGCGATATCACGTGGGCGGTCCCGGCCCGCTCGGTAAAATGAGCCGACCGCAGTAATGACTAACGAGGAGCGCACGTGGGCCTTGTCGTGCAGAAGTACGGAGGCTCCTCCGTAGCCGATGCCGAAGGCATCAAGCGGGTCGCCAAGCGAATCGTCGATGCCAAGAAGAACGGCCACCAGGTCGTTGTCGTGGTTTCGGCGATGGGCGACACGACGGACGAGTTGATCGACCTCGCCGAGCAGGTATCCCCGATCCCTGCCGGACGTGAATTCGACATGCTGCTGACCGCGGGTGAGCGGATCTCCATGGCCCTGCTGGCCATGGCGATCAAGAACCTGGGCCACGAGGCCCAGTCGTTCACGGGCAGCCAGGCAGGTGTCATCACCGACTCGGTCCACAACAAAGCGCGCATCATCGATGTCACGCCGGGCCGGATCCGCACCGCCCTCGACGAGGGCAACATCGCCATCGTCGCCGGTTTCCAGGGTGTGTCCCAGGACAAGAAGGACATCACCACCCTCGGCCGGGGCGGGTCGGACACGACCGCGGTCGCCCTCGCGGCAGCGCTGGACGCCGAGGTCTGTGAGATCTACACCGATGTGGACGGTGTCTTCACCGCCGACCCCCGGGTCGTGAAGAAGGCCCGGAAGATCGACTGGATCTCCTTCGAGGACATGCTGGAGCTCGCCGCCTCCGGCTCCAAGGTGCTGCTGCACCGGTGCGTGGAGTACGCACGCCGTTACAACATCCCGATCCACGTCCGCTCGTCCTTCTCGGGGCTGCGCGGCACCTGGGTCAGCAACGAGCCGCAAGGGGACCAGCAGGTGGAGCACGCCATCATCTCCGGAGTCGCCCACGACGTCTCCGAAGCCAAGGTCACGGTCGTCGGCGTACCGGACAAGCCGGGCGAGGCCGCGGCGATCTTCCGGTCGATCGCGGACGCCGAGATCAACATCGACATGGTCGTGCAGAACGTCTCGGCCGCGTCGACGGGTCTGACCGACATCTCCTTCACCCTTCCCAAGACCGAGGGCCGCAAGGCCATCGACGCCCTGGAGAAGACGAAGAGCACCATCGGTTTCGACTCCCTCCGCTACGACGACCAGATCGGCAAGATCTCCCTGGTCGGCGCCGGTATGAAGACGAACCCGGGGGTGACGGCGGGCTTCTTCGAGGCGCTGGCCGACGCGGGTGTGAACATCGAGCTGATCTCGACGTCCGAGATCCGCATCTCGGTCGTCACCCGCGCCGACGACGTCAACGAGGCCGTGCGCGCCGTGCACTCCGCCTTCGGCCTGGACAGCGACTCCGACGAGGCGGTCGTCTACGGAGGCACCGGGCGGTGACCGGCAAGCCGACGCTCGCGGTCGTCGGAGCGACCGGAGCCGTCGGCGCCGTCATGCTCCAGATCCTGTCCCAGCACGCCGACGTCTGGGGCGAGATCCGACTCCTCGCCTCCCCGCGCTCGGCCGGCCGCAAGCTGGTCGTGCGCGGGGAGGAGACCGAGGTCCTGGCGCTCTCGGAAGAGACCCTGAAGGGCGTCGACGTCGCGATGTTCGACGTACCCGACGAGGTGGCCGCGCGGTGGGCGCCCGTCGCCGCCGCCCAGGGCGCGGTGGTGGTGGACAATTCCGCGGCCTTCCGGATGGATCCGGATGTCCCGCTGGTCGTTCCCGAGGTCAATCCGCATGCCGTACGGACCCGCCCGCGGTCCATCGTGGCGAGCCCCAACTGCACGACGCTGTCGATGATCGTGGCGGTCGGCGCGCTGCACGCCGAGTTCGGTCTCGCCGGGCTCGTCGTCTCCTCGTACCAGGCCGTGAGTGGCGAGGGCCGGGCCGGCGTCGAGGCGCTGCGCACCCAGCTCTCGCTTGTGGCGGGTACGGAACTGGGGACGCACCCCGGTGACGTACGACGCGCGGTGGGCGACGACACCGGGCCCTTCGCCGCCCCGATCGCGCTGAACGTGGTGCCGTGGGCCGGCACGCTCGCGGACGACGGCTGGTCCTCGGAGGAGCTCAGGATCCGCGCCGAGTCGCGCAAGATCCTGGACCGGCCCGGTCTGCCGGTGTCGGTCACGTGCGTCCGGGTGCCGGTGCTCACCACGCACTCCCTGGTGGTGCACGCGCGCTTCGAGAACGAGGTCTCGGTCGGGCGGGCGCACGAGATCCTGGCGACCGCGCCGGGCGTGGTGCTGTTCGACGACCCGGCGGCGGGGGAGTTCCCGACGCCGGCCGACGTGGTGGGGACCGACCCGACATGGGTGGGACGGGTGCGGCGGTCGCTGGACGATCCGACGGCGCTCGAACTCTTCGTGTGCGGTGACAACCTCCGCAAGGGCGCCGCGCTCAACACCACGCAGATCGCCGAGCTGGTGGCCGCCGAGCTGGGAGCCGTGTAGTCCGGCGGTGAAACCGGAGCGGTGAAAAGCGGAATCCTTTGTAGGATCTGTGAACGCTCTGTGATCAAGAAGAAGTCTGTACCACTTGAACCCGAGCGCGGTTCTGTTCGACTATTCGCTCCCCGCCTTACTGGAACCGGCAGTTGGGAGGGGAGCGTCTTTGCGGTCGCCCCGGCAAAACGCCGCGACAATCGGGGCATTCAGGAGGGCGGGTGCGCATGCGGGCGTTTGCAACACCGTCAAAAGCGGTGCCTCGTGCGTACAACCCTGTCGGGGGGAAGCGTGTCCAACAGGCGTGGCAGAGGTACTCGACATCACAGTGGGCCCGGCTCGAGGCGCAGCAGTGCGCCCGCTCCGGCGGCCCCGCACGCCCGGCGGCATGCCGGTGATCGCCCCCATGCCGACCGCACGCCCCGCCCGTATACCGTCCGCGCGTGAGGGCGCTGAGGACGTCATGACCGCGGGCACCACAATCGATCACCTGACCGAGACCTACCGGGCTCACTACCGTTCCCTGCTCGGACTCGCGGCCCTCCTGCTCGACGACACGGCCTCGTGTGAGGACGTTGTGCAGGAAGCTTTCATCCGTGTGCACTCCGCGCGCAACCGGGTCCGCGACCCGCAGAAGACCCTGGCCTACCTGCGCCAGACCGTCGTCAACCTCTCCCGCTCCACGCTGCGCCGCCGCATCCTCGGCCTGAAGCTGCTGTCGAAGCCGATGCCGGACATGGCGAGCGCGGAGGAGGGGGCGTACGACCAGTTGGAGCGTGACGCGCTGATCAAGGCGATGCGGGGGCTCCAGCGGCGTCAGCGCGAGGTGCTGGTCCTGCGGTACTTCGCGGACATGACGGAGGCTCAGTGCGCCGAGACGCTGGGGATATCCCTGGGTTCGGTGAAGGCGTACGGTTCACGCGGCATAGCGGCGCTCCGCGTCGCCATGGAGGCTTCGGCATGAGTGAAAAGCAAGAGCGGCACGGGCCGGACGGGCCGTTGAACGACCTGACTGGAAAAACGACAGTGAACGACAGTCCGAACGAGCGCGACGAGCCCGGCACGGACGACGGCCGGGGCACGAGCGAGGTTTCCGCTGCGGGCGACGCTCCCGATACGGACGAGGCTCCCGGCACGGGCGACGCTCCCCCTGCGGGCGACGGCCCGGGCACGGACGACGACCTCGGCATGGGCGACGAGCTCGCCCTGCGCCGGATGCTGCGCGGCGCCGTGGAAGAGCTGGAGCCTTCGCGAGACGCCCTGGAACACCTGCGCAGGGCGGTCCCCGCCCGGCGCGCCAGACGGCGCCAGGCCGTCGTCGGCATGGCGGCCGCCGCGCTCTTCATCGGCACGGCGGTCCCTGCCTTCGTCCATGTGGCGAACTCCGACGAGGCGGCCGACAGCCGCTCGTCGATAGCCGGCCACGGGCGGGACGCGCACGGCGGCACCGGCTGGGAGAAGGGCGTCGAGGGCGGCAAGGGCAAAAGAGTGGTGGAGAAGCCTTCCGAGAAGGAGCTCTCCCGAGAAGAGAAGAAGCAGCAGAAGGAGAAGGAGAAGGACGCCGAGAAGGGTTCTTCGGACACCGGCAAGAGCCGCCGCACCGGCGGTGGCGGCGGTGGCGGCGGCGGTGGCGCCGACGCTCCGGACAGCCTGCCCGCGGCGACGCCGACCTGCGGCGCGAGCCAGCTCGCGGTCGTCTCGGCGGGCACCGGCGCGCCCGACGCCGAGGGCAAGGTGTACGGCACGTTCCGGGTCGTCAACGTCTCCGGCATGCAGTGCACGGTCGCCGGCCGGGGCTCGGTGTACGCGCAGCCGATGGGCGCGGCCGACCCCAGCCGTGTCAACGTCGTCGACCACACCTCGGGCGACGCGGCGGCCGGTCTGCCGGACCCGTCCCTGGAGACGACCGGCCTGCTGCTGGAGCCCGACATGGCGTACGAGGTGAAGTTCGCCTGGGTGCCGACGGAGAGCTGTCCGACGACCAACCCCTCTCCCGACCCCGAGCCCAGCGATCCGGGCCCGGGCCCGGGCCCGGGTCCGGACCCGGACCCGGACCCGGACCCGGACCCGACGGGCGGTACGGAAGACGCCGGGGCCGGTGGCGCCGGCGGTACGGGCGACGGGAGCGAGGCGCAGGAGGCCGGCATGGAGCCGCAACTGGGCACGGCGGACGGCAGCGTCTCGGTGAGCCACACACCGGAGGCCGGTGCGTCCAGCGCGGCGGCGACGATCTCCAACGCGTGCGCGGGGACGATCTACCGTACGGGCGTGCTGGCGGCGCAGTAACGGAGCGCGGGGGTGCGGCGACGGGGCGGGCACGGCCGGAGACGGCGCCCGCCCCGTCGCCGCACCCCTCAGTCGCGCCTGCCGTCGGCACCGGCGGCGTCGCCGGTGCCCGCGCCGACCGCCACCTCGGCAGCCTGCTGCCCGTCCTCGCTCTGCCGTACCTCTGTCACCTCTGGCGCCTGCGGGCCCTCCGGCAGGATTCCGAGGGCGAGGTCCCGGGCGGCCTCCGCCTCACGGCGCATGAGCCGGAACCACATGAAGAGCACGAAGCCCGCGAAGACGAACCACTCGCCGGTGTAGCCGAGGTTCTGGAACGCCTTGAGATCGAGGCCGCTGCCCTGCGGTGCGACCGCGGGGACGGGCCGCAGGCCGGGATCGCCCTCGGTGAGGGTGATCCAGGCGTCGTACACGTCGTACGGGACGAGATTGACGAGCGAGGCGGCGCTGACCATCCCCACCTGCCCCTCCGGCAGTCCGCCGCCGGTGTGCACGCCGTCGGTGCCCGAGTTCTCGGACGCCTGGAGCGCGCCGGTCACGGTGACCTCGCCCGGGGGCGCGGCCGCGGCCCTGCCCCCGGCGGGCAGCCAGCCGCGGACGACGGGCAGTGCCTTGCCGTCGTCCGTACGCAGCAGGGTCAGCACGTAGGAGCCGCGCTTGCCGTCGAGCTCCCGTCCGGGCACGACGAACTGCTCGGCGTAGCGCCCGGTCGCGGTGGCGGGCCGCCCGGAGGTCTCCTTGTCGACGGGAAGCAGCTCTTCGAGGGGTACGGCGGCCTGCGTGCCCGGATCGGGCCTCTCCTCGGCGGCCTGGTGGGTCTCGACGCGGTCTTCGAACCGCCCGAGCTGCCAGGACCCCATGAAGACACAGAAGGGAATGGCCAGCACGACGAAGAGGTGGATCCCCCACCAGCGGGGCGTCAGCAGGAACCGGTACACCCCACCAAGGTACGGGCCCACCCCGCCCCGCACACAGCCCGGGGTCTCCGGACGCGGGCGCCCCGGCCCGTGCGGGCACCGGGGCCAGGGCCGGGGACCCGCCCCAGGACTCCGCCCCCGGCCCCCGCTCCCGCTACCCCAGATGCCGGGCGGCGAACTCCAGCTCCAGCCGGACCTGCTTGATCCGCTCCTCCACCACCAGCGACCCGTGCCCCGCGTCGTACCGGTACACCTCGCACACCGCTCCCCGCGCCGCCAGCCGGTCGACGTAGTTCTCGACCTGGCGGATCGGACAGCGGGGGTCGTTGACACCCGCGGAGATGTAGACCGGGGCCCGCACCGCGTCGACGTACGTCAGCGGCGAGGACGCCTCGAAGCGCTCCGGGACCTCCTCCGGCGAGCCGCCCAGCAGCGTGCGGTCCAGCGCCTTCAGCGCCTCCATCTCGTCGTGGTAGGCCGTCACGTAGTCGGCGACCGGCACCGCCGCCAGCCCCACCGTCCAGGCATCCGGCTGCGTACCGAGACCGAGCAGCGTCAGGTACCCGCCCCACGAACCGCCCGCCAGTACCAGCTTCGCCGGGTCCGCGAGGCCGGAGGAGACCGCCCACTCCCGGACCGCCGCGATGTCCTCCAGCTCGATCAGCCCGACCCGGTGCTTGAGCGCGTCCGTCCACGCGCGCCCGTACCCGGTGGAACCGCGGTAGTTGACCCGCACGACCGCGTAGCCGTGGTCCACCCACGCCGCCGGCCCGGCCGCGAACGCGTCGCTGTCGTGCCAGGCGGGCCCGCCGTGGATCTCGAAGACCGTGGGGAACGGTCCCTGTCCGGTGCCCGGCTTCTGTACGAGTGCGTGGATCCGCCCGCCGGGCCCCTCCACCCACACGTCCTCCACCGGCACCGACGCCGGCGCCTTCGCCCCCGGCGGGTCGAGCACCACGCGCCCCGACGTCGACCGCACCACCGGCGGCCGGGCCGCCGAGGACCACAGGAACTCCACCGACCCGTCCGGCCGGGCCGTGGCGCCCGACACCGTACCGGCCGGCGTCTCGACCTCCACCAGCTGCCGCGTGGCGAAGTCGTACCGCCACAGCTCGCTGCGCGCCTCGAAGCTGTGGACGACGAGCAGCGCGGACCCGTCCGGACACCACTCGGCCGATACGTCGCCCGGCAGCTCGATCCCCAGCTCGGTCTCCTCGCCCGACGCCACGTCCCACACCATCGGCTCCCAGCGCCCGCGCCGCTGATGCCCGACCAGCAGCCGGGTGTCCCCGTCGACCGGAGCGAAGCCGAGCACCTCGAGCCCCAGTTCGGCCTCCCCGCCGCGGGTGTCGTCCAACTCGGCCACACCGCTGCCGTCCAGCCGCAGCACCCGCAGCGCGGAGTGCATCGTGTCGCCGTGCTCGGTGTGCTCGATCGCGATCAGCGTCCCGTCGTACGACATGTCTCCGACGCCGGCCGACTCCCGGTGCCGGTAGATCTCGACGGGCCCGGCGCCCGGCCGTACGACATGCACCGTGGACCCGTCCTCGTCGGTCGAGCGCCCCACGACCGCCGTCCCGTCCCGCCCGAGCGCGAGCCCGCCGGGGTACGACGGTTCCAGCCCCGGCGCCGCCGGCTCGTCCGCACCGCCCGCGAACGGCTGCCGCATCCAGACGCCGAACTCGTCCCCGTCCGTGTCGCTGAACCACCAGATCCACTCGCCGTCGGGCGTCAGCACCCCGTCGGTGGTCCCGTTCGGCCGGTCGGTGGCCTGTCGCTGCACTCCGGTCGCCCGGTCCCAGGCGTACAGCTCGTACGTCCCCGTCGCGTTGGACACGAACAACGCGCGGTCCGGCGCGTCCTCGGCCCAGTCGGGCAGCGAGACGCGCGGCGCCCTGAAGCGCTTCTCCCAGTCGGGTATGGACATGGCCTGTGCGGACCCGGTGCTCTCAGTCATCCCCCCATTCTGCGCCGCCCCGGAACAGGTGCACACAACACATCAGGGCCACCTGCTCTGCGAGTAGACGGTCCTGATGCTCAGCTGTCGGGGTGGCGGGATCTGAACCCACGACCTCTTCGTCCCGAACGGAGTACGGATAACCCGCTGACCTGTGCTCCCTGGCTTCGCCGCAGGTCAGGGCATTGGTATCCGTTGGTCTGGTGAGACCCCGAAGGGAAGGGCTTTCATGATCCACTCCCCGCTCACTCCCCGCTCACTCCCCGGTCACTCCCCGGCACTCCCGGGAGCGGTTGAGCGGTCAGACGTTACTGGTGTCTCCCTCGCGTCTTGCGGAGGGGAGCAAGAGGTCCCGCTCCGGGTGCTTCTCGCCAGAGACGCTGCCGTCCACCCCGAGGTCGACGCGTGCTCCCTCGTGGAAGTTGTCGATGGCCCGGAACACAGCACGGTTCCGCTCCCGCCACTCCTCCAGGGTCCCTCCGGCCTCGCCGCTGGCCTGCCAGTCGACCTGGAGGGCGACAGCGTTCAACTCGTGTGCTGCCTCCGTGCAGCCCGGCCGAACGGCGCGGGGCGAGCTCCCCACAACACTCAAGACCGTGAGGGACGTCAAACTGAACATCACCAGCTTCAACCGCACTGCCAGCCCCTCAGCAGGTCGGCGGCCCCCGGTTACTGGAAGGGGCCGAAGGCGTCGTCCAGCCGAGGGCTACGGTTGAGTGACGCCCGGCAGAGAGGCAAGCGGATGAGCACCCCAGTGTTGGAGGCATTGGTGACCCTCGGGCGCCGCTACGTACGTGACGTGCCGGTCTCCGTCGGCAAGGCCCCGCTCACCGGCCGAGTCCTCAACCGACACCTGCGGGAGCATCCCCGCCGCCGTGTCACCGACACGCGGTTCGGTGCCCGGGTCGCGGTCGACACCCAGGACCTCATCCAGCGGTACCTCTACCTGTTCGGGGTCTGGGAGCCGTACATGACCGGCTGGCTCCAACGGCGACTGCGGCCGGGGGACACGTACGTCGATGTCGGCGCGAACATCGGCTACTACAGCCTCCTCGCCGCGCGGCTCGTCGGGGCGGACGGCCGGGTCGTCGCCATCGAGGCCTCGCCGGTGTTCCACCAGCGTCTCCTGCGGAACGTCACGCTCAACGAGTACGGCAACGTTCGCGCGATCAACAGTGCCGTCTCAGACACCGATGAGGTCCTGGAGTTCGTGCTCGCCAGCTCCGCCAACATGGGCGCGAACAGCATCGTCCCGTACGACGGGCAGGCGGAGTCCACGTTCGAGATTGCGGCGCGACCGCTCCCGGATCTCCTCACCGACGACGAGATCACTCGCGCTCGGGTGATCAAGATCGATGTGGAAGGCGCCGAGGGCAGCGTCATCCGGGGAATGGCGCCCGTGCTCTCCCGGCTCCGACCCGACGCGGAGATCACAGTCGAGGTCACCCCGGAACGGATGTCGCAGGTCGGCGACTCCGCCGACGAGCTTATGGAGATGATGCGGGAGCACGGTTTCCACCCGTACCGGCTCGTCAACGACTACACGCCGGAGAGCTATGTGGCGGCGCTCCACGGAGCCGTCGGTGTCCCGGAACGGCTCAGGGGATCCGTGACGGGTGAGAGCGATCTGATCTTCTCCAGGGTCGACGCGGACACGCTCCCCTGAGAAAGAGCGGCCCGGGTCCCTCGGGAACCAGGGCCGCTCTTTCTCAGGTGCTCAGCAGAAGGCTGCCGCAGACGGGCGCGGGCCGGCTGCGGAGGCTCGGGCATCCGTGCGGCGGTCACCCCTGCGTTGGGTAGCGCCAACCGAACTCCGCCAGCTTCTCCGCCCGGGCCTGGACGACTGCCATGCGCGCGTCGCGCTCCGCGGCCTCCGTGTGGGAGGCCTGGCTCGTGGCCTGTCCGGGCCACTTGCGGTAAAGGAGGCCGACCTCCGCCGAGAACCAGCCGCGGCTCGTCGCGTTCAGAGCCATGAGCAGCCCGGTGTCCTCGGAGGCGGGAAGAGCCATCCAGCCGCCCAGGGCGAGGAGCAGGTCCTTGCGGACGAAGAGGGTCGCTGGGTGGACCTGGGCGCGGAAACCATTCGCCTTCCAGTACTCCAGGACCTTGCCGCGCTCGATCGCGCCGGCCTCCGGGTCGCCGGGGAAGCCGGCCGTCGAGCCGTCGGGCAGGAAGTCGAGCACGCGGGACGTGGCCCAACCAAGCGACGCGTCCGCTTCGAGTGCGGCCAGATCGCGAGCCAGTACCCCCGGGGCCAACTGGTCGTCGGCGTCCAGGACCTTGACGTAGTCGCCGTCCGCGTGGGCCATCGCCATCATGCGTGCGACACCGGGACCGCCCGGCCGGCCCTGGCGGAAGGACACGCGCTCGTCGTCGGGCACGTGCGGGGCGACCTGGTCGGTCCTGCCGTCCTCCTGGATCAGCCAGTGCCACTCCCAGCCGTCGGGGAGTTCCTGCTCGCAGATGGACTTGTACGCGTCCGGCAGGAAACGCGCCGACGGAGCGTGGACAGCGGTGACGATGATGATGCGCCGGCTCACGGCAGCACTCACCACCTTTCCAGGGGAGGGGTGAAGAGCATCTCCGTGCGGTCGCCGGGCAGCGTCACATCGGAGATCTCCACGGCGCGGTTGTCGGTGTCGTACGAGGTCTCGCGGAGGACGACGACCGCCGTCCCCGGCGGGAGCTCCAGTTCCTCGGCCTCTTCGGGAGTCGGCGGACGGGCGATGACCAGCTCTTCGATGCGGTCGAGTTCAATCGCCTCCCCACCCGTCCCGAATGAACAACTGGCCGCCGCCCCCGGCTCACGCCTGCGCGTCACAATCGGGTGCTGGTACCACATGAGCTCACGGGCCCAGCCGACGGCGGAACTTCGTCATGTCAGGTGTGTGCTGAGTGCTCCGCGCACCTCTGTCCACGTTGCCGATGCACTCCGCACGACACGGAAGAACCCGACCGCTGGCGACGGGGGATGCACCAGCGATCGGGCCGTAGCCAACAGTAACAAGGCCGTTTGTGCGGCGGGACCCGGATGCTCAGCTGAAACGAGGCGTTGTGATCGGGATCACGCAGCGCAAGCCGCAGGGGGAATCAGGGACCAGGGCCGCTGCAGAGAGGATTGCAGCATCCCGCATGATGCCCTGGGAACATGCCGTCGGCTGAGCCTCGGGTCAGCTACTGGTCACAGGGAGGCTCGTACGAGAGGCGGGGCAGATACTCGGCCCATTTCTCCGGAGTCAGTACGCCCCCCGTGGTCGAACAGATGCGACGAATGGCCTCGTCGACGTCCAGGTTCCACAGCCGGACCGTATCGGTCCCGCTCGACACTCCGAGCCTGTGGCTTCTGGGGCTGAACGCCAAGAAATTGCCTGTCTTGGCGTTGGGGCTCATCGATTGACCGATGGGAGCGGCCTTGGACGGGAGGTCGACGTTCCAGAGTCGGACCGTGTTGTCGTTGCCACCGCTCGCCAGGGTGCTGCCGTCCGGGCTGAACGTCAGCGATACGACCGCTTCGGTGTGGCCCGTGAGGGAAGAGGCCAGCCGGGTCGCCCTGCGGGAGTCGGTGACGTTCCAGAGCCGGACCGTGTTGTCGTCGCTCCCGCTGGCCAATGTATGGCCGTCCGGACTGTAGGCGAGCGCGTTGATGGGGCCGAGGTGTCCCGTGAGCGGCGCGCCGAGTTGGGCGGCACGACGTGGGTCGCCCACCTTCCACAGCCGGATGGTGTCGTCCGCGCTGCCGCTGGCCAGAGTGCGGCTATCCGGGCTGAACACGAGGGCGTTGACGTAGCCCTTGTGACCGGAGAGCGGAGCGCCAAGTGGGAGAAGGCGGGACGGATCGCTAACGTTCCACAACTGTATGGTGCGGTCGTCATGGGCGGTTGCCAGCGTGCGGCCGTCCGGGCTGAACGCCAGCGCGCCGGGGCCGGCGAACCGTGTCTGCAGCGCGACGGGCGGCCCATGGGGGACAGGCCCGGTCGGATCGGTGACATCCCACAGTTGTACTGCGCGGCTTCCCGTCAACACCGCGAGTGTGTGGCCGTCGGGGGAGACGGCCAGCGAACGCACGTCACCCTTCCCAGGCATGAACGGTTTGCCCAGCGACACGGGCCGCTTGGGGTTCTCCACGTTCCACAGCCGAACCCTCCCGTCGCGCGCGGCCGTGGCGAGCACTCGCCCGTCCGGGCGGAACGCTCCGATTCGGCCGATCATGTCCGACGTCGGTATCGACCACAGGCGGACCTTGTTGTCGCCGTTCCCGGTGGCGAGGGTTCGGCCATCGGGGCTGAAGCCCAAGGCGTACATCTCGCCGCTGCTCCCTGCGAGGGGCTCGCCGACCTGAGACGGGTATGCCGGATCGCTGACGTTCCACAAGGTTGCGGTGCTGTCTGCGCTGCCGGCGGCGAGCATGGCTCCGTCGGGGCTGAAGGCCACTGACCATACGCGCCCGGTGTGGCCGGTGAGCGGCGCGCCGCGTTGGGCGGCATGACGTGGGTCGGCCACGTTCCAGAGCCGGATGGTGTCGTCCGCGCTGCCGCTGGCGAGAGTGCGGCCATCGGGGCTGAAGGCCACGGAGTGCACCGTGCCCTCGTGGCCGGTCAGCACCGTGTCGATCGGCGTCGGACGACGGGGATCGGCCATGCCCCACAGCCTGATCGTGTCGTCGTCGCCACCAGCTGCCAGCGTCCGTCCGTCGGGGCTGAACGCCACGGAGCGCACAGCGTCGGTGTGGCCGGTCAAGGCGCCGAGCGCCTTGGGACGGCGCGGGTCCTCCACGTCCCACAGTCGAACGGTGCGATCTTCACCGGCGGAGGCCAGAGTGTGCCCGTCCGGGCTGAAGGTGAGCAGGTAGATCGTGCTGCCGTGGCCGGTCGAGGGCGCATCGAGCGGCTGTGGGTGACTGGGATCCTGCACGTCCCACAGCTGGATCGTGCCGTCGTCCGAAGCGCTGGCGAGGGTGCGGCCGTCCGGGCTGAAGACCGCGCTACTCACCCAACTCGTGTGGCCGGTGAGGGGCTTGCCCAGCTGTTCGGGGCGAGACGGGTCTGTCACGTCCCACAGTCGAACGGTCCGGTCGTAGCTGGCCGTGGCCAGGACCCGCCCGTTCGGGCTGAACGAGGTGAGGTAGACGGCACCGGTGTGGCCAAAAAGCGGCGTGGCCAGCGGCGCGTTCACAATCGAGATCAACCGATTGCTCGTGCCTTCGTCGTCCGGCCGCAAGCGGTGAGCCACCAGGTCGAGCTGAGCGGACAACGACGGGTCGGTGTACTGGACGCGATCGGCTTCGGCGACCACCTGCTCGAACACGGCATCGCCCCGCTGCTGCCACGCGACGACCGCCGAACCGACGGCCAGCATCGCCAGGACGATCAGAGCCGACACCGCACCACGGCTAATCCAGACTGTGCGCCTGCGCAGTCTGACCGAAGCAGCCAGGAATTCCACCGCGCTCCGGGTCAGAGAGGCGTCACCAGCAGATTTCGCCCAGTTGTCGGCCTGCTCCAGACGGGAACCCCGGTAGAGCAGTGACACGTCGCGGTTCGCGCCCTCCCAGGCCCTGCCGTCCTCCTCCAGTCGCTGGCGCAGCAGGTTGCCGGTCCTGTCCTCGTCGATCCAGTCGCGCAGGCGTGGCCAGGCGTGAAGCAGAGCTTCATGGGTGATTTCCACGGTCTCCGCGTCGAGCGTCACCAATCGGGCGTGAACCAGTGCTTCGAGTGATTCCTTGGTCTTGTTCGGGTCTGTGGACTCTTCCGCCAATTGGCGCCGCGTCCCCCGCCTACGGGTGGCCTGGGTGTCTTCGCCCAGCCTGACCAGCCTGAGGAGGAGCAGTCTCGCGGCCGTGCGTGCTGCAGGGTCGAGGCTCGACCAGGCCCGCTCGGCGGTCGCCGCCACCGCTCCCTGGATTCCGCCCGCCGCGCGGTAGCCGGCCAGCGTCAGCCTCCCCGCCTTTCGTCGCTGCCAGGTGGCGAGCAGGGCGTGGGAGAGGAGCGGCAGTGCCCCCGCGCCGTGCCCTCCGCGGGGGCCGTCAGCGCTCACTTCCCGGACGATCAGTTCTGCCAGCCCAGGTTCGAGTTCCATACCCACGGCCTTGGCCGGGCCCGTCACCGCTTCGCGCAGCTCCGTGGTGGTCAGTGGCCCGAGCACCATGTGCCGGTGTTGAAGCGCGTCGGCCAGTTCGGGATACCCGAGGCATTGCTCGTAGAAGTCGGCGCGTATGCCGAGGACTACGAGCGCGGGGGCGGGGTCACCCGAGTCGGCGTGCGTGCACGCAGCGTGGAGGAGCTGGATGAAAGTACGCCTGGCCGCCTCGTGGGAGCAGAGGGTGAACGCCTCCTCGAACTGATCCACGATGACAACGGGACGGGCGGGGGAGGACGTCCGGCGTTGCGACCACGCGGTGAAGGCATCCCTCACCGTGTGCTCGAATTGCGGAATATCAGGCTCCGCGGCAGAGACCACAGGTGCGAGCTCAGGGATCTGGTGGGTCAGCTCCGCGAGAGGATCGCCTCCCGGCACGAGCTGGAGTACCTCCCTCGCCTGGCTGTCCCCGTCGCCCAATGCGCCGTTCTGCAATGCGGGCACCAAGCCGGCGTTCAGCAGGGAGGACTTTCCCGCCCCTGAGGCGCCCACGAGCATGACCAAGCCACCTGTCTTCTCCGCTGCGCGGAGCTGATCAACGAGGACATCCGTGCTCCGCTCTCGGCCGAAGAACCACCGGGCGTCTTGCTGACGGTACGGAGCCAGCCCCCGGTATGGGCACACACCACGGGGGACAGCCGGGGCTTCGATCGGGGGACGTTCCTCCTTTTCCGAGGATGTCGCGGCGCGGTCGCCGACTGGGTCGGCCACCGCGCGCTCCCACAGCCGCTGCCACTGGGCCAGGTCGTACAGTCCCGTGGACACCGGCGTGGGCTGCGAGCGCCGTGCTTGGGGGATCAGGATGTGCAGCACTACTGCGAGGGCGGCGAACTGGGCAGGCACGTTCTTGGCTCGTCGCCAGTCGCTGATCCGCTGAGCGGACACCCGCACTGGCCGGCCACGTTCGTCGACCCGCTGAAGCTGGACGACCGCCTCAGCCACGCGCTTGAGGGGAGGGTTGCCGGCCTCCTTGTACAGCAGCGCGAGACGTTCCGCGAAGGCTGTGCGTGCCTCTGAGTCGGAACTCAAGGCCTCCACCCCTTACTTCCCCGCACCTGGACATCCGGACCGGAAAACTCACTCTATATGGCTGACCTGCGGTTAAGCCCTTGGCTTTATGCCGGGACCTCCTCGGCGGGAGCCACAGCTGACAGGATCACGAAGCAGCGAAGCAGCCACGCGTCGTCCGGACAGGCCACCAGCTCAGTGCTCGGAGCGCCGGCTCATGACGCGCATGTCCTCGGTCAGTTTCCGCCGGAGTTGCGAGACGGTGGCGACGATCTCGTCGCGTCAGCCTGAAGATCCGTGGAGCCGGTCCCATCCGGACCGCCGACGCGTCGACCACGGGTCCGGCCATTCCTCGATCCGCGCCGTGCCAGCGCGGATCGACTCCCTGTCGCGTCGTTCGGTACCGGTCCCCACGAGGGGAGGGACCGGTGCCGAACGACGCGACAGGGCGTGCAGGCCGGTGCGCGGCTGTCCGACGCGGGAGCGATCGCACGCCGCCGTTCACATCGTTGGCCGTGTCGGATGTCGATCACGCACAGTTCGATGCCGCGCCAGGCGTGCAAGAGGGAGCCGCTGAAGGGGCGCCAGCGGGCGGCGCCTGGCGGGCGCATTTCAGGTCCACTCCCCGGGGGGATTTTCATGATCCGCTCCCCGCTCACTCCCGAGGCAAGCCCAGGGAACGCGTCAGGCCCGGTTCCCTGAGGAGGAAACCGGGCCTGACCTGGTGTTTCAGCTGTCGGGGTGGCGGGATTTGAACCCACGACCTCTTCGTCCCGAACGAAGCGCGCTGCCAAGCTGCGCTACACCCCGATTGTCGCGCGCGTTGCGGCGACATCGATTACTTTAGCGGACGCACGCCCGGAGGCGAAATCCGGTTTTGCGGCCTCGCGGGCCGGGCCGCAGGGCCGGTGACCACGCGGGTGGTGTCGTCCGTCGCCGCCCCGCGGTGGGCCCGCTCCCTCAGGGGCGCGCCACGAGCGTCAGCAGGGTCGCCTCCGGCGGACACGCGAAGCGGACCGGGGTGTAGCGGTTGGTGCCGCAGCCCGCCGAGACGTGGAGGTAGGCGCGCCGGCCCTCGGCGGAGTGCGTCGAGAGGCCCTTCGCCCGGTCCGTGTCGATGTCGCAGTTGGTGACCAGGGCCCCGTAGAAGGGGATGCAGAGCTGGCCGCCGTGCGTGTGACCGGCCAGGATCAGCGGGTAGCCGTCGCCGGTGAAGGAGTCGAGCGAGCGCAGGTACGGGGCGTGGACCACGCCGATGGAGAGGTCGGCCGAGCGGTCCGGGCCGCCGGCGACCTCGGTGTACCTGTCCCGCTTGATGTGCGGGTCGTCGACGCCGGTGAAGGCGATCTCCATGCCGTCGAGCCCGCCGAGCTTGAGCCGGCCCCGGGTGTTGGTGAGGTTCACCCAGCCCGCCGCGTCGAAGCCGTCGCGCAGCCGCTCCCACGGGTTGTGCACGACGCCGACGGCCGGTGCGTTGCCGTTCAGGCCGTGCTTGCCCTGGGCCTTCTCGATGAGGTAGCGCGCGGGGTTGCGGAGCTTGGGGCCGTAGTAGTCGTTGGAGCCGAAGACGTAGACCCCCGGGAACTCCATCAGCGGGCCGAGCGCGTCCAGCACCTCCGGCACGCCCTCCGGGTCGGAGAGGTTGTCGCCCGTGTTGACGACGAAGTCGGGACGCAGGCCGGCCAGCGACTGGAGCCAGCGCTGCTTCTTGCGCTGCCCGCTCACCATGTGGATGTCTGAGACCTGGAGTACGCGCAGGGGCCGGGCCCCCGGCGGGAGTACGGGCACGGTCACCCGGCGGAGCCGGAACGAGCGGGCCTCGAATCCGGCGGCGTAGGCGAGGCCGGCCGCGCCAACAGCCGTGATTCCTGCGGTGACTTTCAGGGGTACCCCGTAACGTGCGCGCATGTGCCCATCGTCGCAGACGGCCCGGGCGCACGAAATCGGTGGGCGTCAGCCGGTGCGCACCTGCCACACTTGGCCCATGACCACGCTCAAGTCCAAGCTCCAGGAAGACCTCACCGCCGCCATCAGGGCGCGCGACGAGCTGACCTCGTCCACGCTCCGGCTGACCCTCACCGCGATCACCAAGGAAGAGGTCGGCGGCAAGACGGCGCGCGAGCTCTCCGACGACGAGGTGCAGAAGGTGATCGCCAAGGAGGCGAAGAAGCGCCGCGAGGCGGCCGAGGCCTTCACCCAGGGCGGCCGGACCGAGTCGGCCGAGCGTGAGCTGGCGGAGGGCAGGATCCTCGACGCGTACCTGCCGCAGCAGCTGAGCGACGGCGAGCTGGAAGCCGTCGTCGGGCAGGCGGTCGAAGAGGCGAAGGCCGCGGGCGCCGAGGGGCCGCGCGCGATGGGCGCGGTCATGAAGATCGTGAACCCGAAGGTGGCGGGCCGCGCCGAGGGCGGCCGGGTCGCGGCCGCGGTGAAGAAGCTCCTGGCGGGCTGAGCACGTCGTACACCCGTACGCACCCGTACACAGGCGTAGGGGTGCACGCAGGCGCGGTACGGCGGAAGGGGCGCCCGGTGGTCTTCACCGGGCGCCCCTTCCGCTGTGTGTGCCGCCGCTGCCTACGGCCCGTTCCCGCCCCGGCCGCCACCATTGCCCCGGCCACCGCCGTTGCCCCGGTCGCTGTCGCCGGGCCTGCTGTCACCGGGCTTGTTGTCGTCGCCCTCGTCCCGGTCGTCCTTGTCCCTGCCCTTGTCCTTGCCCGGCTTCGGGATGTGGACGGTGTTGAAATCGGGCGCCGGTTCGCCGTCCAGCGCGCCGCTCATCGCGTCCTTCCAGATCGGCCCCGGGACCTGGCCGCCGTAGACCTTGGAGTGGTAGACGCCGCCGATGGTGATGTTCTCCATCGAGACCTGCTCGGCGCCGGCCGCGCCGACCCAGACCGCGCCGGACAGGTTCGGCGTGTAGCCGACGAACCAGGCGTTGTGGCGGCTGTCCGTCGTACCCGTCTTGCCGGCGTTGTCGCGGCTGGTGAGCCCGGCCTCCTGGCCGGTACCGGAGTCGACCACACCCATGAGCAGGGTGTTGATGGTGTCGGCGGTCCTCTCGGACATCGCCCGCGAGCAGGACGACTTGGGCACCGGCAGGCTCTTGCCCTGCGCGGTCGTGACCGCCTCGATGAAGACCGGCGTGCAGTACGTGCCGCGGTTGGCGAAGGTCGCGTACGCGTTCGCCATCGTCAGCGGGGACATGCCCTCCGTGCCCAGCGAGATCGCGGGCACTTCCTTCAGCTTCTGTCCGTCGGCCGTGACGACGCCGAGCTTGCCGGCCATCTTCGTCACCGGGCAGATGCCGATGTCCTCGATCATCTGGATGAAGTAGGTGTTGACCGAGAGGGCCATCGCCTCCTGCAACGGGTACGGGCCCACCTCGGACTCGGACTCGTTCGGCACCCGCTCGCCGCCGACGTTGACCCAGGGGCTGCTGCCGCAGGTCTGCACCGTCGGGTAGTCCATCTCGAACGGTGACGAGTAGGTCTTCGTCGCCGGGATGCCCTGCTCCAGGGCCGCGGCCGCCACGAACGGCTTGAAGGTCGAGCCGGTCGGGAAGCCGTAGGCCGATCCGCCCATCTTCTTGTCGGCGGAGAAGTTGATCGTCGTCTCGTTGTTCCCGAAGCCGTACGGCCGGGACTGGCCCATGCCGAGGACCTTGCCGCTGCCGGGCTCGACCAGCGTGACGGCCGTCGCGACCTTGTCGGACTGGTAGACGTGGTTCTTGATCGACGCCTGCACCGACCCCTGCGCCTTCGGGTCCAGCGTCGTGCGGATCTTCAGGCCGCCCTTGTTCCAGACCTTGATCCGCTCCTCCTTGGTCTTCCCGAAGACCGGGTCGGACAGGAAGACCTCGCGCACGTAGTCGCAGAAGAAGCCCGCGCCGCTGACGGCGGTGATGCAGCCGTTCTTGGGCCTGCTGACGTTCAGCTCGAGCGGGGTGGCCATCGCCCGGTCGGCCTCGGCCTGCGGGACGGCGTGGACGTCGGCCATGCGCTGGAGCACGGTGTTGCGCCGCTTGGTCGCCTCTTCGGAGTCGTTGACCGGGTCGTAGCGGGTCGGCGACTGCACGATGCCGGCCAGCAGCGCGGCCTCCTCCAGCTCGAGGTCCTTGGCGGACTTGCTGAAGTAGCGCTTGGACGCGGACTCGACGCCGTACGCCTGCTGCCCGAAGAAGGTGATGTTGAGGTAGTTCTCGAGGATCTTGTTCTTGCCCAGCTCTTCCTCGACCTGGATCGCGTACTTGAGTTCGCGGACCTTGCGGCCGATCGTCTGCTGGGTGGCCTGGGCGACCTTGGTGCGGTCGTCACCGGCCTCCTCGACGAAGACGTTCTTGACGTACTGCTGGGTGAGGGTCGACGCGCCCTCCGAGACGCCGCCCGTCTGGGCGTTGCGGTTGGCCGCGCGCAGCACACCCTTGAGGTCGATCGCCCCGTGCTCGTAGAAGCGCGCGTCCTCGATCGCGATGATCGCCTTCTGCATGTACGGGGAGATGTCCTTCAGGTCCACGACGGTGCGGTCACGCGAGTAGACCGTGGCGATGGGTCCGCCCTGCGCGTCGAGGATGGTGGTGCGCTGGCTCAGCGGCGGCGTCTTGAGGTTCGCGGGAATCTCGTCGAATCCCTCGACCGTCCCCTTGGCCGCGAGACCCAGCGCTCCGGCCGCCGGCAGTGCGATGCCCGCCAGTACGGCTCCGGAGAGCGCGGCGACACCGATGAATTTGGCGGCCTGCTGGGCCTTGGTGAGACCCCCGCCCGAGCGCTTTTTTGGCATGGGGGCAGCCTACGTTCTCATTCGCCGGACACGCGTATAGGCCTTGGCCTAAGCTGCTGCCAACTGTCACAGCAGTGCGGTTTCGCATCAAGCCCCCTGACATCGCCGGTGTCAAATTCCGTCAGCTCCGGAATGGGGCACACACATGTCCGATTCCGCCTCGTGCGTCACGTGGTTTCCGTTGTGACACGACCGAACTTCCCCGCTTTGCCGGGTTGGTTACGTATGCCCTCGCATCACTCCGTCGGGTGATCTGTCGCTTACGCATAGTCCGTTCGGGCCATTCAAGATTGGGCCCGAAGGGGGTGTTGCGCTGTGTCCACCTTCCGTAACGTCCTCAACTGGCAGCGGTGAATATGCCGCTGTCGCCGTGGGGGAGCCTCGATTCGGGAGAGGACGGCGCCGGTATGGGCTGGGTAACCGACTGGAGTGCGCAGGCAGCCTGCCGCACTACCGATCCGGATGAACTGTTCGTACAAGGAGCAGCGCAGAACAGGGCCAAGGCGGTGTGCACCGGATGTCCGGTGCGGACCGAGTGCCTGGCCGACGCGTTGGACAACCGCGTCGAGTTCGGCGTGTGGGGCGGCATGACGGAACGGGAGCGGCGCGCACTTCTGCGCCGGCGCCCCACCGTCACTTCCTGGCGCCGGCTCCTTGAGACCGCTCGTACCGAGTACGAGCGCAGCACGGGCATCCTGGTCGAGGACGACGAGACCGGGGCGTACATCGAGTACGCGGCTGTGGGTTAGTCCGACCGGGCGGCCCCATCGGGCTCGGCGGCCTCACCGGCGGCGAGCCGGTCAGCGATGGCCCGGAGTCCCACCAGGTCATGCACGTCGCCCGGGAGGGCGGCCACTTCGACCACCGCCACCTCGGGGTGGAGTGCGGTGAAGCGGTCACGTGTGCGTTGTTCGCGCGCGAGGACGTGCATGCGCTCGGCATGCAGGCGCAGCAGACCCGCCGTCAACTGCTCCACGGTGCGGTGGGTGTCACTGCTGTGGGTGTCGCCGGGGCCGTGGTCCTGAGTGGGGTCCGGTGCGGTTCCGGGAGGGGTCTCGTCATCGACTTCCGCGTCGGGAGAGGTGGCCGAGGAGTCACGAACACCAGCCTTCCCGGCCTCCTGATCCACAATGCGGCCCTCGTCAAGATTTTCCGCGGCGGCAAGCGCCCGCTCGGCCGAGAGCTGGGAAGCGCCGCTGCCGTGAACCCGGTTGAGTACGAGTCCGGCGAACGGCATCTCCTCCGCCGCCAGCCGCTCGACGAAGTACGCGGCCTCGCGCAGGGCGTCCCGCTCCGGTGCGGCGACCACCAGGAACGCCGTGCCGGGCGCCTGGAGCAGCCGGTACGTCGCGTCCGCACGCGTGCGGAAGCCGCCGAACATGGTGTCCATGGCGGCCACGAACGTCTGCACGTCGCCCAGCAGCTGGCCGCCCATCAGCTTGCTGAGGGTGCCCGTCATCATCGACATGCCGACGTTGAGGAACTTCATCCCGGCCCGGCCGCCCACCTTCGCGGGCGCCATCAGCACCCGGATGAACTTGCCGTCCAGGAACGATCCGAGCCGCTTCGGCGCGTCGAGGAAGTCGAGGGCGGACCGGCTCGGCGGGGTGTCGACGAGGATCAGGTCCCACTCGTCGCGCGCCCGCAGCTGGCCCAGCTTCTCCATCGCCATGTACTCCTGCGTGCCCGCGAAACCGGCCGACAGGGACTGGTAGAAGGGGTTCTCCAGGATCGCGCGGGCCCGCTCGGCGTCCGCGTGCGCCTCGACGATCTCGTCGAAGGTCCGCTTCATGTCGAGCATCATCGCGGAGAGCTCGCCGCCGGCCGACTCGTCTATGCCCTTCACCCGGCGCGGGGTGTTGTCCAGCGCGTCGATGCCCATGGACTGGGCGAGCCTGCGGGCCGGGTCGATGGTGAGGACGACGACCTTCCGGCCGCGCTCGGCCGCCCGTACCCCCAGGGCCGCCGCGGTCGTCGTCTTGCCGACGCCGCCCGACCCGCAGCACACGATGATGCGGGTGGCCGGGTCGTCGAGCAGCGGGTCGATGTCCAGCACGGGTGCCGCGTCCATCGCGTCCGCCGTGTCCGTCGCGTTCGCGGTCATGCAGTTCCCCCAGGGGCGATACGGTTCCGCAGTTCCTTCCCCAGCCGGTAGAGCCCGGCGAGGTCCATGCCCTCGCCGAGCAGCGGCAGTTCGTACGCCGTCAGACCCAGCCGGGCCAGTACGGCGCGCTGCTCGCGCTCCAGCTCGACGCGTTGTGCGTGCTCCGCGGCCTGTTCGAGGAGCGGGTCGATGAGGCGCTCGGCGAGACCGCCGCGGCGCGCGCCGCCCAGTCCGGCCCGCGAGAGCGCCCTGGCGACGTCCGCGCGCCGCTCACCGGCCGCGGTGCGCAGCGCGTCCTCGTCGAGGTGGTGGGGCCGGACCATGTTCACGATGACGTTGCCGACGGGCAGCTCGGCGGCGCGCAGCTCGGCGATGCCGTCGGCGGTCTCCTGGACCGGCATCTCCTCCAGCAGCGTCACCAAGTGGACCGCGGTCTCCGGTGACTTGAGGACGCGCATGACGGCCTGGGCCTGGTTGTGTATCGGGCCGAACCTGGCCAGTCCCGCCACCTCGTCGTTGACGTTGAGGAAGCGCGTGATGCGGCCGGTGGGCGGCGCGTCCATCACGACGTAGTCGTACGCGTAACGGTTCTGCTTGTCCCGGCGGCGGACGGCCTCGCAGGCCTTGCCGGTCAGCAGCACGTCCCTGAGGCCCGGTGCGATGGTGGTCGCGAAGTCGATCGCGCCGAGCTTCTTGAGCGCCCGGCCGGCTCCTCCGAGTTTGTAGAACATCTGGAGGTAGTCGAGGAGCGCGCGTTCGGCGTCTATCGCGAGGGCGTACACCTCCCCGCCGCCCGGTGCGACAGCGATCTTGCGCTCTTCGTACGGAAGCGCTTCCGTCTCGAAGAGCTGCGCGATCCCCTGCCTGCCCTCGACCTCCACGAGGAGGGCGCGTTTGCCCTCCGTCGCGAGGGCGAGCGCGAGTGCCGCGGCCACCGTGGTCTTTCCGGTACCGCCCTTGCCGCTGACGACCTGGAGCCTGCTCACGTCCTGGAGCCTAACCAGTCGGGGCCCGGCCTACGCAGGAGGCTGCCTGTGGCAGGCACTACAGTCGCCGTATGACCAAGTGGGAATACTCGACCGTGCCCCTTCTCGTGCACGCGACCAAGCAGATTCTGGACACCTGGGGCGAGGACGGCTGGGAGCTCGTCCAGGTCGTGCCCGGGCCGAACAACCCCGAGCAGCTGGTGGCCTACCTGAAGCGGGAGAAGCAGGCATGACAGCCGTGTCCGGTGTGGTGGAGGCGAAGCTCGCGGAGCTCGGCCTGACGCTTCCGGAGGTCGTTCCGCCGCTCGCCGCGTACCAGCCTGCCGTGCGGTCGGGCGTGTACGTCTACACCTCGGGCCAGCTCCCGATGGTGGAGGGCAAGCTTCCGTGCACCGGCAAGGTCGGCGCGGAGGTCACCCCGGAGGAGGCCAAGAACCTGGCGCGTACGTGCGCGCTGAACGCCCTGGCCGCCGTCAAGTCGGTCACCGGCGACCTGGACCGCATCGCGCGTGTCGTGAAGGTCGTCGGCTTCGTCGCCTCCGCCGCGGACTTCACCGGCCAGCCGGCCGTGATCAACGGCGCGAGCGAGCTGCTGGGCTCGGTGCTCGGCGACAAGGGCGTGCACGCGCGCAGCGCGGTGGGCGTGGCGGTGCTGCCGCTCGACGCGCCGGTCGAGATCGAGATCCAGGTCGAGCTCACCTCTGCCTGAGGGCCCATGCCTGTCCGAGGGTCCGGGTCCGCCTGAGGGCCCGGGTCCTCTCGAACATCCAACCGGGACCGGATAGCCTCCGGCCATGTCCAATGGTCAGTGGTACCCGCCCGAGTGGCCGGACCGGATCCGCGCCCTCGCCGGCGGTGAGCTCACCGTCGCGTCCCCCCGGCGGGCCGCCACCGTCATGCTGCTGCGGGACACGGCGGGCGGTCCCGTCGTGCACATGCTGCGCAGACGCGCCTCCATGGCCTTCGCCGGAGGCGCGTACGCGTATCCGGGCGGCGGGGTGGACCCGCGTGACGACGACCACCACGTGGGCTGGGCGGGCCCGTCGCTGGACGACTGGGCCGTGCGGCTGGGCGTGGACCCGGCGTCGGCGCAGGCCATCGTGTGCGCGGCGGTGCGCGAGACGTACGAGGAGGCCGGCGTGCTGCTCGCGGGCCCGACGGCCGGCACCGTGGTCGGCGACACCACGGGCGACGACTGGGAGGCGGACCGCCGGGCGCTGGTCGCCCGGGAACTGTCCTTCGCGGACTTCCTCCGGCGGCGGTCGCTGGTGCTGCGCTCCGACCTGCTGGGCGCGTGGGCGCGCTGGATCACCCCCGAGTTCGAGCCGAAGCGGTACGACACGTGGTTCTTCGTGGCCGCGCTGCCGGCCGGTCAGCGGACCCGCAACGCCTCGACGGAGGCGGACCGCACGGTGTGGATCGGCCCGGTGGAGGCCACCGAGCGCTACGACAGGGGCGAGCTGCTGATGATGCCGCCGACGATCTCGACGCTGCGTACGCTCCAGCCGTACGCCACGGCCGCCGAGGCCCTCGCGGGCGCGGCGGACCAGGACCTGACGCCGGTGCTCGCGCGGGCACGCCTGGAGGGTGACGAGCTGGTGCTGAGCTGGCCGGGCCACGAGGAGTTCACGAAGCGCGTCGGGAACACCGGGACCATGGAGAGTGCCGGGCGCAACGAGAACACGGGAGGCACCGCATGACCGACGCGGCAGCGCTTCCCGGGCAGCCACGCGGCGGCGTGCTCTCCGGGCCCGCCACCGCACGCGCCGTCAACGTCCTGGCTCCGAACGCCTCCGCGATGACCCTCGACGGCACCAACACCTGGATCGTCTCCGAGCCCGGTTCCGACCTGGCGGTCGTCGTCGACCCGGGGCCGCTCGACGACGTACACCTGAGGGCGGTGATCGCCACCGCGGAGGAGGCGGGCAAGCGGGTCGCCCTGACCCTCCTCACCCACGGGCACCCCGACCACGCGGAGGGCGCGGCGCGCTTCGCCGAGCTGACGCGTACGCCCGTACGGGCCCTGGACCCCGCGCTGCGGCTCGGGGACGAGGGGCTCGCGGCGGGGGACGTCGTCACCACCGGGGGGCTGGAGATGCGCGTGGTGGCGACACCGGGGCACACCGCCGACTCGCTCTGCTTCCACCTGCCCGCCGACCGGGCCGTGTTGACGGGCGACACCGTCCTCGGGCGCGGTACGACGGTCGTGGCGCACCCGGACGGGCGGCTCGGCGACTACCTCGACTCGCTGCGGCGGCTGCGGTCGCTGGCGGTCGACGACGGGGTGCGGGTCGTGCTGCCCGGCCACGGGCCCGTCCTGGAAGACGCGCAGGGCGTGGTCGAGTACTACCTGGCCCACCGCGCGAACCGGCTCGCGCAGGTCGAGACGGCCGTCGAGGACGGGTACGTCAGCGCGTCCGAGGTCGTCGCCCATGTGTACGCGGACGTGGACCGGTCACTGTGGCCGGCGGCCGAGCTCTCGGTGCGGGCGCAGCTGGAGTACCTGCGGGACCACGGCCTGATCTGATCAGAGCTCCTCGCGCTCGAACCGGTGGGCGGGGAGGGGGCCGCCCCGTCCGCCGGGCGCGGGATGGCGGTCTCGCCGTATGCCGTAGGTGAAGGACTCACGCGCCGTGCGGTCGTTGCCACGGGGACGGGCGAGCGGGGTGCACTCGCTCCCGAAGGGGCCGGTGATCGGGCGGGCCGGTACGCCGCGGCCACTGACAGCCGGGCCGGGAACGCGGAAGGGCCGCCCCACCGGGGGCGGCCCTTCCGGCAGCCGTACGGGCGCGTACTAGCGCGAGCGCTTCGCCAGGCGCTCCACGTCCAGCAGGATCACGGCCCGCGCCTCCAGGCGCAGCCAGCCGCGGCCCGCGAAGTCGGCGAGGGCCTTGTTGACCGTCTCGCGGGACGCGCCGACCAGCTGGGCCAGCTCTTCCTGCGTCAGGTCGTGCACGACGTGGATGCCCTCCTCCGACTGCACGCCGAAGCGGCGCGACAGGTCGAGGAGCGCACGGGCGACACGGCCCGGCACGTCGGAGAAGACCAGGTCCGACATCTGGTCGTTGGTCTTGCGCAGCCGGCGGGCCACGGCCCGCAGGAGCGCCGTGGCCACCTCCGGGCGGGCGTTCAGCCAGGGCTGGAGGTCGCCGTGGCCGAGACCGAGCAGCTTGACCTCCGTCAGGGCGGTCGCGGTGGCGGTGCGCGGGCCCGGGTCGAAGAGCGACAGCTCACCGATCAGCTCGCCGGGGCCGAGGACGGCCAGCATGTTCTCGCGGCCGTCGGGGGAGGTGCGGTGCAGCTTCACCTTGCCCTCGGTCACCACGTACAGGCGGTCGCCGGGGTCGCCCTCGTGAAAGAGGGCGTCGCCGCGAGCGAGCGTCACCTCACTCATCGAGGCGCGGAGCTCCGCGGCCTGCTCGTCATCGAGCGCCGCGAAGAGCGGGGCGCGCCGCAGAACGTCGTCCACGAGTTCTCTCCTTGTCGACCTGCTCACAGGAACCGTGGTCACCATGATGCCGGACGGTAAAACGGTGCGATCAATCACAAGTTTGACGTACCGGCGTGCCTGACCGTGCGGCAGGGGGCCCATTGGGTGGGCAATTGGCTGTGACCGGGGCGGATGTCAGTGCTGGGCTTTAGGCTGGCCGGGTGTCCAAATCGCCGGTGAGAGTGCAGGCCAAGGGGGCCGGACAGGTGACTGAAGCCCATGATTCCGCTGTGGGCGAACACGTTCCGGCCCAGCCCAAAAAAGCCAAAAAAGAGGACAAAACACCCAATCCTGTCAAAGTCGCCAAGCCAGTGAAGGCCGCCGGGGCGGAGTCGCGCCTGGGCATGGTCCGCCGCGCCCGCCGGACCAACCGCGAGCTGGCCGAGGTCTACCCGTACGCCCATCCCGAGCTCGACTTCGAGAACCCGTTCGAGCTGCTGGTCGCCACGGTCCTCTCCGCCCAGACCACCGACCTGCGGGTCAACCAGACCACCCCGGCCCTCTTCGCCAAGTACCCGACGCCCGAGGACATGGCGGCCGCGGTCCCCGAGGAGCTGGAGCAGATCATCCGGCCGACGGGTTTCTTCCGCGCCAAGGCCCGCTCCCTGCTCGGTCTGTCCGCGGCCCTGCGGGACAACTTCGGCAGCGAGGTCCCCGGCCGCCTCGAGGACCTGGTCACGCTGCCCGGCGTCGGCCGCAAGACCGCCAACGTCGTGCTGGGCAACGCGTTCGGCGTCCCGGGAATCACGGTCGACACCCACTTCGGGCGGCTCGTGCGCCGCTGGAAGTGGACCGGGCACGAGGACCCGGAGAAGGTCGAGGCGGACATCGCCGCGATCTTCCCGAAGAGCGAGTGGACGATGCTCTCGCACCGGATCATCTTCCACGGCCGCCGCGTCTGCCACTCCCGCAAGCCGGCCTGCGGCGCCTGCCCCATCGCGCACCTGTGCCCGTCCTACGGCGAGGGCGAGACGGACCCGGAGAAGGCGAAGAAGCTCCTCAAGTACGAGATGGGCGGCCACCCCGGGCAGCGGCTGAAGCCCCCGCCGGGCTTCCCGGGAGAGCCGGCGCCCCCACTGGGGGCCACCGAGTGACGGGCGTACGAAATGGTGCGGAACGAACAGGCCCGCTTCGGGCGTTGTAACGACGGGGGTGCCCATGGCGCGTAGGAGCGAGACGTACGACAGCGGGACGGCCGGGGCTGCCGGGACCGTGGAGGCGGGCGGCCTGCCCGAGGTCGCCGTGACGAGCACCGGGCTGCCCGCGTGGCTCGATCCGGTGGCCGAGGCCGCCCGGTCCGTGCGCCCCGAGCAGCTCAGCCGCTTCCTGCCGCCCGAGAGCGGCGCCGGGCGCCAGTCGGCCGTACTGATCCTCTTCGGCGAGGGCGGGAAGGGCCCCGAGCTGCTGCTCATGGAGCGGGCGGGCAGCCTGCGCTCGCACGCGGGACAGCTGTGCTTTCCCGGCGGCGCCCTCGACCCCGCCGACGGTGACCCGGAATCGACAGGTCCGCTGCGTGCCGCGCTCCGCGAGGCCGAGGAGGAAACCGGACTCGACCCCTCGGGCGTCCAGATCTTCGGCGTACTGCCCCGCCTCTACATCCCCGTCAGCGACTTCGTCGTGACGCCCGTCCTCGGCTGGTGGTGCGAGCCGAGCCCGGTCGGCGCCGTCGATCCCGCCGAGACCGCGAGCGTGTTCACGGTCTCCGTGGCGGATCTCACGGACCCGGCCAACCGCGTGACGAGCGTGCACCCGCGTGGTCACAGCGGCCCGGCGTTCCTGGTCGGACCGGCGCTGGTCTGGGGTTTCACCGCGGGTGTGATCGACAAGATCCTTCACTACGCGGGCTGGGAGCGGCCCTGGGACCGTTCCCGGCAGGTCCCGCTCGACTGGCACGCGTGACAGGGTGGCCATGTGAACGTCCTGGACATCTTGTTGCTGGTCGCGGCGGTGTGGTTCGCGATCGTCGGGTACCGACAGGGATTCGTCGTCGGCATTCTGTCGGTGATCGGCTTCCTCGGCGGTGGCCTCGTCGCGGTCTACCTGCTGCCCCTCGCGTGGGACCGGCTGACCGACGGATCGGAAGTCGGCTCGACGGCCGCCGTCGTCGCGGTCGTCGTCGTGATCGTCTTCGCCTCGGTGGGCCAGGCCCTCACCACCCACCTCGGCAACAAGCTCCGCAGATACATCACCTGGTCGCCCGCGCGCGTCCTGGACGCCTCGGGCGGCGCGCTGGTCAACGTCGTCGCGATGCTCCTGGTCGCCTGGCTGATCGGCTCCATGCTCGCGCAGACCTCGCTGCCCACGCTGGGCAAGGAGGTCCGTAACTCCAAGGTGCTCCTCGGCGTCTCGCGCGTGATGCCCGATCAGGCGAACATGTGGTTCACGGACTTCAGGTCCGTCCTCGCGCAGAACGGCTTCCCCCAGGTCTTCAGCCCCTTCTCCAACGAGCCCATCACCGAGGTCGAGGCCCCGGACCCGGCGCTCGCGGGAAGCCCCGTCGCCGCCCGCGCGAAGAAGTCCATCGTCAAGGTCGTCGGTACGGCCCCGAGCTGCGGCAAGGTCCTCGAAGGCACCGGCTTCGTCTTCGACGAACGCCGCGTCATGACCAACGCCCACGTCGTGGGAGGCGTCGAGGAGCCGACCGTGCAGATAGGCGGAGAGGGCCGCCGGTACGACGCCACGGTGGTGCTCTACGACTGGGAGCGCGACATCGCCGTACTGGACGTCCCGAACCTCGATGCCCCGGCGCTGGAGTTCACGGGCCCCGACGACGACGCGCGCAGCGGCGACAGCGCGATCGTCGCCGGCTTCCCGGAGAACGGAGCCTACGACGTCCGCTCCGCCCGCGTTCGCGGCCGGATCAACGCCGACGGCCCGGACATCTACCACCACGGCACGGTCCGGCGCGACGTCTACTCGCTCTTCGCGACCGTCCGCCAGGGCAACTCGGGCGGCCCGCTGCTGACGCCCGACGGCAAGGTCTACGGCGTCGTCTTCGCCAAGTCCCTCGACGACGCCGACACGGGGTACGCCCTGACCGCCGACGAGGTCCGCGAGGACATCCGCCTCGGCAGCGCCGCCAACCAGCAGGTCGACAGTCGGGGATGCGCGCTCTGACGGTTCCGACACGCTGACGATTCCGAGAGGCCGGTTCACCCTCACATGCGTCTGACGATCCTCGGTGGCGGCGGTTTCCGCGTCCCCCTCGTGTACGGAGCGCTCCTGCGCGACCGCGCCGGAGGCCGCGTCACCCACGTCACCCTCCACGACCTGGACCGCGCCCGCCTGGCCGCCGTCGCCCATGTCCTCGCCGACCAGGCCGCCGGCGTCCCGGACGCGCCGGCCGTGTCCGTCACCACCGACCTCGACGAGGCCCTGCGCGGCGCCGACTTCGTCTTCTCCGCCATCCGGGTCGGCGGCCTGGAGGGCAGGGCCGCCGACGAGCGCGTCGCCCTCGCCGAGGGCGTCCTGGGCCAGGAGACGGTCGGCGCGGGCGGCATCGCCTACGGACTGCGTACGGTTCCGGTGGCCGTCGACATCGCGCGGCGCGTGGCGCGGCTCGCCCCCGACGCGTGGGTCATCAACTTCACCAACCCCGCCGGCCTCGTCACCGAGGCCATGTCCCGTCACCTCGGCGAGCGCGTCATCGGCATCTGCGACTCGCCCGTGGGCCTCGGGCGCCGCGTCGCCCGCGCGCTCGGCGTCACCGACCCGGCGCGGACACGGCTCGACTACACCGGCCTCAACCACCTCGGCTGGCTGCGCGGGGTGTACGCCGACGACGAGCCCGGCCGGAACCTGCTCCCGGCCCTGTTCGACGACGAGCGCGCCCTGACCTCCTTCGAGGAGGGCAGGCTCTTCGGAGCCGAGTGGCTGCGCTCGCTCGGCTCCGTCCCCAACGAGTACCTGCACTACTACTACTTCAACCGCGAGACGGTCACCGCCTACCGCGAGGCGAAGCAGACCCGCGGCGCGTTCCTGCGCGACCAGCAGGCGCGCTTCTACGACGACATGGCGGACCGCGCGTCGGCGTCGGGCGCCCTGGCCGCGTGGGACCGTACCCGGGCCGAGCGTGAAGCCACGTACATGGCGGAGAACCGGGAGGCGGCGGGCGCGGGCGAGCGCGCCGCCGACGACCTGGAGTCCGGCGGGTACGAGTACGTCGCGCTCGCGCTGATGCGGGCCATCGCCCGTGACGAACGCGCCACGCTCATCCTCAACGTCCGCAACCGGGGCACGCTGCCGCTGCTCGACGACGCGGCCGTCGTCGAAGTCCCCTGCCGGGTCGACGCGGCAGGTGCCCACCCCCTCGCCGTATCACCGCTGACCGGCCACGAGGCGGGCCTGGTGGCCGCGGTCAAGGCGGTGGAGCGGTGCGTACTCCAGGCGGGGGAGAGCGGATCGGCGCGGGCGGCGGTGAAGGCGTTCGCCCTGCATCCGCTCGTCGACTCGGTCACGGTGGCGCGAAGGCTGCTCGACGGTTACCGGAGCGCGCACCCCGGACTCGCCTATCTCACGTCCGGGGTGCGGTAGCTCCAGTGGCTCCGGCAGCGTCAGGTGTGTGCCGGTGTGACAGAGGTGCCAGTCGTGTCCGTCGAGTACGTCGCGTCAGTCGCGGGGATGACGCAACCGCGCCGAGACCCAGCGGGCCCGGCGGCGGAGAATACGGGGGATTCCGATCGTGCGGGAAGGCGGGCCGTGGCCGTGGCTCTGGTCCTGCGGACCGCCCCTTTCCTGGGTGCTCAGCGCGGTGGCCGAGCGGCGATTGCGTGCTGCGTGACCGTAGTCGTGCGTCCAGCCCATACCCGACCTGTGCCCGTGCCTCATGGTCCGTAATCGCGCCGGGGGCAGCCAATTGGCCTATGCGCCGGGCAATTGGCCGTTGGTAGGACAAGCGTTCCGGTGGCTCGGTGGTGAGTCAGCGGTCCGGCTCGGGATCCTTCAGCCAGTTGACCAGCTCGGTCGAGAAGGCCGCCGGGTCCTCCTCGTGCGGAAAGTGCCCGAGCCCGTCGAACAACCGCCATCGGTACGGGGCTTCGACGTACTCGCCGGAACCCGCCGCGCTGCGCGTGCGCATCACCGGGTCCAGCGAGCCGTGCAGATGCAGCGTCGGCACCTGCACCGGCCGCTTCATGCGCCGGTTGAACTGGATGCCGTCCGGCCGTGCCATGGACCGCACCATCCACCGGTACGGCTCGACCGAGCAATGCGCCGTCGACGGGATCGACATGGCCCGCCGGTACACGTCGATGTCCTTGTCGTCCGGCAGTCGCGGCCCCGACCAGTCACGGATCAGCCGCCCCACCAACGCCGCGTCGTCCGCGACCAGCTGACGCTCGGGCAGCCACGGGCGCTGGAATCCCCAGACGTACGACCCGGCCCGTGTCTGGGACAGGTCGGAGAGCATCGCCGAGCGCCAGCGCCGCGGATGCGGCATCGAGGAGACCACGAGCCGGCGCACCAGCTTGGGCCGCATCACGGCCGCCGTCCACGCCAGGTACCCGCCGAGGTCGTGCCCGACGAGCGCCGCGTCCGGCTCGCCGAGCGAACGCACCACGCCGGTGATGTCGAGCGCGAGGTTCGCCGGGTCGTAACCCCGCGGCGTACGGTCGCTGCCGCCCACGCCCCGCAGGTCCATCGCGACGGCCCGGAACCCGGCGTCGGCGAGCGCCGTCATCTGGTGCCGCCATGTCCACCAGAACTGCGGGAAACCGTGCAGCAGCAGTACGAGCGGCCCGTCCCCGACTTCCGCGATGTGGAAGCGCGCGCCGTTCGCCGCGACCTCGCGGTGGGTCCACGGGCCGTCGGGGCGTACGGCTGAAGCGGGTGTCGGGGTGGGCACGGACGCGAGTGCGGGCGCGGGAGCGCCGGAGTCGGAATCAGGGGCCGTCATGTGGACGAGCGTGCCACAGCCACTGCCTTGTCACCGACCTGGCGGGGATGAGGCTTGGCACCCTGGAGCACGGCCGCCGTCTGCTTGGCCGAGGCGATGCTCTTCTCCGGCGGCTTGACCTTCTTGAACTTCGACACGGCGATCAGCGCCAGCAGGCCCGCCAGCAGCAGAAACGCTCCGCCGACGATCAGGAAGGACCAGGCGAGACCCAGCCCCAGGTTGTGGATGCCGTACGCCGCGGCGAAGCTCAGCACCGGCAGGGAGAAGAGCGCGAACACCCCCGCGACGCCGATGGCGCTGCCGCCGATGCCGACGCGCTTGACGTCCTGCCGCAGCTCGGCCTTGGCCAGCGCGATCTCGTCGTGCACGAGCGCGGACATCTCGGCGGTCGCCGAGGCGACCAACTGGCCGAGACTGCGGTCGACGGTGTCAACGGTGCCGACGGTACCGGCAGTGCGGACGGTGGCAGCGGTGCGGACGCTGTCAGCGGTGCGGGCGGGGTCACTCATCGCTCTCTCCCTCTTCTACGTCTGCTGTTTCGATGGATCTGATGTCAGATCATGCCGGACCGTCGCCCTTGCCGCCGGATGCCCCCGCGAGTTCCGCGAGCTTGCGGTGGGCCGCGGCCTTCTCCTCGTAGATCGCGGCCATCCGCAGGTGGTACTCGGGCTGGTCGAGCTCGTAGACGTCCGGGATGCCGTCGTGGTCGTCGTCGCGCTCCTCGTCCTCGACCATCGAGCGGTACTTGCGCACCCGGAGCTTGAGCAGGATCCCGGAGATCACGGCGGCGATCAGCGACCCGATGAGCACGGAGGCCTTGACCTCGTCGGTCAGCGCGGCGTTCCCGGTGAAGGCGAGTTCGCCGATGAGCAGCGAGACGGTGAAGCCGATGCCGGCCAGCGAGGCGACGGCGAAGACGTCCGGCCAGGCCAGGTCGTCATTGAGTTCGGCCTTGGTGAAGCGGGCCGCCAGCCAGGTGCCGCCGAAGATGCCGACGGCCTTGCCGACCACCAGGCCGAGGACGACACCGAGGGTCTCGGGCCGGGTGAACACGTTGCCGACCGCCTCGCCGGAGATGGTGACACCGGCGGAGAAGAGGGCGAACAGCGGCACGGCGATTCCCGCCGAAAGGGGACGTACGAGGTGCTCGATGCGCTCACCGGGAGAGTGCGCGTCGCCGTTCTCGTCCCGGGTGCAGCGCAGCATCAGGCCCATCGCCACACCGGCGATGGTGGCGTGTACGCCGCTGTTGTACATCAGGCCCCAGATCACCAGGGCGAGCGGTACGTAGATGTACCAGCCGCGCACGCGCCCCCGCAGCAGCAGCCAGAAGACGACGAGACCCACGGCCGCGCCGCCGAGGGCGAGGAAGTCGAGGTCGCTGGTGAAGAAGACCGCGATGATCAGGATCGCGAACAGGTCGTCGACGACGGCCAGGGTGAGCAGGAAGGCGCGCAGTGCGGACGGCAGCGAGGTGCCGATCACCGCGAGGACGGCGAGCGCGAAGGCGATGTCGGTGGCGGTCGGGACGGCCCAGCCGCCCAGGGACCCGCCCCCGAGGACGTTGACCAGGACGTACACCAGGGCCGGCATCGCCATGCCGCTGAGGGCGGCTACGACGGGCAGTGCGGCGGCCTTGGGATCGCGCAGTTCGCCGGCGACCAGCTCGCGCTTGAGCTCGATGCCCGCGACGAAGAAGAAGACGGCGAGCAGGCCGTCGGCCGCCCAGTGCTGGACGGAGAGGTCGAGGCCGAGCGAGGCGGGCCCCAGGTGGAAGTTGCGTATGGACGCGTAGCTGTCACTGAGCCCGGTGTTCGCCCATATCAGCGCGGTTATCGCGGCGATGAGGAGCAGTACGCCGCCGACGGTCTCGGTGCGCAGGGCATCCGCCACGAACGTACGTTCGGGAAGCGAGAGCCGTCCGAGGAACTTGCGGGGGCCGGACGGGTTGGGCGGGGTGGTTGAGGTAGGCGCGGCCACGAGTGAAAACCTCCGGTCGGTGGGCAGCATGGAGCACATTGCCGACCAGACTTCCCGGCACACCTGTGGAGTATCGACGCGTTCCTGACGCGGGCACCCACTCTACCGGGGGTGTGCAAGGGCGGAATCCGGTGATCATCACTTTACGAGCAGAACGGGCACCCGGCGCGGGGAGCCGGGTGCCCGTTCTGGGGCGTACCAACGCGGCCGGGACCGAGAGGCCGGCGGGCCGAGGCGGCCCCGGACGGTCGGGCCGGCGGGCCGGGGCCGGCCCCGGCCCGCCGGCGCTCGTTCTCAGTCCTCGCTGGAGGCGCTCGGCAGCTTGGTCTGGATCAGGTCCATCACCGAGGAGTCGGTGAGCGTGCTGACGTCGCCCAGCTGCCGGTTCTCGGCGACGTCCCGCAGCAGTCGCCGCATGATCTTGCCGGAGCGGGTCTTGGGCAGCTCGGCCACCGGGAGGATCCGCTTGGGCTTGGCGATCGGGCCGAGGGTGGCGCCGACGTGGTTGCGCAGCTCGGCGACGAGGGTGTCCGTCTCGGACGCCGTACCGCGCAGGATCACGAAGGCGACGATGGCCTGGCCGGTCGTCTCGTCGGTCGCGCCGACGACGGCCGCCTCGGCGACGGACGGGTGCGAGACGAGCGCCGACTCGACCTCGGTGGTCGAGATGTTATGGCCGGAGACCAGCATCACGTCGTCGACCCGGCCGAGCAGCCAGATGTCGCCGTCGTCGTCCTTCTTGGCGCCGTCGCCCGCGAAGTACTTGCCCGGGAAGCGGGACCAGTAGGTGTCGATGAAGCGCTGGTCGTCGCCCCAGATCGTACGGAGCATGGACGGCCACGGCTCGGTCAGGACCAGGTAGCCGCCGCCCCCGTCGGGCACCTCGTTCGCCTCGTCGTCGACGACGGTCGCGCTGATGCCGGGCAGCGCGCGCTGGGCGGATCCGGGCTTGGTCGCGGTGACGCCGGGCAGCGGCGAGATCATCATCGCGCCGGTCTCGGTCTGCCACCAGGTGTCCACGACCGGGCACGTGTCGGCGCCGATGTGCTTGCGGTACCACATCCAGGCCTCGGGGTTGATCGGCTCACCGACCGAGCCGAGGACGCGCAGCGAGGACAGGTCGAACTTGGCGGGGATGTCGTCCCCCCACTTCATGAACGTGCGGATCGCGGTCGGCGCCGTGTAGAGGATCGTGACGCCGTACTTCTGCACGATCTCCCAGAAGCGTCCCTGGTGCGGGGTGTCGGGCGTGCCCTCGTACATGACCTGGGTCGCGCCGTTGGCCAGCGGCCCGTACACGATGTACGAGTGGCCGGTCACCCAGCCGATGTCGGCCGTGCACCAGTAGACGTCGGTCTCCGGCTTGAGGTCGAAGACGGCGTGGTGGGTGTAGGCGGCCTGGGTGAGGTAGCCGCCGGAGGTGTGCAGGATGCCCTTCGGCTTACCCGTCGTACCGGACGTGTAGAGGATGAAGAGCGGGTGCTCCGCGTCGAAGACCTCGGGGGTGTGCTCGGCGGACTGGCGGGCGACGACCTCGTCCCACCAGACGTCCTTGCTGTCGTCCCACGCGGTGTCCTGGCCCGTGCGGCGTACGACCAGAACGTGCTCCACCTGCGGGCACTTGGCGACGGCCTCGTCGATGGCGGGCTTGAGGGCGGAGGGCTTGCCCCGCCGGTAGCCGCCGTCCGAGGTGATGACGAGCTTGGCGTCAGCGTCCTGGATGCGGGAGGCGATGGCGTCGGCCGAGAAACCGCCGAAGACGACCGAGTGCGCGGCGCCGATACGGGCGCAGGCCAGCATCGCCACGGCGGCCTCGGGGATCATCGGCAGGTAGACGGCGACCCGGTCGCCCTTGCGTACGCCCAGCTCGGTGAGGGCGTTGGCGGCGCGCGAGACCTCGTCCTTGAGCTCGGCGTAGGTGATGGCGCGGCTGTCGCCGGGCTCGCCCTCGAAGTGGATGGCGACGCGGTCGCCGTGGCCGGCCTCGACGTGGCGGTCCACGCAGTTGTACGCGACGTTGAGCCGGCCGTCGGCGAACCACTTCGCGAAGGGCGGGTTCGACCAGTCGAGTGTCTCGGTCGGCTCGGTGGCCCAGGTGAGCCGCCGGGCCTGCTCGGCCCAGAAGCCCAGCCGGTCCGCCTTGGCCTGTTCGTACGCCTCCGCCGTGACATTGGCGTGCGCTGCCAGTTCGGCGGGCGGCGCGAAACGGCGCTCCTCCTTCAAGAGGTTGGCCAGGCTTTCGTTGCTCACGACATCTCCCATTCCCAGGGCGTCCGATGTGTCCCGTGCCCTAGCTCATCAGTCTCGTGCCCGGGTGACAAGGGCTCTCCGGAAATTGGTTTAGACCTGTGAGCCGGGACGGGCCGCATCCGGCCGGTGTTTGTGGCGGCGTGCGGCCCCTCCCCGCAGGGCGGTGCGGGGAGGGGCCATACGGTCTCACGGACGCGGAGGCGGATCGGTTCAGGCGCGCGACTCCTCAAGCGTGCCTTCCGCCCCGCCTTCCACCCCGTTTTCCGTCCTGTCCTCCGCCTCCGAGGGGCCGACCCGGTCGAAGACCTCTCCGGTCCCGTCGGCCCGGACACCGCCCTTCAGCAGATATGCCTGGGCTTCGCCGACATGGAAGTACATGCCGTGCAGTTCGAGCGTGCCCTCGGCGAGCCGCCGGCGTACCGCATCGTGGGTGCGCAGATGCTCCAACTGCTGGATCACATTGGTCAGGCAGAGCTGCTCGATCGCGTCGGCCGGCATCCGTCCCGAGATCCTCGCCCAGGAGTGGTGCTTGTCCCTCATCCGCTCCAGGCTGGGCGCGCCGTGCCGCAGCCAGCGCCGCAACGGGGTCTGGGCCCCCTCCTGCGGTGCAGTGAGCAGAGCCTGCATCGCACCGCAACCGGAGTGTCCGCAGACGGTGATGGACTGCACCTCCAGTACGTCCACGGCGTACTCGATGGCCGCCGCGACCGAGTCGTCCGCGCTCTCCACACCGGGCGGCGGAACCAGGTTGCCCACATTCCGCACGGTGAAGAGGTCGCCGGGGCCGCTGGACGTGATCATGCTGGTGACCAGCCGGGAGTCCGCGCAGGTGATGAAGAGCTGGGAGGGCGTCTGCCCCTCGCGGGCGAGCCGGGCCAGCTCCTCGCGCACCAGCGGCGCCGTGTTCCGCTGGAAGGCGCTGACCCCGGTGGCCAGTTGGCCGGCGCCGACGCCGGCGCTCGCCCGACCCGGCGTGAGGGGCGGCGCGGCGGCGTGGTCGGCGCAGTGGTGGTTGCGCCAGGGGGTCCACGGCCGGCAGCAGGTGTGGGCGGAACGGCTGGAACGGGCGGGGTGTGTGGGTTCGGTGGAGTGGGGGAGGCCGGCGGAGCCGGTGCCGGGGGCCGGCTCGGCGAATCGGTGGCCCGAACGCCCGGTGATTTCGACCCGGCCCCCCTGTGCGGCATGCGAGTCCCGCCAGTGCTGGAGCGTTTCGTACGCCGCGTGGTCCATGAAGGACCCTTCCAGTTCGACGACCACGCCGTCCCCCGGGGGCACCTGGTTCAGCGCACGGCTCAGCCGGGGCACCGCGAGGAAGGTCAACTGGCCCCGCACTCTGATGTGGTGGACGCCTTCCGCCGTGGCCTCCGTGGTGACGTGGGTCTTGGCCAGCCGGTGCAGTGCGACCGCGACCGCGACCGCGATCCCCATCGCCACACCTTCCAGTACGCCGATGAGAACGACCCCGGTGACCGTCACCACGTACACCAGCATCTCCCGGTGGCGGGAGGCGCTGCGGATGTGCGTGATGTTCACCATCTGGAAACCGATGACCATCACCAGTGCGGCGAGCGCGGGCAGCGGGATCAGGTCGAGCACCGGGACGAGGAAGAGCGCGGCCAGCACGATCCACAGACCGTGCAGCATGGTGGAGTGCCGGCTGACCGCGCCCGCCGACACATTGGCGACGCTCCGTACGGCGACACCGGCGACCGGCAGCCCGCCGAGCGCCCCGGACACGATGTTCGCGGCTCCCTGTCCGGCCAGTTCGCGATCGAGGTCCGAGCGCATCCCCTCGGTGCGCGGCTCCTTGCGCGCGGACACCAGCTTGTCGACGGCTACGGCCGAGAGCAGTGACTGCACGCTCGTGACCAGCGTGACCGTGAGCACGGCCGCGGCGATCCCGAGCACCGGCCCTTCCGGGAGCCCGGGCAGCGCATGGCTGCTCCAGGACGGCAGGTCGACGCGCGGCACTTTCATCCCGGTCAGTGCCGCGAGCGCGGCGGCGGACGCCACCGCGACGAGGGCTGCCGGGACCGTGCGGGCGATCCGGCCCGCACGCCCCGGAATGTGCGGCCAGAAGAGGAGCACGGCGACGGTGAGGGCGCTCACCAGGATGGCCGGGCCATGGAGATCGGCCAACTGGGCAGGCAGGCCGAGCGCGTTGTCGACGGCGGAGCTCTGCGGTGTGCCGCCGAGGACGATGTGGAGCTGGGACAGGGCGATGGTGGCGCCGATGCCGGCCAGCATGCCGTGCACGATCGCCGGGCTGACGGCGAGCGCGGAACGGGCCACGCGCACGCATGACAGCGCCAGTTGGGCGGCGCCGGCGAGGACGGTGATGGCGCAGGTGGTGCGCCAGCCGTACTGCAGGATCAGCTCGGCCGTAACCACCGTGAGTCCGGCGGCCGGTCCGCTGACCTGGAGCGGCGCTCCGCCCAGCCGGCCGGCGACGATGCCGCCGACGGCGGCGGCGACGAGGCCGGCCTGGAGCGGGGCGCCGGTGGCCAGGGCGATTCCCAGGGAGAGCGGCAGCGCGATCAGGAAGACACAGATGGAGGCCGAGAAGTCGGCTCCCGCGATACGGAATCGGCGGGGGCGGTTGCCGCCGTCCCCGGGCGGGGGGCTGTGGGGACGGCGGAATCGGGATGGGCGCGGGGTGCGCGAAGAGTGGTCGGTGCGGGTGGGGACGCAAGCGGACATGGTTCCCGTCTCCTCCGGGGCAGCGCGGTCGCGGAATGGGGGACGCGGCCGTGGGTCACGGCGTGCAGCAGCGGGACTTTCAACTCTCAGTAAATGAATGGTAATGCAGAGTAAAGAACCAAGGGGCTCATTAGGAGCAAATGGCCCTATATTTAACCTGTTTTAGTGAATAAAGAATTTAAGCGGCTTGTCATACTTTTCTCCTCGGTGGGGCGTGCGAGGTTTGCCGCGCAGTGTCGGCACTTCAACGCAGGGAACCTGAGGGAAGAGGGTGGGCGGATGATGGCCGCCACGAAGAGGATCGCCTTCGGCGTCGCCGCGATGACCATGGCGGGCGTGCTCGCCGCCTGTTCCGGACCCGTCGGCCCGGAACCCCCCGAGGCCGCCGGAGCCGGGGGAGGCGCCCATGGGGAGAGGAAGGGCTCCCCCGCCGCGGCGCCCGAGAACGCGGTACGCCTGATCGGCGACGGCTCCACGGCGTACACGGGCAGGCAGCCGCATCTGCCCGGGCCCGAGCGGCTGAAGCCGGGTCGGAAGCCGCCACAGTTCGTGGTGTTCTCCTGGGACGGGGCGGGTGAGGACAGCCAGCGGCTCTTCTCCCACTTCCGCGAGGTCGGCAAGAAGTACGACGCGACGATGACGTACTTCCTCAGCGGTGTGTACCTGCTGCCGGAGGACAAGCGGCACTTCTACGACCCGCCTCAGCACTCACCGGGCCGTTCCGACATCGGCTTCAACGACGTCGCGGGGATCAGCGACACCGTGGACCAGCTGCGCGGCGCGTGGCTGGACGGAAACGAGATCGGCACGCACTTCAACGGCCACTTCTGCGGCAAGGACGGCGGCGTCGGGACCTGGTCCGAGGAGGAGTGGAAGAGCGAGATCGCGCAGGCCAAGGCGTTCGTGAAGCGCTGGAAGACCAACTCGGGCCTGAAGGAGGCGAAGCCGCTGCCCTTCGACTACGACAAGGAGCTCATCGGCGCCCGCACGCCCTGCCTGGAAGGGCAGAAGAACATGATGCGGGCCGGAAAGGAGCTGGGCTTCCGCTACGACTCGAGCGGTGTCGGCAAGCAGGTGTGGCCGAAGAAGACCCTGGGCCTGTGGGACATTCCGCTCCAGCTGGTCCCGGTGCCGGGACGGGCCTTCGAAACGCTCTCGATGGACTACAACTTCATGGTCAACCAGTCGGGAACGGTCAAGGGCGATCCGTCCCAGCACGAGTTCTGGGGCAACCAGATGCGTGACGGCCTGTTGGATGCCTTCGACCGCTCGTACAACGGAAACCGTGCCCCGCTGATCATCGGCAACCACTTCGAGTCCTGGAACGGCGGCACGTACATGCGTGCCGTCGAGGAGACGATCAAGACGGTCTGTGTGCAGCGGGACGTGCGCTGTGTCTCCTTCAGGCAGCTCGTCGACTGGCTGGACGCGCAGGACCCGAAGGTGTTGGCGAAGATGCGCACCCTGGGGGTCGGCGAGGCCCCGAAGGGAGGCTGGGCGTCATTCCTGGCCGCCCGGCCCGCCGCGGCCGCCCCGAGCGGTGCCCGGCCGGGCACCGCCCACCCGGACGGCCGCCCGCCCGAGCGCCGGGGCGACCTCCCCGGTCACGCCGGCTGAGCGGCACCGGCCTCCGCGAGACGCTCGTCGAGTACGAAGGCGGGGTCGACCTGGGCAGCCAGGTCGACGCCCGTCTTCGCGTTGCCCCAGCTCTCCGCGTTCTTCAGGTGGAAGTGCACCATCTGGCGCGTGTAGCGCTCCCAGTCGCGGTGCGCGTACGAGTCCTCCGCGGCGTTCTGCAGGGTCTGGAGGGCGAGGCGGTTGTCCGCCTCCAGCAGCTCGAAGCGGGAGGGGCGGCCCTTCTCCATCGTGCGGACCCAGTCGGACGCGCGGACGGTCACCAGGAGGTCGTCGCCCACCTGCTCGCGCAGGAAGTCGATGTCGTCCTGGCCCTGCACCTTGTTGCCGACGACCTTGAGGGACACGCCGTAGTCCCGGGCGTACTCCTTGTACTGGCGGTAGACGGAGACCCCCTTGCGGGTCGGTTCGGCCACCAGGAAGGTCATGTCGAAGCGGGTGAACAGGCCGGAGGCGAAGGAGTCGGACCCGGCCGTCATGTCGACGACGACGTACTCGTCCGAACCGTCGACGAGGTGGTTGAGGCACAGCTCGACCGCGCCGACCTTGGAGTGGTAGCAGGCGACGCCCAGATCGGACTCGGTGAAGGGGCCGGTGGCCATGAGCCGGATCTCGCCGTCGTCGAGCCGCACGGTACGGGCGCACACGTCGTACACCGGGTTGTCCTCGCTCACCCGCAGGAGGCGGGACCCCTCACCCGGTGGCGTCGTCTTGATCATCTTCTCGGCGGAGGCGATACGGGGGTTGGTGCCGCGCAGGTACTCCTTGATGAGGGGGAGGTGCGCGCCCATCGCGGGCAGCGCGGCGGCTTCCGTCTCGTCGAGGCCGAGCGCGGTGCCCAGGTGCTGGTTGATGTCGGCGTCCACGGCGATGACCGGGGCCTCGTTGGCGGTGAGGTGGCGGATGAAGAGCGAGGACAGCGTCGTCTTGCCGCTGCCGCCCTTCCCCACGAAAGCGATCTTCATGTTCACCAAGGGTAATCGCACGATTGCGTGCCGTGTGCCTCCCGAGTGAAGAAGACCACTCCAAGGTGGGGCGGGTGCCAGGGATGCGTAGGCTCCTTACTTATGAGTACGAACGCTGATCCCCTCGCGGCGCTCGGCGCGCTGCCCGGTGTGCCCGAGGTCGTGGACTCCGTGCGCAAGGCCGTCGACCGGGTCTACGGACACCGCGTCATGCGGCGCCGCAGCAACGAGATCACCGCGGAGGCGGCGCTGCGCGGGGCGCGTGGCTCGGCGGCGCTCTCGGGCGCGGACTGGGCGCTGGAAGAGGTGCGTCGGCGTACCGACTTCAGCGTCGACGAGGAGTCGCGGACGGTCGGCGCGGCGCTGCGGCTGACCGCGGAGGCCGGACAGCTGCTGTCCATCTGGCGTCAGTCGCCGCTGCGGGTGCTGGCCCGGCTGCATCTGGTGGCGGCGGGCGGTGCGGGCGTGTCGGACGAGCTGGTGGGGCGGCCGCGGCTCGCGGGCGAGCCGGTGGACGAGCCTCTGGTCGAACTTCCGCTGCCGGGCGCCGACGAGGTGGCGGGCCGGCTCGAGGGGCTTTCGGAACTCGTCATCGCGGGCGGTTCCGCGCCGGCGCTGGTGACGGCGGCCGTGGTGCACGGCGAACTGCTGGCGCTGCGCCCGTTCGGCTCGCACAACGGCCTGGTGGCGCGCACCGCCGAGCGGATCGTCCTGATCGGCAGCGGCCTCGACCCGAAGTCGGTCTGCCCGGCGGAGGTCGGGCACGGGGAGTTGGGGCGCGCGGCGTACGTGGCGGCGCTGGACGGCTATGCGTCGGGGACGCCGGAGGGCATGGCGGCGTGGATCGCGCACTGCGGGCGCGCGGTGGGGCTGGGCGTCAGGGAGTCGACGGCCGTGTGCGAGGCGCTCCAGCGCGGAGCTGCCTGAACTCGCCCGCCGAACTCGCCCGGGCGGACGGGCGGGAGAGCGGGCGGGCAAAGGGTTGCGGCGGTACCGCTGAGCGGTACCGCCGCTGGCATGTCCGCCGAGTTACCAAGCGTCCTCGAATTTTGCCCATCAGGCCGGGAACTTTGCCCGCCACCTGGTGCGGCTGGCCCGTAATCGACGGGTCGACGTCGCGTGGGTGCTCAACTTCCATGCTCGGTCCGTGGGGCCTTCGTGCTTCAAAGGTCATCCTCTCGGATGTCCTTGGTCTCGCGGGCCGTTGAGTCCTTTGTACTCCTGGAGCCCGCGAAGGGAAAGCCCTGGGCGCGCTTCTTTACTTTTTGGTCTAAATCTGGGCAAAGTTTTCGTATGGTTGGTCATGTCGCGGTCGGCGGGCCCGCTGACCGGGTCTGCGGCTGACGTACCAGACCAGGCCCGCGGTGGCGGCGGCCGCTCCTACCGCTGCCGCGGCGACGAGCGCGGGGCGGGGCGGCATGGAGAAGGCGGGCAGCCGCTGCTTGAGGCGGACGGGCCGGTTGAAGACGAGAACCGGCCATTCGCGGGCGAGTGCCTCACGGCGCAGCGCCCGGTCCGGATTGACCGCGTAGGGATGGCCGACGGACTCGAGCATCGGGATGTCGGTCGCCGAATCGCTGTACGCGAAACAGCGCGCCAGGTCGTACCCCTCGGACGCGGCGAGCTCCTTGACCGCCTCGGCCTTGGTGGGGCCGTACGCGTAGTACTCCACCTCGCCCGTGAAGCAGCCGTCGTCACCGACGACCATCCGGGTCGCCACGACCCGGTCGGCCCCCAGGAGCTCACCGATCGGTTCGACCACCTCGGCGCCGGAGGTGGAGACGATCACGACGTCGCGGCCGGCGGTGTGGTGCTCCTCGATGAGGGAGGCCGCCTCGTCGTAGATGATCGGGTCGATCAGGTCGTGCAGGGTCTCGGCGACGATCGCCTTGACCTGCTGGACGTTCCAGCCCTTGCAGAGCGCGGAGAGATAGTTGCGCATGCGCTCCATCTGGTCGTGGTCCGCGCCGCCGGCGAGGAAGACGAACTGGGTGTAGGCGGTGCGGAGAGCAGCCCCGCGGCTGATCAGTCCGCCTTGATAGAAGGACTTGCTGAAGGTCAGCGTGCTCGACTTCGCAATGACGGTCTTGTCGAGGTCGAAGAAGGCGGCTGTTCGGGGCAGGGAGTGGTTTTCCACGAGGCGAGCATAGGCGCCCGCCATTCGGCGTACGCTGTGGCGTGTGGGTTTGCCTGAGAAGGCTCTCGGGTATACCATGGAAGTCACGGATCGTTCGCGACCGTGCTACCCCGGTCCGACTCCTCCCCCCCGAGTCGGCCGTGGAGACGACCCCCGTTCTCCCCCCCGACGGGGGTCGTCGCATGTCCGGACGCGTTTTCGCCCTCCGGTTCCGATCATCTCCCTCCCTCCGGACTGCCTTGGCGTCTGCCTCCCGCTCATGAGACTCGTGACGCTGGGTAGTGGTTCCGCCGCTCTCCGGAAGTCACTGGTATAGGTGAGCGGGATATTCACAACCAACGGGTTGTCCCCAGTTTTTTAGCAAGATCCACACGATTTCCCAGATCCCCGCACGGTGATTCCGTCCACGAAGTTCGCGGACCGAAGGAATCGCAGTGAGAGGGGGCGGAGATCGTGGCCGGATCCATCACACCCGACCGACCGCCGGCCGCCGGAGCGCGGCAGGGCGGACCGCTGATCGTCACCGAGGACGTCGACCTGCTCGACGATCTGCTGCGGCTGTGTGCCGCGGCCGGCGTCGAACCGGAAGTCCACCACGCGGTGCCCGAGCACAGGGGTACCTGGGAGAGCGCGCCGCTGATCCTGGTGGGCGACGACGCCGCCGGCCGGGTGCGCGGGGCGGTGCTCGGACGCGGCGGCGCGCGCAGACCCGGTGTGCTGCTCGTGGGCAAGGACCAGGACGACCCCGGCGTGTGGCGGCGGGCGGTGGAGATCGGTGCCGACCATGTGCTGCGCCTGCCCGACGCCGAGAGCTGGCTCGTCGAGCGCATCGCCGATGTGGCGGAGGGCGTGGGGCGCCAGGCCCTGACCGTGGGGGTGCTCGGCGGACGGGGCGGGGCAGGGGCTTCGACTCTGGCCTGCGCGCTGGCGGTGGCCGCCGCCCGGACGGGCCGGCGCACGATGCTCATCGACGGCGACCCACTGGGCGGCGGGCTCGACGTACTGCTCGGCGGGGAGGCCGCCGAAGGCATGCGGTGGCCGGATTTCGCCGAGTCCAGGGGGCGGGTCGGCAGTGGCGCGCTCGAGGAATCGCTGCCGGAGCTGCACGCGCTGCGTGTGCTGAGCTGGGACCGGGGCGACCGTGTGGTGATTCCGCCGGAAGCGATGCGCGCGGTGCTGGCCGCCGCGCGACGGCGTGGCGGGGTGGTGGTCGTGGACCTGCCGCGCCGGGTCGACGAGGCCGTGGCGGAGGCACTGGCCCAGCTGGATCTCGGCCTGCTGGTGGTGCCGGCGGAGTTGCGGGCCGTCGCGGCGGCGAGCCGGGTGGCGTCGACGGCGGGCATGGTGCTGAGGGACCTGCGCGCGGTCGTACGCGGACCGTACGCCGTGGGACTGGACGAGGAGTCGGTGGCGAGGCTGCTGGGGCTTCCGCTGGCCGGTGAGCTGCCGGTGGAGCCGGGACTGCTGGAGGCGCAGGCGTACGGAACGCCGCCGGGCGGCAGCGTGCGCGGACCGCTGGCCCGCTTCTGCACGGCGTTCTGGGAGCAGGCGCTCGCCGGGGGCGGTGTCTCATGAGCGCGGGACTGCTGGACGCCGTGAGGCAGCGGCTCGCGGAGAGCGGGGCCGAACCGACGCCGGCCCGGGTGGCGGCCGCGCTGCGGGCCCAGGGGCGGCTGCTGGGCGACGCGGAGGTGCTGGGAGCGGCCGAGGAGTTGCGGTGCGAACTGGTGGGGACGGGGACGCTGGAGCCGCTGCTCGCCGATCCCTCGGTGACGGACGTGCTGGTGTCCGCGCCCGACCGGGTGTGGGTGGACCGGGGATGCGGGCTCGAACTCACCGGTGTCTCCTTCACCGACGCGGCGGCGGTCCGCAGGCTCGCGCAGCGGCTCGCGGCGGTGGCGGGACGCCGGCTCGACGACGCGAGGCCGTGGGTGGACGCCAGGCTGCCCGACGGGACGCGGATGCACGCGGTACTGCCGCCGGTGGCGGTCGGATCCACGTGCCTGTCGCTGAGGGTGGTGCGCCCCAAGGCGTTCTCACCGGCGGAGCTGGTCGAAGCGGGGACGGTGCCGCCCGGCGGTGACCGGATGCTGCGGGCGCTCGTCGAGGCCCGGCTCTCGTTCCTGATCAGCGGAGGCACGGGCACGGGGAACCCCAATATCCAATCAAGACACCTCTGTCTATGCCGAGGTTCGGAGGGGGCTCGGCAGCATTCGATCAAGGCCCTGACCTGCGGATTTATCGGTAAAGGG
>NZ_BAAAUD010000004.1:2500-5101 GCF_039533765.1 Streptomyces enissocaesilis | reverse complement strand
CAACACAGTGGACGCGAGCAACTGAGGACAAGCCCTCGGCCTATTAGTACCAGTCAGCTCCACCCGTTGCCGGGCTTCCACATCTGGCCTATCAACCCAGTCGTCTACTGGGAGCCTTAACCCCTCGAAGGGGGTGGGAACACTCATCTCGAAGCAGGCTTCCCGCTTAGATGCTTTCAGCGGTTATCCTTTCCGAACGTAGCCAACCAGCCATGCCCTTGGCAGGACAACTGGCACACCAGAGGTTCGTCCGTCCCGGTCCTCTCGTACTAGGGACAGCCCTTCTCAATATTCCTACGCGCGCAGAGGATAGGGACCGAACTGTCTCACGACGTTCTAAACCCAGCTCGCGTACCGCTTTAATGGGCGAACAGCCCAACCCTTGGGACCGACTCCAGCCCCAGGATGCGACGAGCCGACATCGAGGTGCCAAACCATCCCGTCGATATGGACTCTTGGGGAAGATCAGCCTGTTATCCCCGGGGTACCTTTTATCCGTTGAGCGACAGCGCTTCCACAAGCCACTGCCGGATCACTAGTCCCGACTTTCGTCCCTGCTCGACCCGTCGGTCTCACAGTCAAGCTCCCTTGTGCACTTACACTCAACACCTGATTGCCAACCAGGCTGAGGGAACCTTTGGGCGCCTCCGTTACTCTTTAGGAGGCAACCGCCCCAGTTAAACTACCCATCAGACACTGTCCCTGATCCGGATCACGGACCGAGGTTAGACATCCAGCACGACCAGAGTGGTATTTCAAGATTGACTCCACACACACTGGCGTGCATGCTTCACCGTCTCCCACCTATCCTACACAAGCCGAACCGAACACCAATATCAAACTGTAGTAAAGGTCCCGGGGTCTTTCCGTCCTTCTGCGCGAAACGAGCATCTTTACTCGTAGTGCAATTTCACCGGGCCTATGGTTGAGACAGTCGAGAAGTCGTTACGCCATTCGTGCAGGTCGGAACTTACCCGACAAGGAATTTCGCTACCTTAGGATGGTTATAGTTACCACCGCCGTTTACTGGCGCTTAAGTTCTCAGCTTCGCAACCCCGAAAGGTCNTTACGCCATTCGTGCAGGTCGGAACTTACCCGACAAGGAATTTCGCTACCTTAGGATGGTTATAGTTACCACCGCCGTTTACTGGCGCTTAAGTTCTCAGCTTCGCCCCGAAGGACTAACCGGTCCCCTTAACGTTCCAGCACCGGGCAGGCGTCAGTCCGTATACATCGCCTTACGGCTTCGCACGGACCTGTGTTTTTAGTAAACAGTCGCTTCTCGCTGGTCTCTGCGGCCACCCCCAGCTCAGAGTGCAAGACTCATCACCAGTGATGGCCCCCCTTCTCCCGAAGTTACGGGGGCATTTTGCCGAGTTCCTTAACCATAGTTCACCCGAACGCCTCGGTATTCTCTACCTGACCACCTGAGTCGGTTTAGGGTACGGGCCGCCATGAAACTCGCTAGAGGCTTTTCTCGACAGCATAGGATCATCCACTTCACCACAATCGGCTCGGCATCAGGTCTCAGCCTTGTATGAGGGACGGATTTGCCTACCCCTCGGCCTACACCCTTACCCCGGGACAACCACCGCCCGGGCTGGACTACCTTCCTGCGTCACCCCATCGCTTACCTACTACCACCTTGGGCCGGCGGCTCCACCACTTCCCTTTGCCCGAAGGCTCCGGGACGGCTTCACGGCCTTAGCATCAGAGGATTCGATACTGGGCGTTTCAAAGCGGGTACCGGAATATCAACCGGTTGTCCATCGACTACGCCTGTCGGCCTCGCCTTAGGTCCCGACTTACCCTGGGCAGATCAGCTTGACCCAGGAACCCTTAGTCAATCGGCGCACACGTTTCTCACGTGTGTATCGCTACTCATGCCTGCATTCTCACTCGTGTACCGTCCACAACTCGCTTCCGCGGCTGCTTCACCCGGCACACGACGCTCCCCTACCCATCCCAGCGGGCGTTGGCCCTGCATGCTGGAATGACACGACTTCGGCGGTACGCTTGAGCCCCGCTACATTGTCGGCGCGGAATCACTTGACCAGTGAGCTATTACGCACTCTTTCAAGGGTGGCTGCTTCTAAGCCAACCTCCTGGTTGTCTCTGCGACTCCACATCCTTTCCCACTTAGCGTACGCTTAGGGGCCTTAGTCGATGCTCTGGGCTGTTTCCCTCTCGACCATGGAGCTTATCCCCCACAGTCTCACTGCCGTGCTCTCACTTACCGGCATTCGGAGTTTGGCTAAGGTCAGTAACCCGGTAGGGCCCATCGCCTATCCAGTGCTCTACCTCCGGCAAGAAACACACGACGCTGCACCTAAATGCATTTCGGGGAGAACCAGCTATCACGGAGTTTGATTGGCCTTTCACCCCTAACCACAGGTCATCCCCCAGGTTTTCAACCCTGGTGGGTTCGGTCCTCCACGAAGTCTTACCTCCGCTTCAACCTGCCCATGGCTAGATCACTCCGCTTCGGGTCTAGAGCGTGCAACTCAACCGCCCTGTTCGGACTCGCTTTCGCTACGGCTTCCCCACACGGGTTAACCTCGCTACACACCGCTAACTCGCAGGCTCATTCTTCAAAAGGCA
>NZ_BAAAUD010000003.1:0-1791 GCF_039533765.1 Streptomyces enissocaesilis | reverse complement strand
GACACTGTTGGGAAACAGGCCGTGGTCATTGCGTCCCGTCGCCGTCAGGCGACGGGACGCAATGCTTCGAAGCGAGAGGTGCGGGTCCCGGCTCGGGGAGTGCCGGTGTTCCAGGCGTCGAGTCGGGTGAGGTTCATCGCGGCGGCGGTGAAGAGGTGCTGCAGGTGGGTCTTCTCGCGTCCGCGGTAGCGGGATCGGCGCAGGCCGAAGGCCCGGACGCCTTGCGAGACAGTGCCCTCGATGCCGTTGCGGGCCTGGTGCCGTTCCTTCCAGACATCGGTGTCTGCGGCAGCCCGGAGTTCGCGGATCGCTTCATGCTCTTCCCGGGGTCGGAGTGTGATCATCCTGCCGTGTGGGGAGCTGGTGCATTGCTCACGTGCAGGGCAGGCCGAGCAGTGCCGGGCGGCGAACTTGGCCCGGACGACCGGTGTGCCCCGGTGGCTGGTCGTGTCCCGCCAGACTGTACTGGTTTGCCCGTGAGGGCAGGTAACGGTCCGGTTTTCCCAGTCGACGCTGAAGGCGTCCTGGTGATATTGGCCCTGCGCCTGGGCAGTGGTGTCGGCCTGAATCGGGCCTAGCAGCTCGATTCCCAGTTCACGACGGGCGGTGACGAGGTTGTGCCCGTCGATGTAGTTGGCGTCCACCAGGTGAAGTGCGGGAAGCCGTCCGCGCTCGGCCAGCGCGGCATGGATGACGCTTGTCATCTTCACGTCGCCGACCGAGGCGTCTGTGGTGGCCACGTGGGTGATCAGGTTCGGCAGGTCGGGCTCGCAGGTCTCGGTGAGATGGACGACGTATCCAGTCCATCCCGCACCGCGCTTGGCCCCCGACCGGGCCTCAGGGTCGTAGGGGGTTGCAGAGCGCAGTCTGCCTGGCGGGAGGAGAAGGANTCGTAGGGGGTTGCAGAGCGCAGTCTGCCTGGCGGGAGGTCCTTCTCCTCCCGCCAGCGCACCGCCCCCTCCACCACGTGGAAGTTGTGCACCCAGACCTGCCGCACCAGCTCGACCGCCCCAAGATGGCGCAGGCCCTGCGGCGCCTGCGGGCTGAACACCGCTTCCAGCAGCCGCATCCCGTCCGCCCCGATCCGCTCGGCCCTCTCCCGACGCTTGTCCTTGCCCTTGGGCAGCCTGGCGTCTTCAACGCGGTGCCCATAGCGGTCGAACCACTTAGGGTCGGCCTGCGCCGACAGCCACTCGGGCGCGACCGTCGCCAGTGCGTTGAGTGCGGCGCGTAACGTCTCCCCGAGATTCTCCAGTCGGTTGACTGCCCGGATTGCCCCCAGCACCCGCGTGGAGTCCGTCCGTGCCCGTCCCGCCGGCTTCAGCACTCCCCGGCCACGGGCGGTCGTGAGTACCCGCTCGAAGACCTCCTCGGCCATGCCTCCCTCGACCAGCCGGGCCCGGAAGTCGCTCAGCACCGAGTAGTCGAACCCGGTATCAGTCAGCTCGACCCCCATCGCGTACTTCCAGTCGATGCGTGTGCGGACCGCTTCCGCGGTCTGCCGGTCGGACAGCCCTTCGGTGAACTGCAACACCGTTACCAGCATCAACACCCCCGGCGGCACCGCCGGACGGCCCGCCGCCGGGAACAACCGCCCGACCTCCTCAGCGGAGAAGACCTCCGCGAACTCATCCCGCAGCCGCATCGCCAACGTGCCCTTCGGACACACCGTCCACGCCACCCGAGCCGTCTCCGCCGGAACCTCTCCCAGCCCCCACTGCCGCAGCGACACCGAACACCCTCCCCAAACACAACGTCGGCCTTCACCGCCACAACCAGGCGGTGAAGGCC
>NZ_BAAAUD010000002.1:0-97049 GCF_039533765.1 Streptomyces enissocaesilis | reverse complement strand
GCGACCACGGCCACTCCGCCGATCTCCGTGCTGGAGTGCGGGTGCGCCGCCGCGTAGTCGAACCAGCGTTCGCCCGCTGCGGTCGCGTCGTCATGGTCGTGCACGTGTTCTCCGCTGAATGTCGTTTACGTGGCGAGGATGTAGGTCATGGGCTGGTGTCCACGAGGCGCGTCATGTCCTGGGATGCGGCGTCGACGGGCGCCGATGCGGCCGCATCCCACTTGCTGACGTCCAGGGTCCGCGGCCTGCCGGGGGCGTGGCGCCGTACGGGCGCGTTTCCTGGTTACCGGGCGCCTACCGGGGCCGCCGGTGACGTTTCGGATGACGCGGGCCGGTCGTCAGGGATCGAGGCGGCGGTCTCGCGCACCAGCGCCCAGGCGTTGCGTACGGACGTCTGGGATGCCAGACGCGAGCCCAGGGCCGCGCGCAGGATGTAGCGGCCGTCAACGGTGGTGGGGGTGACCAGGATCTGATGGGTGGCGTCGAGATCGGCACGCAGGCGCTCGGTGCGGGCGTTGTCGCCGGCGAGGCGGAAACACACCAGTCCGAGCGAGTGCGAGACGAGTTCGAAGCCGGGGCTGTCCCGGACCAGGTCGGCGAAGAGCGCGGCGTGGGAGAGCTGTTCGCGGATGTGTGCGCGCAGGCCCTCGACGCCATGGGTGCGCAGGACGAACCACAGTTTCAGGGCACGGAAGGGGTGCATGAGGGGCACCTGCCAGTCCCGGAAGTCGGTGACGTCGCCCGAGTCGCTGGCCTGGTTGCGCAGGAAAGGGGGGCGGATGTCCATGGCGGCGGTGAGGCTGTGCCGGTCGGCCACCCACATGGCGTCGCAGGGCGGTCCCGTGAGCAGCCACTTGTGGCAGTTCACCGCGTAGGAGTCGGCGTGCTCGACGCCCTCGTTGATCCAGCGGTTCTCCGGGCAGATGGCGGCCGACCCGGCGTAGGCGGCGTCCACGTGCAACCAGGCCCCGAATTCGCGGCACACTGCGGCGACGGCGGCGACCGGGTCGATGGCGCAGGTGCCCGTGGTGCCGACGGAGGTGACCACGATCGCGGGGACGACGCCTGCGGCGCGATCGGCTGCCAGTTGTTCGCGCAGAGTGCGGGGGTCCATCTCACAGGTGCCCGCCCTGGTGGCGATCAGGGTCGGTTCCCCCAGGCCGGCGATGCGCGAGGCCTTGGGGACGCAGGAGTTCGCCTGGTCGGTACAGTACAGACGGTAGCGCCCCTCGGTGCCGTGTTCACGCCAGCGCCCGCCTGAGGCCCGGTACAGGGCGGCGACCACGGCCACCAGGACCGCCGAGGACGCGGAGTCCTGCAGGACCCCGCCGCCGTTCCCGGTGCTGAGGAATCGCTCCGGCAAGCCCAGTGCGACCGCGAGATGGTCCAGGACCGCTTCCTCGAGTTCGGTGGCGGCCGGGCCCGTCGACCACATCATGTGCTGGACCGCCAGGCCCGAGGCAAGAAGCTCGCCGACCACCGACGCGGGGCTGGTCTGGGTCGGGTAGTAACCAAGAAACGAAGGGTGCTGCCAGTGCATGAGCCCGGGCATCACCACACGCCGCACATCGGCCAGCACGTCCCGGATCGGCTCGCCGTGCACCGGCATACGGTCGGGCAGCATCGCGCGCACGTCGCCGGGGCGAAGGTCCGGCGTCACCGGCAGGCGTTCCTCGCGCAGGTCCTCCCAGTAGTCCTCAAGGATCGCGGCGACCTCGCCGATTACAGTACGGAACGAATCATCACTAGGCGTTACCGACATGCCGCGTAACCTACCGCACAATGAGACGGCCCAGATGACAAGCAAAACCATGCTGTGGCTCGCTCCGCCCCAGCACTTGCCCCACAGCCTGGCGACCCTGCGTCAGGCCGCGAGCCGGCCCGACCGTCACCGCACCCCTGCCGGCCACCGCCGGATCCCCGAACGAGATCCCCGCGAAGCCGTCTTCGACGAATACTTCGCGGTCTCACGTTGCGCCTGCGCCCCCGCACCCCTGCTGATCGATGCCCTCGACGAAACCCTCACCGCAGTGCGGGCCTTCTCCCGGCACCCGAGCGGCTCATTGACGGAGCCCGACCTCGAACTCGCCGCGCACGCAGCCGGGCTCCCCTCGCGAACCGCCCGTTGCGAGCCCGGAGCGCAAGTCACGGCGCCGCAACGCTGGATTCAGGGACACCGGTTGTTCTTCGCCCTCACCCAGGCGACCGTCGTCGCCCTGCGACACGCCCTTCGCGCCCCCTCGGCCGCAGGTTCAGCCCTCGGCCTGGAGAGCGCCGCTCACTTCCTGCGCGCCAGCGCCTCCGCCCTGCGCATCACCGCGTCCTTCGACACGCAGGACTACCACGACACCGTCCGGCCTTCGATGACCCCACCGCACGTTCCCCGAACGGGGTTCTCCGGCCTGTGGTCGGCCGATCACCGCGTCCTGGTGCAGAGCCTGAGCGAGTGGGGTCAGGCCGCGTCGGCGAAGTCCTCCATCCTGCGCCCCGCCCACCGGCGCCTGGTCGACGTGCTGACGGATGTTCATCACGCCCACGTGGGCGTCTGCTCGCGCTTCGTCGGGTCCGCGCCCTCCCTGCTGCGCGGCGCGGAGCCGGGGGCGCACGTCCTGGACCGCCTGTGCCGGCGGCGCCGTGCCGCTCTGACCGTCGAGCCTGCTGCCAGTCCGGCCCTGCTGCCCGACGCCCAAGGCGAGAACCCCTCCCTTCACCGCTGACTCCCGCGTTGACGCGCCCGGGGTCGGCGGGGGCCGGCTCGGTTCTCGGCTGTCCGGCAGCCTTCCGGCCGAACGCGACATCACTGTTGTGCCGGTTGCTCGTTAGCGCGGGTATGCCAGTACGCAGCGCAGAGCGGACAGGGAGGGGGCGTGGTCGGCGCCCCGGACCTGGCGGGTGGTGGCCTGCGCGGCGGTTGCGCTGGCCGCGGCGCTGCTGAGTCTTCCTGCGGTGTCCGGCGCTTTCGGTGCCGGAGGAACCATCGCCACAGGCACCGAGTCGGCCAGGGCCCAGGACCGGGCTGAGCTGCTGGGTGCCGGCACCCCGGATCTGGTACTCGCCCTGACGGTGCGCGACGGAGCCGCACAGCCGGCGGTTGTGGAGGGTGCCGGTGCCGTCGCACGTGTGCTGGCGGACGAGCCGGCTGTGCGTACGGTGCAGTCGGCTGCCACGGGAGATCCGTGGCTGCTCTCACGAGACGGGCGCACCGCATTGGTGACCGTCTCGCTGCCGGGCAGCGACGCGGACCGCAAGGAAGCCGCCTTGCGTCTGGTGCCCGACGTGCGGGCGGCGGTGCCGGCGATGCGGGTGGAGGTGGGCGGAGCGTCATGGGCGACGGCCGAGATCGACCGGCAGGCCGCGACCGACCTGCTGAAGGCCGAACTCGTGGCTGCGCCGCTCATCATGCTTCTTCTGCTGCTGACCTACGGTTCGTGGGCTGCGGCCGCGCTGCCCCTCGTCGTCGCGGTCCTGGCCGTCACCTGCTGTGTGCCGCTGCTGGGCCTGTTGGCTCACGTGAGTGAGGTCTCCGCATTCGCGGTCAACGCGGCCGCGGCGATCGGCTTCGGCCTGTCGATCGACTTCACCTTGTTTGTTCTCGCCCACTACCGCGAGGAGCACGCGAAAGGAATGCCGCGCGCCCGAGCACTGGACGTAGCCCTCGCGACCTCGGGCCGCTGCGTGTTCTGTTCGGCAGTAGTGCTCTCTTCATGCCTGGTGGCGATGGCCGCCATCCCCGTTCCGCTGCTGCGCGCGCTGGCACTCGCGGGTGTGGCGGTGACGCTGCTGGCGGCGCTGGCCGCGCTGACGGTGCTGACGGCCGCCCTGACGCTGCTGGGCGATCACATCGACGGCGCCGACCCGCTGCGCCGTCTGCGCCGGTCACCCCTCGGCGGGGCCAGCCGGTTCTGATGCGGGCTCGCCTGCCGCGTCACAGCCCTACCCGCGGTGGCGGGCGCGGGGGCGCTGGCGGTGCTGGTCATCATGGCCTGGCCGGCAACGGGTCTGCGGCTGGGCGCGATCGACGAGCGGACGCTGCCGCCCACGGCCCCGGCCCCCACCGCGGCCGCCGACGTGCACGGGCGTTTTCCGGTACCTCCGGAACAAGTCCACGTGGGCGTGCGGAGGCCGCCGGACATGGCGACCAGGTGGTGTGCTGGGCGACCTGTCATTGCTGCGGGGGAAGCTGGTCGCCGGTGGCGCCGACCTCCAGGGCGGGGTAGCCGGGATGGTCTAGGCGGTGGTGGACGTAGACCTGGTCCGCCCACGGCGGGCCGAGCGGCGTGAACGCGCAGCCTCAGAACCCGGCCAACCGGCCGGTCCGGATGGGTGGCATCGAAGTCCGTGATCGCGGCGGCGCGACCCAGCGGTAGCTGTGGCGAGGGGTTGCCAAGTGGCGGGATCCTGGTCGGCTTTGGTCCGGTTGCTGCGCGCAGTGACGGCGATCAGGGTCCGGCCGAACAGGGCCTCGACTGTCGTCCAGTCAGTGTGCGGATGCCAGCTCATCCGAAGTAGGTCATGCGATCACCGCCCAGGCTGGTTACCGCGTTCAGGTGATGCAGGTGCAGCGTTCGGTCAAATGGGCGTGACGAATGCGGAGTTGCGCACACAATGGGCCGACGAAATGTCGCGATATAGATCCGTGGCGTTCTCTTGCTGGCATGGATGGGGAATAAGGAGTACTCATGGAGGTTCTGGGAGCGGGTTTCGGCCGCACCGGCACCGCGTCGTTGCAGATTGCGTTGAACCAACTGGGTCTGGGACCCTGCTACCACTGGACGACTCTTTTCGAGGAACCGGCCCGCGTGACGGCGTGGGAGCAGGTTCTCGCCGCGGTGGAGCGCGGACACGTTCCGGCTTGGCAGCAGATCTACGACGGCTTCCGCTCAGCGGTCGACTGGCCCACTGCTGCATATTGGCAGGAGTTGTCCGACGCCTACCCTGCGGCCAAAGTCATTTTGACCGTCCGCGACCCGCAGGACTGGTACGACAGTATGATCCAGACCATTGTGCCCCAATTGCGCGCACACCGGGGGAGGCCCGCTGTCGGCAGCGCACAGGATGCACGGCCGCCGGAGGTTGCACTCGGCGACCAGGTGATCGGTGAACGTACCTTCCAAGGGCGGCTGCACGATCGAGATCATATGATCGCCACCTTCGAGGCCCATCGACGCGCGGTGGAGGCATATCTCCCGCCGGAGCGGTTGCTCGTCTTCGATGTGCGCCAGGGCTGGGCTCCACTGTGCGCTTTCCTTGGCCTGCCCCAACCCCAGGAGCCGTTCCCCCAAGTCAACGCTGTCCAGGAATTCACGGACATGATGCGCGGGGTGTACGCCCGGACAGGTGGCCAGGCGGGAGCCGCAGGAACTGCAGGCGAACGCGGAAAGACCGACGCGTGGGTACGAGTGATGCCGCAGGCGAGCGGTGGTTCCGCCATGAGACCGCCCGCCCGGGGTCCTCGATGACCATCGCCTGTGCTGTCCTGGTCCAAGGTCCTCCACCGATCTTCGCCGACCTGATGCCCCTCCTGGCAGCGGCGGCCCGCACCCGTCCGCAGCTACGCGACCGTGGCCCCGCTACCCAGTTCCCGGCGCGACCAAGGTCCGCCCGAGCTGAAGGAACACCTGCATGAGCCAGGGCCCGTCTTCAAACGGATCTTGCCCAGAGCAGGAACGACGCGAGTGTGACCGCCGCTTCGTAGGAGGTGGCGGTCTTTTCGTATCGGATTCTGGGACCGGTTGCATCTCGTGCTGCTGGCCAGACTCCGGGCGGCGAAGCAGCTCGACTGGTCGCGGGCGGTGATCGACTCCTCCCACGTGCGGGCCGCTCGGCGCGGCCCGAAAGCGGCCCGAGCCCGGTCGATCGCGCCCGGCCAGGCAGCAAGCACCACGTCCTCGTCGACGGCCAGGGCAACCCGCTCGCGGTGTCGCTGACCGGCGGCAACCGCAACGACGTCACCCAGCTCCTGCCCCTCCTGGCGAAGATCCCCTCGGTTCCCGGTGTCGTCGGCAGGCCGCGTCGGCGGCCCCCCATCCTCCTCGGTGACCGCGGCTACGACCACGACAAGTACCGCCGTCTGGTCTGGGCGCAGGGGCGCTGTCACGTTGGCTGACCGGGTGGGATGATCTTCGGGTTGATCATGGTGGAGGGGATTGTCCGTGGGCAGTGCGTCGCCGTCGTACAAGGGGCATCGCTACCCGGTCGAGGTCATCTCCCACTGCGTGTGGCTGTACTTCCGCTTTCCGCTGTCGTTTCGCGAGGTGGAGGAGCTGATGCTCCAGCGCGGCGTCATCGTCTCCTACGAGACCGTGCGCCGCTGGTGCGCCAAGTTCGGGCAGGCCTATGCAAACGGACTGCGCAGCCGCCGGCCCCAGCCCGGGGACAAATGGCATCTGGACGAGGTGTTCATCAAGGTCAACGGCGAGCTGAAGTATCTATGGCGAGCCGTCGACGCCGGCGGCAACGTCCTCGACATCCTCGTGCAGAACCGGCGGGACAAGGCCGCCGCCAGGCGGTTCTTTTGCCACCTGATGAAGAAGACGCGTGCAGTGCCGCGGGTGGTCGTCACCGACAAACTGCGCTCCTACGGCGCCGCCCACCGCGAGGTCATGCCTTCCGCCCTGCACCGCGCTCATAAAGGCCTGAACAACCGGGCCGGGAACAGCCACCAGCCCACCCGACAGCGGGAACGCGCGATGAAGGGCTTGCGATCCACGGGCGCGGCACAGCGGTTCCTGTCCGCGTTCAGCGGCATCTCGCCGCACTTGCGGCCCCACCCTCACTCCTCAACTTGACGTTCACGGCGCCTTGACCGATGGGCAGCTCGGATCATGTCGCGTGCAGTGTGGCCAGCTCCGAACGCAGTTTCTTGATCCCGTCCTCGGCAACCTCGTAGGCGCTCGGCACGCCCGGAACTGGCTTGTCCTCCATGGGAATCCAGAACTTCCGCCTTGTCAGCCGCAATGAAGTGAGGAACGCCGGGATGGCGTTGAAGACTTCGATGAGCAGCGGTCCGTCGTATACGGGCAGGACGGGCTCGAGGAACGTGCGCCAGGGGATCCAGCTGTCCGCGACCTCGCCGCGGTCTGGCGGGGACACCTGCACGTAGTGCAGGCGCCGCTGGTCGGCGGCATCCTGGATGTCGCGGCGGTACGTCTCCGGGCCGCTGCTGCCGAGGACGACGTGGGAGCTGTCCACGCACACGCCGACGTTCGGACTGCGCACGTCCGTGAGGAAGTCGAGCACGTCGCGCACCATGTTCGGGGCTGGTGTCTCCCAGTGGTCGACGGGTTCGATGGCGACCTGGACGTCCTTCTCTGCCGCGTATTCGCCGAGCCGCTCGAAGAGTGGCTGCGCGATGCGGTACCGGGGCCGCAGCCAGTCCTGCAGCGCGTCACTCCACAGCGGTTTGCCGTTGAGGGTGGGAAATACGTTGTACGGAAACAGGACGGGGCCCGCCATGATGGTGCTGCGCAGGGCCGCTGTGATGTCCACCCGGGACTTGAGGTAGGCCAGGGCTGCTTCGCGTTCCTCGGGGATCAGCGATGTGGGATCGTAGGTCGGCGTCGTGGCCACGTTGGTGGTCAGACCTACGTCCTCCAAGCCGGCTGCGTCGAGAGCCTTCCTGAGCTTTTCGTAGCGGGGCACGTCCGCTTGGGAGTTGCCCACGTCGTTCGGGAAAACGGGCATGTCGAAGCCTGTGTACCCGATGTCCCGCAGCTCCCTCATGTGCCTGACGATGACCTCGGTGTACTCGGGATCGTCCGGGTGCAGGTTGACGGTGAACATGAAGAAGCTGAGATAGATGTCGCGTGTACTCATCGTTACCATCCCAGGACTTTGGTGAGGTAATCGTGGGCCATCTTGGCGTACTTCAGCGGGCATGCCGTCGCCGGGTCCTGTTCGGCCTCGACGACCAGCCATCCCTCGTAGCCGGCATTCCCCAGCGTCGAGAGGATGGGCTTGAAGTCGATCGCGCCTTCTGAGTCTCCGGGCACGGTGAAGACGCCCTGCAGGATTCCCTCCTGGAAGGAGAGATGGTCGCTCTTCACCTTCTCGGCCACCGACTGCCGGACGTTCTTGAGGTGAACGTGCTTGATTCGCTGCTTGTGCCTCTCCGCGGTCTCGAGCGGGTTGTCGCCCGCGAGCTGGAGATGCCCAGTGTCGAACAGCAGATGCACGTGGTCCGGGTTGGTGCCCGCCATCAACCTGTCGATGTCCTCGGCCGTCTGCACACCAGTGCCCATGTGATGGTGGTAGCAGAGCCGCATCCCGCTGTCCGCGGCCAGCTTTCCGATTTCGTTGAGGCCGCTGGTGAGGAGATCCCAATCTTTTTCGGTGAAGTGGGGGCGGTGCTTGAAGACAGGGATGGGCTGCAGGTGCGACGACTGCCCGAACTCTGCGACCACGATGTCCTGGCCGCCCACTTTCTTGAGGAACTCCAGCTGCCTCTTGAAATTCTCGACGGTCCGGTCTTTGTCGCCGATGGTGAAGTAGGTGCTCACCCAGGGCTCGGACACCTTCAGGCCGCGCAGGTCGAGCGCCTCCTTGAGTACGGCGGGGTCGGCCGGGTACTTGTGGCCGATGCTGCAGCCCTGGAAGCCCGCGAGTGCCATCTCGCTCACGCATTGCTCGAACGGGATTCCGATGTCGATCAGCGGGAAGTCGTCGTTCCACCACAGTGTCGGCGTTACGCCGAGTGATACCTTGTCGCGACCCAGGTTCGGGACAGTGCTGTTCATGACACTTCCTCCTTTTGGTAGTTCTCGAATGTGGGCGGATTGGCCCACGACCCGTAGCCCGGTGCCTTCGCGCCGGATGGGTGGGCGCCGATGGCCCGCCACAGCAGCCCCTCGGTGTAGGCGGCGGGGGAGACGACGAACGGGGGTGTGCGTCCGTCTCTGCCGTGCGCGCGGTCTTCCCCGGCCTGGTGCCGTCCGGACGCGGCATGCCGGGGCTGGCTTCCCTCGGGCTGGCTGTCATCCGGGACGGCGGGCTTCGCTCCGCTCCGTCCGGGCGCCGTCCAGGCCGCCACGTCCATGCGTCCCGCCAGTTCCGGGCCGTACCAGACGCCGACGTACCAGAGCTTGATGATGCTTTTCACGACTGGATCGGCGGGGACGACAGAGGGATCGGATGTCATCGCCTTCTGGATCACATCCGGCCCTTCTTGATTTACGACCGTTTCGTAATACGCCTCCGCCTGACCGGTTCCCCATAGGTCGAACTCACTGAATCCGGTCACAGTGGCAGAGAACTTCACGAATTCGCGCAGCTTCTCTTCTGTGGTCGTTCTTTGCGTCACGTTGCTGCCTCCTTCGACGGTCTAGAGCTCGAATGTCGGGCCGGCGTTCGCCCCTGGATGCCCTGTGAGCGGGTTGCGGATGAGCCGGTTCATGCTGTCCCGCATGCGGAACATCTCCCAGACCGCCTTGAGCAGCAGGTCGGGCTGACCGTTGTAGGCCAGATTGATACTGGTCAGGAAGGTGGCGTAGGACTGGTTGAATTCCTTGGCCGCCGCCAGGATTTCCGGGTCTCCGGCGAGGTCGGCCAGCTTGATGTCCGGCTTCACCGGATAGACGGCGCTCCAGTCGACGTTAAGATCCGGGCCGGAAGGCTCACCCGGCTTGTCGCCCTTCTGGTAGTGCCGCCCCTTCTCCAACTGCTGGAACCTGTAGTAGTGGGCGATTTCATCCTGGCTGTCGAAGATGCCGCCGTGCAGTCCTTCGCCCTGCTCCGCGACGAGGGTGAGCGCCGCGACTGCGGTGTCGCGGCCGGTCACCTTGATCACATCGCCGCCACCCGAGTAGAAGTACTCGGGGGTCACCTGGCGAGCGGGATCGCCGGTGAAAATCGTCGTCCCTGCCTTACGGGCCTGATCCTCCAGGTGGTTGATGCCCCGGATGATCTCCTCGTAGAACTCACCGATGCTCAGGAAACGCTGAGTGGGTTCTCCGGGGACGAGGCCGAGGATTGTCCCGGACTCTTCGAGTTCCGCCAGTTTCTCCGGTGGCAGCGCCGCACCGTCGGACGTCAGTCCAACGGCCGCCCAGTCCATCGGTACGAACCTGTCTTTCTCAGTATGTGCCTGCGCGGGCTTCTCGATCTTCAGGAACGTGTCGAGAGCCTCGTGCGAGAAGGGCCGGAGATGCACCTTGAAGTAGTCGGGACCACACGGCAGGTGTGTCGGATAATTCGGCACGAAGTTCGGCTTGGTGAGGTCCGGCGTCCCGCCCACGGCGTTCATGATGTTCGCGACCAGGGTGAGGTGCAGCATCTCCTCGACGGCCACGACCCTGATGACATGCCAGGCATCCGAGTTTTTCCCTGGATGTAGCGAGTAGAGCGCGGTCAGGTAGGGCGGGAGCGTTGCATGCTCCAGCTGGAGCCCCTTGGAGAGGTACTCGTGTAGCTTCTCGATGGTCTGGATCTTGGAGCCCTGGGACGGCTCCGATTCTGAAACGGACATGTTCCCCCAATCGTGGGCGGTGGCGGTGGCGGTGGCCGCGGCCGGTGTCGCGTTCGACCCGCCGATCTGTTGGCCGTCTAGCTGCGGACGGTGGCCGGCGCCTTCGCGGCACGCAGGTACCTGACGATGTGGGTCGAACTGCGGAAGGCGAGCGCCGCCATGGTCAGGCTGATGTTGGATGTCCCGATCGAGGGCAAGCTGCCGGGCCCGACAAGGTAGAGATTGTCGTGGTCCCACGACTGCTGGGTGTGGTCGACCACAGAGTTCGCCGGGTCGGTCCCCATGATGTGAGTGCCCGCCAGGTGGTTGCCGCCCACGATGTTGTACCACTGGCCGTCGTGCTCGACGGCGCTGTAACGGTCCTTGTCGTACGTAGTTCTGTCCTCAACGCCGAGCTTCTCGAAGATGTCGGTCGCGAGCTTGCGGGCGAATGCGGCCCCCCGCATGGTGTAGGGCGGGATCTTGAGCGACACGACCGGTTTCAAGTTGCCGATGGCATCCTTGTATCGGTCGTCCACAGTGACCGTGTTGCTCCTGTCGGGCAGCAGGTCGATCATGAAGGCCAGCAGAAGCTGTCGGGAGATCTGGTTCCCGAGTGTCCTGCGCAACTCAGGCCCGTGCAGGCCTCGCTTGTCGACGAGTTCGACCAGGTCCGTGTAGGGCGAGCCGGTTGCCCATCCCCAGCCGTCGTTGTGGATGTCCACGCCGAATCCGGCCTGGGTTCCGCGGAATCGCCCGCCGCGCAGGTCGGTGATCCCGCTCGTGCAGGTTGTGCCTCGCATCGTGCCGGCCGGCTTGGGCAGCAGGCCCCAGGACAGCAGGTAGGCGTGGTCCATCAGGTTGCGGCCGATCAGCTGGCTGCGGCTCATACGCTGCATGTCGGAAGCCAGCATGAGCCGGGCGTTCTCGATGGCGTGCGCGCAGAGAATGTAGACGGTGCCCTTCACCGTGTACGTCTCGTACCTGTCGGAGTCGAGCGCCTCGTAGTTCTTGATGGTGATCCCGGTCACCCGTCGGTCCTGCTCGTCGATCTCGACCTTGGACGCGACGGCTTGCGTCACGATCTTGACGTTGCCTTTGCGGAGCGCCTTGGCCAGCGTCTTTCCCGCGTGATATTTGGCCTGCACGGGGCAGATCGGGACGCAGTTGGTGTTGCCCTGACAGCGCTCGCCCTCCTCCACCTGGCTCGTGCTCACCGCGCCGACCGGGACGAAGCCCTTGCCGCCGTCGTACGCGGCGTTTGGCACGCCGTTACGGGCCTGCGGAAAGCTCCGTACCTGGAGTGTGTAATCGTCGTCCGCCAGGGTGACCCGCATGCCATCCACGCCCCGGGCGACCGTCTGGTCGAGATAGGACGGCGGCATACGGTGCATCGGGAACACGTACCCCTCCGGGAAATGCATTCCCAGGTATGCCTGGTCCTCGACCTCGGCGGCTACGCCCAGTTCGGCCTCAGCCTGCTGGTAGTAGGGTTCCAGGTCGTCATAGCTGAGCGGCCAGTTCAGGCCCTGGCCGTACTTGGTGCGCAGGTCGAAGTCCTCGGGAAGCATGCGCAGCGCTTTCCCCTCCCAATGCATGGAGGTGCCGCCGAGGACCCGGGTGAAGGTGGTGTCCGTGCAGTACTTGTCCTCTTGCACGAGGTAGAAATCGTCTCGGGGTGTGTTCGGACGCACCGGCATGGTGTCGGTGCTCCTAGGCATACGGGCATTCGGGTTGAACGGGTACGGAGACTGGTTGTCCTTGATGACCGCGCCGTAGAACCGCGACAGGTACGACTCGTACTCGGCGAGGTCCAGGTCCTTGCCGGGGCCGGCTTCGAGGATCACCACCCTGTAGCCTGCCTGGCTCAACTGCTCGGCGACGATGGAACCTGCCATGCCACCACCGACGACAACGGCATCCCACTCACCTTGCGCAGCCTCTGCGGCGCTGGTCTGCGTCGCGGCACCGGCTGGGAAGATCACCGGGTCTGCATCGTCGTAAGACGTCATTGATGCCCCTTGTCGCGTCTGGGGTGACCTCACCCCGATTACGGGCAGAACAGCCCGATGACGGATCCCACCAGCCGTCAGAACGGATGGTGATTGAATGACTATCGAAGGCCCACCACTGCCACTGACAAAAGAGAACCAGCTCAGAAACCGAGTTCAAGCTGGAGAACCAAGGCAAGCAAGCGTCGCGGCGCCCACCGATGAATCGATAAGGGTTCCCGTAATCCCCAGCGGGTCCCGCCGTCGGCTGTGGCCACTCGCCGCGTTGTCGGAATCATCCGCGTACGTCACATACGAGGACCACCCTCCGCTTTGCGATTGACCGCACCTGACGCCGCTCGCTGATCCACTGTGAATCGCGGGAAGGGCCTCAGCACAAGATTTGCATATGACGCTGCTATTTTGCTCTACCGCAGCGGGAATCGTGCCGGTAAACCCACCGTTCGGGCGTAATCAACAGTGAGCCTTTCAGCATTGCCTCTCCAGAGTGAGGACGGCCTTGGCGATGACGGTCATGCGCCTGGGGCTGACGGGTGAACTGCGCAAGATGCGCCAGGACTTCAGCCGTGCCATGCCGCGTTGGACGAGAGGCCGGGCCTAGTTAGGCGTAGTAGGCACACAGCGCCGCGTTGGCCGTGTCGCCATCCATCTGCAGTAGTTGGGCGCGGCCGGTGAAGTAGTTGTGGACGGCCAGCGCGGCCGCCGCTCCCTCTCCCGCGGCCGTGGCGATGCGACGCACCCCGCGGTACCGCACGTCTCCGGCGGCGAAGACCCCCGGCACGCTGGTGGCGTACGCCGGCACGGCCGGGCCAGTGACGTCGGTACCCGTGGCCACGTACCCCTTGGTCAACTGGACGCCTGCGCCCTGCAGCCATTTGGTGTCGGGGTCGGCGCCGATCAGCACGTAGACCGCGCACCGGCAGGGTCTCCAGAGAGTCGTTGAGCGTCTGCAGCCGCACGCTGGCCGCTTCCGTCATCCCCTACACACGGCTCGCCTCCATCGACGCCCGCGTGCAGGGAACCGCGGCCAGGCCGATGATCCGGCCGTCGACCGTGGTCATCGACCAGGGCAAAGTGTTCGTGTCCCGCTGCTTCCTCGCTGCCGCCGAGCACCTGGGAATCACCGTCCAGCCGTGTCCCCCCGCGTCCGGGCACACCAAGAGGCATGTGGAGCGGGGCTTCGGGGCGATCGGCACGCTGTTCGCTCAGTACGTCGCCGGCTACACCGGAAACCGCCTCGCCACACGCGGCAGCAACGTAGAGGGCGAGGCATGCTGGACGATGCCTCAGCTGCAGGACCTGCTGAACGAGTGGATCGTCGATCCTTTTACCGACCGCAGGAGCTCATGAACCGGCTCTGAACTGCGACGATTCATAGACTACATGTCCACGACGGTCGGGCAACGTTCCCCCAGTGATCGCGAGCACGGATGACGGCGGTAGCTGTCAGAGGTGTGCAGTACGGTCCTGTCATGGCAGCCAAAATCGATCTGACCCTCGATTGCGCGAACGCACAACTCCTCGCCGATTTCTGGAAGACGGCACTGGGCTATATCGACGAGCCGCCGCCCGCTCCCTTCAAAACCCGCGAGGAGTGGCTCGCGCAGTTTGACCTGCCCGAGGACGACTCCGAGAACGACGGGGCGTGGCTCTGCGATCCCGACGGCGTCGGCCCCCGCCTCTCCATCCTCAAGGTCCCCGAACCGAAGACGGCGAAGAACCGGCTTCATATCGACGTTCGGGTGCCGGGACACGGCAGTGCCGGTGAGCGGTGGGCGCGGATCAAAGCGGAGTCTGAGCGGCTGGTGAAGGCGGGCGGAACCGTCCGGCAGGAGGTCGACGGGCACCACGTTGTGATGGCCGACCCGGAGGGCAACGAGTTCTGCGTCGCCGCAGCCTCGACCTGAGGCCGGCAGAGGTCGGGGACGTTCCCCGGCCTCCGCCTTGGCTGGCCGAGCACTGCTGTCACCGTCAACAATCCGTCGACGCCCCGTGGTGGCAGCTCGAGGTGCGGCCGCTGCAGGCGGCCGGACTCTCCGAACCGAGTCGTGCCGTCAGGCGCGTTTCCCGGAACTAACGCGTCACTGCTGAACTCCCTGTGAGGCATTGGTGATCTGGGCTTCGAGGTCGGCGACGCGTCGGTCCTGGAAGCGGAGGTTGGATCGGGCGGGCTTGAGCCGCTCGTCGAGGGTGCGGTTGTCGGCGGTCAGCTGGCGGACCCTTTGTTTGAGGGTGGTGTTCTCGGTGGTGATCCGCTGGATGGCCTCTTCGGTCCATTCGGCTTGCAAGTCCCTTACCTGGCCGAGGAGTTCGCTGATGCGGGTGCGTTGGGTGAGGATCTCGGTCTGGGCTGCCTTGAGCGCTTCTTCGGTGTTCAGCGCGCGCTCGCGCCAGGTTGCCTCGCGCTCGTCGTCCTGTTCGACGAGGATCCGGGTCCGGCGGTCACCTGCCTCGGCCATCGCCGTGGCGATGGCGGACCGGGCCTCGGGGCTGGAGTAGAGGAACATGCGCGAGACGTTCGCCCGCCGGGCGACAGCGACAACGCTGACGTCGATGGGCGCGGTCGGCACCAGCGCCGACAACGCGGCCTGCGAAAGCTTCCACGCCTCCCTGAAACGTGAGACCCTCCAAGGCGCCCACGACTATGGCGACGCCGGCACCTGCCGCCGCCGGACCGTCTTCGCCTGGCTGACCCGCTACAACACCCGCCGTCGGCACTCAGCCAACGACCACCTCAGCCCCGACGCATACGAACGCCGACACCACAGCGTTAGACTCACGCTCACCGCGTGATCAATAACCGCGTGCCCGCCTTCATGGGGGAAGGCCCGTTCGAGCCGTGCCAGGGTTGGCGTCCCGGCCGCAGGGGGCGCGGTGTACGGGATCGCCGAACACTCTTGTGTCAACTTTCTGCCGGTCGAGGATGCGGCCCGGGTGATGGCCGAGGCCGTGCGTCGCTGTCCGGGCGAGGGCTTGTCCACCTACCACGTCGTGCACGCGCAGGACGTTCCTGTTCGCGAAGTGATGGCGGCGCTCAGTGCGTACGCGGGCGTTCCCCTGCGCCCACTGCCCGGTGCGTCGCCACCAGTGCCGGCGGCCGAACGAACCCTGCACGAGTCGATGAGCGGCCTCCTGTGCTGGCTCGAGGTGTCTCGGCGCTACGACACCGCCGGCCTGACCGCTCTGGGCCTGAGCCGCAACGAACCTCCCTTCGTCGACGGGGACTTCATGCTGTCCACTCTCGACACCGCCGGCCGGCACACTTCCTGCTGATGCGCCGTCACCAGCTGCTGTCCTGTCTGGGTCCGGACGCCGAGGCAGCGCTGGCCTGGCGTCCGGTCAGCGGGGACACCGCCATGGAGATCTTGCGGGTGGCAACCTCGTGTTGTGGCACAGGTTGCGGTATCCGCTCTGCTGTCGGTCAAGAGGTAGTGGGCGGGTTGAGCAGGATCAGGACACGGCTGGCGAGGTCGTTGATGCCGGCGGCATTGATGACTTCCATGGTGGGGATCTCGCAGGCCAGTTCACGCTGGAGTGCGACGACCAGTTCGGCGGCCATCAGCGAGTCCATGCCGAGCGTGTCCAGGGGGCGGGTGCGGTCCACCCGCTCCGGGGCGTGGTGGGTGACGCGGGCGACCGAGCGGGCGAGGAGGTCTGCCACAGTGGTGTGTTGGGTCTGCAGGTCTGCGCTGGCCAGGGACCGTCGCAGGTCGACACCTTCCTCGCCGTCGGCTTCCTCCGGGGGCAGGACGGCGGCGAACCTGGGTGCGCGCAGGGCAGGCAGCAGGGTGACCATGCGGCGGAAGTCGAAGTGGCCGACCTGGACAACGGCCACATCACCGTCGGCATCGGTGGCGCGGGTCATGAGGTCTTCGAGTGCGGTGAAAATCTGGCTGGAGGACAGGGGACCCAGGCCCATGCGTTCCAAGGTGCCGGTGTACTCCGCCTCGACGGCGGTGCCGATCTCGCCGATCAGCCCCCAGCCGACGGCCAGGGCGGGCAGGCCGACTGCTCGGCGGGCGCGTACGAGCCCTTCCATGGCGAGGTTGGCGGCTCCGTAGGCGGCCTGGGCACGGTGGCCGACGGTGGCGGAGATGGAGGAGTTGAGGACGAAGAACTCCAGGTCGTGCTTGCGGGTGAGGCTGTCCAGGACGGCTGCCCCCCGTAGCTTCGGCGCGAGAACCGTCCTGATGGCCTCGTCGCTCAAGTCGGTCAGCAGCCGGTCCTCCAGGGTCATGGCGGAGTGGACGACGCCGCGCAGGGGCCGTCCGGTGCCGGTGATCTTCTGCAGGACGGCGCCGATCGCCGCGGGGTCGGCCGCGTCGGCGGCGTAGGCGGTGGCGGTGGCTCCTTGACGGGTCAGGGCAGTGATCAGTTCGGCCGCGCCGGGGGTGGCGGGGCCGCGGCGGCTGACCAGGGCCAGGTGGCGAGCCCCGCGGTCGGCAAGGAAACGGGCGGTGGCGGCTCCGAGACCGGTGAGGCCGCCGGTGATCAGGTAGGTGGCGTCGGGGGCACAGGTGAGGCGCGCGGGGGGCGGGGTCAGGTGCGGCGGGGTCTCCAACGACAGGACGACCTTGCCGATGTGCCGGGAGTGCCGCAGCAGCGTGAAGGCGTCCATGGCCTGGTCGGCGGGAAACACCTGGTGCGGCAGTGGCCGGTAGCTGCCCTCGTGGACGCGGCGGACGAGTTCAGCGAAGTGACGGTTCGCTAGCTCCGGCTGGCGGGTGAACATCTGGTGGGCGTCCACCGCGTGCAGGGACAGGTTGTTGCGGAAGGGCCGCAGCGGGAGGCGCCCGCCGGTGTGAATGTCGCGTTTGCCCAGCTCGATACAGCGGCCGCCGGGCCGTAGGACGTCGAGGTTGCGGGCGATGGCCTCGCCCGCAAGGGAGTTGAGGACGACGTCGACGCCCTCACCGCCGGTCAGCTCCAGTACCTCGTCGGCGAATGCGAGAGTGCGGGAGTCGAGCACATGGTCGGCGCCCAGCAGGGTCAGCAGGTCACGTTTGGCCGGGCTGCCCGCGGTGGCGATGACCCGGGCACCCACCTGGTGGGCGTACTGGAGGGCCGCGAGTCCCACTCCGCCGGCGGCGCCGTGGATGAGGACGGTCTCGCCCTGGGTGAGCCGGCCCAGGTGTTCCAGGGCGTGCTGGACGGTGAAGAAGGCCACGGGGAGTGTCGCGGCCTCGGCGAAGTTCACAGGGGCGGGGATCGTACCGACGGCCAGCGCTGGAACAATGACGTTCGAGGCCAGCGCCCCGGGTGCGTAGGCGAGGACGCGCTGTCCGACGGTGAACGGAGTACCGGCCCCGACGGCGCTGACGACACCGGCGCATTCCAGGCCAAGGCTGTACTCGCCGGGTGCGGGGCTTTCGGCTCCGGGGGGCAGCAGGCCGGTGGCCAGCATCACGTCACGGTAGTTCAGGGCGGCCGCTCGCACCTCGATGGCCACCTGGCCCGGGCCGGGAGCGGGTGGCGCGGGGGCGGGCGTCCAGTCCAGGCCGAAGCCGAGTCCCGGCCGGCGCAGCCTCAGCCGGTACGGGCTCGCGTGGGCCGGCACCGTCGTGGTGGGCGCTTCCCGCAGCCGGGGCACGAACCGTCCGGCGGAGCTGAGGACGATCTCGTCTTCCCCGGTCGGTTCGGCCAGCAGCTCGCGGGCCAGCCGGCGGGCGTCGCGCTCGGGCGAGGGTCCCGGTTCGAACGACAGCCGCCGCATGGCCAGCCTGGCCTGTTCGTTGGCGACCGTCCGGGCCACCCCCCACGGGACGGCGTCGTGCGGGGTCAGGAGTGCACCGGGAGTGGGAAGGGCTCCCGACGGCCCCGTGATCAGCCAGAGCTCGGGAGTACTCGACCGGGGCAGCCCAGCGCAGGTCCGGGAGAGGGCACGCAGCACCGCGGTGCGGGTGACGGCCTGTTCCAGGACGCCCGGCTCGTGGTCCTCGTGGCCGGCTCTGTGCTGCGTGCCGTCATCGCCGCGGGGGGTGTCGGGGTCGGCGAGCAACAGGACCACGGCGGGGCGGATCTGCTCCGGGGGCAGATGGGCCGACCACTGGGCGGGGTCGGTGGTGGCGGGCACGACAGTGACGGGGGCATCGCTGGCCGCGCGCAAGGCGGCCGCCAGGGGGCTGGTGAGCGCGTTGCGGGGGTCTTCGGTGGCGATGATCCAGGAGGTCACGTCCGTGGCAGGGCTGGGGGCGGGGGTTTTGGGCCGGGGCAGCGTTCGGGGCGCGCGGCGGGCGAGGAGGACCGAGTAGTCTCCACCGGTCCGGTCAGCGCCGAGCTGGGCGGTCTCGTCGAAGCCGTTGCCGGCGAGTAGCCGCGGCCACTGGTCCCACGCCAGGAGAGGTGAGTCGGGGCGCAGGTCGGGGTCCTCGGCGTGCCAGAAACTCTTCAGCAGACCGAAGATCGGCAGGAGCACGTCAGGGTTGTGGGTCTCGACGGCCAGCAGCTGCCCGCCGTCGTCGAGCAGGGCGGCGACACGGGTGAGGCTTTCCCGCAGCCTGGTCGTGGCATGCAGGACGTTGCCCGCGATGACCAGGTCGAACGAGCCGGGGGTGAAGCCCTGCCGCTGAGGGTCCTCATTGAGGTCCAGGGTGCGGTAGGTGATGTGGTCGTACTCGCTGAAGCGGCGCTCGGCGTGGTGGAAGAACGCTTCGGAGACGTCGGTGAAGGTGTAGTGGGTGCGGTCGGCGGGAAGCGCGTCGAGAAGCACTGCGGTCAGGGCCCCGGTGCCCGCACCGGTCTCCAGGACTCGCAACGGTCGCCCGGCGGGCCAGTGCCGGGCGATCTCGCGGGCGAGGGCGGCGGCCACGCCGTTGTACTGGCGGGTGACTTCGGTGTCGGAGTAGAAGCTCTCCATCCAATGGCGCTCGGTGTCGCCGAAGAGCAGGGCGACGGGATCCCGCCGGCCCAGCAGGACGTCCGCCAGCGCGCTGCCGCAGCGGCTGTACAGGACGGCTTCCACAACTTGGCCCGGCGCGGCGCGCAGCAGTTCGGTCAGGGCCTGCTGCGGGTCGGCGTGGCTGGTGGGCGTCCAGTCACCGTTGCCGGTACGGCGCAGTAGCCCGGCGCGTTCGGCGTGGCCCAGAAGTGCGTGCATCGCACGCCGGTACTCGGGGAGGGCGCCTGAGGAGATCAGGGTGTCGGGGGTGAACGTGGTGGCGGCCGGGTCGATGGTGTGGGCGGCCTGCAGGGTGAAGTGGGCGCTTAGTGAGCTGGCCAGGCGCAGGGCCCGGGCGTACCGGTCGGTGTTCTGCGCGGGCACGGAAGCTCGGGTGACCCAGTGGGCCAGCTCGCATGGGCCGGGCAGGCGGTGTGAGGGGATGTCAGGGTCGTGTTCACGGGGGGCGGCGCGCAGAACCGTGGTCAGATGTCGCGGCACGGTGCGGGCGGCCTCGAAGCGGCGTAGTCGGCATGCGTCCAGTTCAGCGGTGACCTGGCCTTGGTCGTCGAAGAGCTGGACGTCCCAGCACACTTCACGGTCGGTCGCCTCCCGGTGACGTACGTGCACCCAGCCTTCCGAGGCTGGTCGGCTCCACACCCGCAGGGCTTCGACGGTGGCGGGGAGATAGGGGGCGTCGAGTGGGTGCCCGGGGCTGGTGCCGGTGTGGTGGAGCAGTGGGGCGCCGGCTTGGATGGCGCCGTCCAGGAGGGTGGGGTGCAGGATGTGCCCGGTGGCGGGGTCTGCGGACGGCTGGGGGGTGGTGAGGGTGTAGCGCGCCAGGACCTCGTCGGGGCCGGTGTGCAGCTGGGTGAGGACGGTGAAGGCGGGGCCGTAGCTGATGCCGGTCGCGGCGACGGCCGCGTAGTGGGCTGTGCCGCTCAGGGTCGTGGTCAGCCGGCCGTGCAGAGCGGTCAGGTTCTGTGGCGCGGGGCGTTCGCGCAGGAGTCGGCGCACGACGCCTCGGGCGTGAGCTCGCCACGGGCCGGAGCCGTCGCGGCTGGAGATGCGCACGGTGTTGTCGGCCGGGTCGAGGGCGGTCTGGAGTTGAATGTCCATCGCGGGGTCGTCGAAGGGCAGGACAAGGGCGCGGTCGATGGCCAGGCCGGTCAGTTGGACGGGGGCCTGGTGGTGTAGCTGGCCTGCGGCCAGGGCCATTTCGGCCAAGGCGGCGGCAGGGACGATCACGGCATCGTCGACGACGTGGTCGGCGAGCCAGTGGTGCCGGGAGGGGTCGACACGAGTGTGCCAGAGCGGGTCCGGGTGGGCGGTGCGTTCACCGAGCAGGGGGTGGTGGCGCCGGCCGTCACCACAGCCGTGCCCGAACCACTGCGGGGTGCCGTGCCAGTGGTGTTCGCGCTGCCAGGGGTAGGCGGGCAGGTTCTGGATGCGTCCGGGAACGGGGAGAAGCCGGGTGTGGTCGGTGCGGGCGCCGGACGCCAGCAGGGTGGCTGCGGTCATCTCGAGGGCCTTGGTGCCGTCGCGGTCGCGGCTGAGGGTCGGTACCACAACTGCCTGCCCGGGCGGGCGCCCGGGGGTGAGCGTGCGGCGCAGGTAGTGGCTCAGGACGGGGTGCGGGCCGATCTCGACGAACGCGTCGCAGCCCGCTTCCGCGAGGGTCTGGACGGCGTCGGTCAGCCGCACTGGCCAGCGGACGTTGAGCCACCAGTAGTCGGCCGTCAGTTCCTGGCCCTGCACCAGGCCGCCGGTGACGGTGGAGGCGAAGGGAATCCGGGCGGGCTGCGGCGCCAGGGCGTCCAGCGCGCTGCGCAGGTCCTCTTCGACGGGGTCCATGCGGTGGGTGTGGAAGGCATGGTCCAGGTCCAGCATCCGGAAGAACGTGCCGCGTACCGCCAGGCTTCGGGCCAGGTCGTCGAGTGCGGCCTCGTCGCCGGCGATCGTGACATCCTGCGGGCTGTTGACCGCTGCCAGTTCCAGCCTGCCGTCGTAGGCGGCCAGTTCTTCCTCTGCTTCGGGGCGGCTGAGTCCCACCGCCGCCATCCGCCCCGACCCGGCCGTTCGGGCCTGGGCACGGCTGCGGTGGGCGATGACCAGCGCCGCACCGGGCAGGTCCAGGGCGCCGCAGGCGTAGGCGGCGGCAACCTCGCCGACGCTGTGGCCGACCACCGCAGCGGGTTGCACGCCGTAGGCGGCCAGGGCCGCGGTCAGGGCCGCCTGCACGGTGAACAGCAGTGGCTGGGCGACCTCGGTCAGCGTCTGGCGGCCGGTGTCGGCGCCGGTGGCGAGCTCCTCGCGCACGGACCAGCCGAGCAGCGGCGTCAGCGCCCCGTCGATCTCCTCGACGGCCTCGCGGAACGGAGTGGAACAGGTGATCAGACGCTGTCCCATGCCCGTCCACTGGGCGCCGTTGCCGTTGTAGACGAAAGCGACCGCGCCACGGGTGAGCGCGAGGACGGGCGGGTTGGCGGCGGCGGCGCGCAGCCGGTGGGCGGCGGTGGCTGCGTCGGGGGCCAGCACGGCGGCGCGGTGGGAGTGGTGGCCACGGCGGGTGACGGTGGTGTGGGCGATGTCGTAGAACACCTGCTCGTCCACGTCGGCTTCGCCTAGGCGGTCCGCCAGGGCGGTGGCGGCCTGGGCGAGGGCGGCGGGAGTCCGGGCGGACACCAGGAGGGGCCGTGGTCCCGACGGCGGGGCCACCTGGGGTACGGGGGGCGGGGGCGGGGCGAGGACGGCATGGGCATTGGCGCCGCCGAACCCGAAGGAGTTGACCCCCACCAGGCCTCCCGTACCCGTGGTCAGCTGCACGCTCACGGGTACGGGGGCGAGGTTGAGGCCGGTGAAGTCGATGGCGGAGCTGGCCGGCTGGCCGTGCAAGGACGCCGGGATGACGCGGTGGCGCAGGACCAGCACGGCTTTGAGGAGACCGGCGAGGCCGGAGGCGGACTCCAGGTGTCCGAGATTGGTCTTGATCGATCCGATGGGCAGCGGGCGTCCAGCCCGATGCCCGGCCAGCGCTGTTGAGATGGCCTGGCACTCCAGGGGATCGCCCACCGGGGTGCCCGTGCCGTGTGCCTCCAGATACAGCAGGTCGTCGGCTGCCAGGCCGGCCCGCCCGTACACCTGGCGCAGCAAATCGGCCTGCGCCTGGGCGCTGGGCTGGGCGAGGCCGGGGGTGTGACCGTCACTGTTGGTGCCGGTGGCGGCGATCACCGCGTGGACACGGTCCCCGTCGGCGAGGGCACGTTCGAGGCTCTTGAGGAGGAGGACGGCGCCGCCTTCGGCCCGTACGAACCCGTCGGCGTCCGCGGAGAAGGCCCGGCAGCGACCGGTCGGGGAGAGCATCGAGGCCTTGGCGAACCCGACGAACTCATGAGGACTGATGAGGATGTTGACTCCGGCGGCCACAGCCGTCTCGCCGCCGGCGCGGAGGAACTCGCAGGCCTGGTGCAGGGCGACCAGACTGGAGGAGCAGGCGGTGTCCACGGCCACGCTGGGTCCGCGCAGATCGAAAGCATGGGACAGCCGGCCTGCGGTGTTCGCACCGGCGATGCCGGTCATGGTGTGCTGGCCGACCGTCTCCAGGCGGCTGAGCTGCAGATTGCCGTAGGCGTGGTTGGACACCCCGACGAAGACCCCTGTGCTGGTGCCGGCAACGGCGGCCGGAGGGATACCGGCATCGTCGATGGCTTCCGCGGCCAGCTCCAACAGCAGCCGCTGCTGCGGGTCCATGCAGGCCGCTTCGCGGGGCGAGATGCCGAAGTACTCGGCGTCGAAGGCCGCGATATCGGCCAGGACACCGGCAGCGGCCGTGTAGGTTCGACCGGGCCGGCGAGGATCGGCATCGGTGAACGCCTCGGTGTCGAACCGCTCGGGAGGGATTTGCGTGACCAGATCACGCCCCCCAACCAGTGCCGACCACAGGGCGTCGATGCTGTCCAGACCACCGGGAAGCCGACAACTGATCCCGATGATGGCAACATCGTCCGCACGCCCGCTCATGCCGCGCTCATGACTGCCCGCTACCCGGTCCATGTATTTTATCCCCCTCTGTCACCAACGATCCGCACCGAGCCTGCCCCGGCTGGCACCGGAAGACCAACCCAAAGGGGCCAAGCGTCACGAAGGAGTGAAAAAAGGGGAGTTGGGACCAGGATCCGTTGACGACATGAAGGGACAACGATGGGACCACTCGGCGACGGCCTGCTATGGGAGCTGACACCCGAGGGAGCTTTGCCGGACCTGGCTGTACTCCTGCTGCCCGGTGTGGGGGGAAGCCCCGCCGACTTCGCCCTGTGGCCGCGCTACCTCGCACCCCGCTTCCGCGTCCTGAGCGCACGCTACCCAGGACGCAGCGACTGCCCTGCCCCAGCGGCGGACCTCACCGCGCTCGCCGGCGAGCTCGCCCGACGCCTGGCACACCACGTCCCTGAACCGCTGGTCGTCTTCGGGCACAGCCTTGGTGCCCTCATCGGCTACGAGACCGCCTGGCAGCTCACCCTGCGCCGTCAGCCACCCCTCGCCCTCCACGCGTCGGCAGCTCTGTCGCCGCCTGAATACGGTGACATCGACCTCGCCGTCGGGTCGATGGACGACCCCGCCCTGACTCGCTTCTCCGGGTCACTCGGCATGCCCCTCCCGCGCGACGCACGACAGCGACGCGCTGCCCTTCGCGCCATCCGCCACGACCTGACCCTGGTCGACTCCTACCGTCACGGAGCCGACCGGCCCCTGACCTACCCCCTCACGGTATGGACCGCACGCGACGACTGCCTCATCCCATCGGACTCCGCAACAAAGTGGCAGGCCATGAGCCAGCACAAGCTCACCCATCACACGCTCCCCGCGGAACACCACTACCTCGGCCTTCCGCATGCCATCACCCTCATCGCCGCTCACCTCTAGCCTCCGCGTTTCAGTTGGGATCGGCTGGGGTCTGTCAAACGAGCGGCTCTGTCTCACATTCGGCGGTAACGGAATGTGTGTGATGGAAAGATTGCCTGGTCGAGTCGCGTGAACGCCCAGGCCATACTTCTTGGCCCTACCTGCAGCGGACTCAGAGCCGGGATATCGAGCTGCGGCTGACCTGCACCAATCGCTATATGTAACGAGAGTAGCTGTCCGTTACCACTGAATGTGAGACAGAGCCAAACGAGCGGGTTTGGCCCGTGGTCGGTGGTAGCGCTTTGTGTCCGTCAGGGCAGGAGGATGCGGTGGCGGAGGAGGTCGAATCCGGCGCGTCCGTGTATTTGTCTCATGATCCTCTTGGTGCGGGTGTTGACGCCTTCGGTGCGGCCATTGTGGTAAGGCAGGGTGAGGCCGGCGTTCACGGCGGCCCGGTCGATTTCGAGGCCGTTGGTGAAGCTACCCAGGTGGGGCCGGTCGACGGCGCGGGCGATTGTGATCCACTCGGCGAGTTTCGTGTCGTTGCCCCCGGCCGGTTTGAGCAGGGCGGCCAAGCCGCGGACGAGATCGGCGAGTGCGGTCAGCTCCGGGCAGGCCGCGATGACCTTCTCGAACAGGGTCGTTTCCTTCGGGCGCAGGCTTTCGGAGTCGGTGAGCATCAGGCGGCCGGCGTGGCGCGGGGTGGTGACGGGGCGGTCGCCTTCGGCGCGGCCCTGGTTGGGGTAGCGGAACCATGAGGTTGGCGCTGCTGGTGCAGCCCAACTCCCGGATCTCTGCGAGGAGGTGGGTGACCGGGATGGCCGGTTCCTCCACGCGGCGCCGGCGCAGGTGTTCGCGGCAGGGGTCGACGAGGGTGGGCCGGTAGGCGGGAGCGATGCGCAGGGCCTGCGGTTCGGACATGCGGGCGTAGCGTTTGACGGTGTTCAGAGCCACGCCCAGACGGCGGGGGCCTTGACCCCGAATCCTGAACACGTCTATGCAAACTTGAGTAAGGGTAGTCGACGTCAGTTGGAAGGCTTTCCCGAAGGCGATCGGAGGCTGCTGACCGAGACGGGAATGTCGACGGCGGGTGTTGTATCGGGTCAGCCAGCGGAATGCATCGAGTCGCGCCTCGCGCTCGCTCGGCCAGCCCTTCCGACCTTTGAAGGTCTCTCTTTTGAAGCTGGCGTTGAAGGACTCGGCGGCGGCATCGTCGGCACTGGACCCGATCGTGCTCACGCTCTGCCGAACCCCGGCTGACCTGCAGATTTCAGCGAAGGCCCTACTCGTATATTGACCGGATGCATCCGGTGCGCGCACCACCTCGCCGGTCGCCCTTCCGCAGGAGGGCGGGCTCCTTTATCACACACCCCCTTGCCCACGGTCCGATCGGTGCCCGGAACGTGCTGTATCGAGTAGCCGAGGGGGATCTCACCCCTCGGCCCTCACAGAACCGTGCTTAACAGTCTCCCGTTACACGGCTCTTGTCGTTCTGATCATCAGATCTCGCAGATCGGCCCTCCCGGTGCGGCGCCTGTGCGAATGAGGGTGCCGCCGATCAGGACCACCTCCCCGCCCCGCTTGGCGACCTTTCTCAGGGCGCGGTCCAGGCGCGGCGCCTGGGCGGCGAGCAGGGTGATCAGCTCGTCGCGCCAGCGGCGGACGGTGGACTCGGACACGTCGTTGCTGTCGGCCATGTCGGCCAGGCGCTGGTCGTGGGGCAGCACGGCCAGGACGATCACCGCGATCTTCCCCGGCGGCAGGATCCGCCACCTGGACCGAATCGCCTTCAGATGCCGCCGCCGCAGATCGGCGAGGTGGCTGACGGTGCGCGTGGACAGCGACGGAACCGGCGAGCCGACCGCCCCGTCAGAGCGTTGTTGCACGCTGCCCCGCGGCCTCCCACTCCTGGTGTGCGGTGTGGACACGGTGCCACAGCGCCGCCCGCGCAGGGGCGTCGACGTCGGTCATGTTCAGATGGAACACGTCGGCCAGTACGTCGTACCAGTCGTCGGCCGAGTCGATGGTCCGCTCATACGTGCCTTCGGCGTCGATCCGGCGCAGCACACAGCCGCGCAGCATGTCCACACCCTTGGCGTCGCGGAGCTGGGCTTGGAGGACCCGGACGAATCCGGACTCGGGGGAAGTGGACAGTCGCTCGTGCTCCGCGGCGAAGGAGGACAACTCCACGGGCTCCGGCGCGAAGACCATGGCCGTAAAGGCGCCCCGGGGGTCATGGGCGAACCGCCAGCCGCCGGGCACCACCACCGACGGTGCCATCGCGTAGGTGAACGGCCCCTGGGTATAGGTGCCCTCGCGCAGCGCCAGGGGCTCGTGCATTCCGCCGGCGAGCCCCGTGTCGACCAGCCACCGCTCGCCGTCGAGCCCCACAGTGAGCGCGAGATGGTCGCCGCCCGGGCCCTCGGGGTCCTCGACCTCTCCCTGTACCCCGGCCCGGTGCAGAGTCACGTCGTAGCCGAGGGCCGTCAGCAACGCGCCGAAGGCCCCGTTGAGGTGGAAGCAGTAGCCACCACGCCCACGCAGGATCCGGGCCACGGATTCCGCGGCGCCGATGCCCGACGGCCGTCCCAGTTGGTTGTCGAGGGTCTCGTAGGCGACCCGCTCCACCTGCGCCCGATGCAGTGCCCACAGCGCCTCGGCGGTCGGGGCCGTCGGCCGGGGCACACCCAGCACGGCCAGATACCCGTCGAAGTCGATCATGTTCCCCCCACCGTTCGAACGGATGATCAGCCTAGTCGCCGGTACCGCCCGTCCCACACCCCGCCACCTGGGTACTACGCCCTCGGCCGACCAATCCACTCCAGCACCCAGGGAAACCCACAGGTCAGACAGCGAAATCCTGCTGGAGCACCAAGTCGTGTTTCCTCGATCAGCTCGTACGGCTCCAGACGATCCACTCCGCAGACTATCGCCCACGGCCAGCGTGAACATCCTGAGAGCCGGTCACACCAGCCCTTTGACCTGCGACTTCAAGTTGACGGAGGCTCACTCGGTGGAGTCCATCGGGCGGACTCCACCGAGTGGGCTCCACCCGATGTCGTGCATCGCCACTGGATGCTGAACATCGTGGGTTCCACTCGGCGGACGATGTCCGGCATCGTCACCACAGCCAGGCGTTGGAGTGGCGCACCCGGGACAGGGCGCGGGCGTCGCGGCGCGCGGCCGCGTTGCCGATCCGGCTCTGCCGGCACCGGGGGCGGCGCGACTGTTCGGAGACGAAGTGGCGTTTTCCGGCGTCCTGGAGCCGGCGTCATTGCTTGCGCAAGTCCTCCTTCTCCGCTGCCTTCGACTTCGGCTTCCGGGGCCGCTTCCAGACCGGCTGCCACCCCAGGACCTCATCGGGCTCGAGCTCGGGCTCCTGGTCCTCGTCGAGCGCGGCGGCCATCTCCTCGTGGGCTGCTCGGGCTCGGGCGAGGGCGTCCTTGAGTCCCGGGACCTCCGGGTTCTCCGGTGTGGTCATGCGACTCCTCCAGTGGGTGTCCAGCCCTGCGTCTGCTGCACGCCGGGCTGCTGGGTGTGTGACGGCGGGGACGCCGCCGTGGCGGGCTGCGGCGCGGGGTCGGGGGTGAGGGCGCGCTCCCGGATGCCGTCCTGGAGCTGGGCGGCCATCTTGGCGGCGGCGGCCTCGATCGTGGCGCGGGTCTGCTCCAGCGCAGCGACATCGGCCCCCTGCTTGTGCTCCTGGCCGCGGCCGGCCTCCCGGTCCGTGCGCGACTGATGCGGGCGAGACCTCGAGGCGCCGGGCACGGCGACGGTGTGCGGGCGGGCGCGGGAGCCCAGGCGGTCCGAGCGGCGTGCCGCGTGGACCCGGGCGGTCAGCGCTCCGGCTGCCAGGCGGGTCCGCTCGTAGAGGAGAGCGGTCCGCTTGCGGGTCAGCGGGCGCAGCACGGCCTGGTCCTCCGTGTCGCGCGGGTACAGGGCGCGCAGGTCGGCGGTCATCATCCGACCCCTCCCGACGGACCGGGTGCAGTCGTCGACAACGGTCTGCACGATCTGTTCGTCCAGGCCCGCCTGGTGGGGCCGGCCGCGCAGGACGTAGGAGAGGTAGCGGCGGGCTTCGGCGAGCAGATGGTGGCGCTTGAACGCGCCGCGCATCACGTACACCACGACGACGACGTCGACGGCCGCCAGTGCTATGTCGACCACCGGCCGCACCCGTGCCCACACTTCCGCGGCCGCTGTGCCAGCCGGTCGACGACATCGGCGCCGTAGGCCCGGATCGCTGAGTCCCGCCATCGCTCGCGCAGCTTGGTCAGCTCGGTCAGCGACAGCAGCACGGTGCGCTTGGGCGGGTGCGTCCGGTCGGCGGCCTGGCAGCCCAGCGCGTAGGCGGCCCACTCCCCCGGCACGTGCCGGTGCTTCTCCTCGTACTTGGTGGTGAGGACGGGCAGCGCGTCCTCGATCTGCTGGCGGCGGGTCGACTGCCAGCAGATGAGCCGCTGGTCGATGCCCGCGATCTCCATGACGGGCCTGCGGCCCGGCGTCACCTCGCGCGGCTCCCACGCCCACCCGAGCCGGGCAGACACCTCCTCCATGAAGTACAGGATGTAGAGAGTGTCGGCCGCGGCGATGTGAGTCAGCATCAAATCCGCCGACAAGTTGCCCCACGTCCCCTTGTCGTCCGGCCGCCGGGCGCGGATCGAGATCACCGCATGATCGTGGAGAAGGGGCTTTCCGGCTCTGGACTCATAGTGCCGGAAGACCGCGACGATCAGCCCGTCCTTGACCCGGGCGCGGTGCTTGCCGCCGCTTTTCCAGCGGATCTGTGCGACCGCATCCCCCAGCACGCCAGCCTCTTGTCCCGGTCGATGGCTTCGATCATCTGCCGATGATCACGTCACCGCCCGCCTCGTCTCGGCGTCCGATCAGGTAACCACGGCTCTACCCGCGCCCACTGCGCGTCAGTCAACGGCACGGCCAGGCCGACGATCCGATGATCAGAAGGAAACGCCCCTAGGCATCCGCGAACCAGGAGCGGCCCTGGGCCCAGTGGGTCACCCACCCCGCGAAACCGGGCGTGCCCGGCATCAGGGAGGTGCCCGGCCGGGTGCCGAAGGGCATCGCGCCGTTCTCGTCGACCAGCCAGACGTGACCACGCTGCGGGCCGGTGACGATCAGGTGCCAGTACATGCCGCAGCCGTCGGTGCCCAGCAGCAGTGAGCCGTGGTCGAACACGGAGTCCATCCGGTCCTCGAACTCCTGCTCCGACAGCGCCGCCTCGTCGCCCTCCGCCTCCCACAGCCAGGCCGCGGTGAGCGGAAAAGGCTCGGCAAGCAGGCGCTCGGGGCGGTCCGAGCCCCAGTCCGAGGGCGTTTGCGCGAGGGGCAGCAGACCGTAGTAGGGCGGTCCCGCGCGCAGTCCGTCGCAGATCTCCGTCACGAATGTGCGGTACGGCTCCGGGAGCACGATGCCGTGCTCCGCCTCGAAGGACCGCACCGCCTCCGAGCCGGCCGGCGGCACCGCCTCGGGACGGGACGCGAAGATCTCGCGGAGCGCGGCCAACTCGGCTGGGTCGCAGGCTTCCGTGTTCATGCCGGCCATCATGCAAGATCCGAAAGAGACGGCCTAGTAGCTTCGTTAGGTTCTGCTCTGTCTGCGGCGGCTTCGTTGGCTGGGTAGGGGTCGTCCGCAGGTGGTGCAGGTACCGGCCCAGCACCTCAGCAGGTCCTGGAGGAGGTCGAGGACCCGGTAGAGGGTCAGGCCGGCGTGAGGACTTTTGGGTCGAGCTGCCTGAGGGCGAGGAAGGCCTGGGCGGCGGTGACGAGGGTGACGTGGTGGTGCCAGCCGCGCCAGGTGCGGCCCTCGAAGTGGTCCAGGCCGAGGCCGTGCTTGAGTTCGCGGTAGTCATGCTCGATCCGCCAGCGCATCTTCGCCCACCGCACGAGGTCGGCGACCGGGGTGGTTGCCGGCAGGTTCGATATCCAGTAGTCCGGCGGAGCGTCCTGCCCGTCCGGCCATTCGACCAGGAGTATCCGGGTGGGCAGGACGCCGTCCCACCGGTTGCGGCCGCCGCCCGCCTCCTGAGCCGCGGCCAGGGACTGCTTGCCCGCAGGACGGACGGTCAGCACGGCGAACCGTGAGGTCATTGCGCCTTTGCTGCCCTGCCGCCAGGTCACCTCGGCGAATCGGCCGGCGCCGGCCTCGGCCGCGAGGACGGAGACGGCTCGCGACAAAGTGCGATAGCGGGGCAACGGGGGCGGGCCGGAAGGGGGTGTTAACGCCGTAGCCGGCACCGGCGACCACGATCGGCGCCTTCAACTGCCACTCGGTGAGCGTGTCGAGCAGGCCGAGCGCGAGGCGCCACTTCTCCTGATGGACGACATCGTCCGGCACTCCTGCCCTGCGGCATCGGTCCGGCTCGTCCGTCCACTCGCTCGGCAGATACAACTCCCAGTTCAGCGGACAGGACGCAGTGTCGGTGGCGGCGTGGACGCTGACCGCAACCTGGCAGTTCGCTCGTTTTCCGACCGCTCCGCAGTACTGACGGGCCGCCCCGACCGACGCCTTGCCGCACTTGGGGAACGACACGTCGTCAATGGCCCACACCTCGGGTGTGATCATCTCGGACAGTCGCTCGGCGATGCGCCGTCTGACCGGCAGCGGATCCCACGGCGACTGGTTCACGAACTGCTGCAGGGCCTGCGTGTTCCCGTCCGGCAGCCGCTCGGCCATCGGCTGGATCGACTTACGTCGGCCCTCCAGCATCAGGCCCCGCAGGTAACACTCGCCCCACCGCCGCTGATCCCGCCGCGACAAACGAGGCGAACACATCGGCAACGAACTCCGCCAACTCACCCCGGAGCCGTTCCACCTCCCCCAACCTCATAGCGAGAAGATGCCCACTACCAGGCAAGATCACCCAACGTAACGCAGTACTACTGGACCCTGTCGTTCGGATCAGCCCGGCCGTGAGGTGCGGCGCCTCTCGACCGCCCTGACCCCGTGACGCCGGGATGATCCAGCCGAGAGGGCCTAGCCCAGATACCGGGCCACCGCCTCCTCGATCCCCGCCGTGTCCGCATCCTCCGCAGCCCAGGCCGCGTATCCGTCGGGCCGTACGAGGACGGTCGTCCGGCGGTCGCCCGCCCAGCGCTCCACGGTCAGCCACCCCTCACGGACACCGGGGCCCTCGTACGTCCCGGGCGTGATCAGCACGAACCGGCTGCCGCGCAGCGCCTCGTAGAGCCGGCCGTCCTTCAGGGCGACGTCGGGGACGCGGGTGCCGGTGAGGCGGTGGGCGCCGCGGGGGGCGGGGTAGGCGTAGCCGATCCCGGTGATCCGACCCAGGGCCTTGCGCTGGACGGGCGGGGCCATGTCGACGAACGCGGAGACAAGGGCGCGGGCGGCACGCAGCAGCGGATTCCGCGCGCGGGCCAGCCGGACCAGTCCGCCACTGCTGCGCAGCACCGCCCTGCCGACCGGGTGGCGCTCGGCCTCGTAGCTGTCGAGGAGTCCTTCGGGCGCCCGGCCCTGGACGGCCGCGGCGAGCTTCCAGCTCAGGTTGGCGGCGTCCTGGAGGCCGGTGTTCATGCCCTGCCCGCCGGCCGGGGAGTGGATGTGCGCGGCGTCCCCGGCGAGGAAGACCCGCCCGACCCGGTAGTGCGGTGCCTGGCGCTCGTCACTGTGGAAACGGGAGAGCCAGCGGGCGTCGTGCATGCCGTAGTCGGCGCCCAGGGCACGGCGGGTGATCTCCTTGACCTCGTCGAGATCGAGCGGGGCGTCGTCGGAGACCTCGTTGCGGCGGTTCCAGCCCATGACCCGGTACCAGCCGTCGCCGAAGGAGGCGATCATCGCGAAGGCGTCGCCGCGGCCGTTGACGGTGAGGACGCCCTCGGGCTTCTCGGCCAGCCGGACATCGGCCAGGATCAGCGACTTGATGACGGAGACACCGGGGAAGTCCAGGCCGATCGCCTCCCGCACGGCGCTCCGGTGACCGTCGGCGCCGACGACATAGGCCGCCCGGCGGGTGACGACCGCCCCGTCCGCGCCGCGCACGTCGAGGTCGACCCCCTCGTCGTCCTGCCGCAGCCCCACGACCTCGCTCTCGTACGCGAACTCGACCCCAGTCTCCCGGGCCCGCCGCTCCAGGAGCCGCTCGACCTCGTACTGCGGGGTGATGAGCAGGAACGGGAAACGCGAGGGCAGCCTGCTCAGATCGAGGGAGAGGCGGCGGAAGAGCCGCAGGCCGGTGATGGTGTCGCCGGTGGTGAGGAGTTCATCGGCGAGGCCGCGGGCGTCGAGCTGCTCCAGGGTGCGGGCGTGCACCCCGAAGGCGCGGGAGAGATTGCTGATCTTGCGCGGCCGCTTCTCGACGAGGGTCACGGTGACGCCCGCCGTGGCGAGGTCACCGGCTAGGAGGAGGCCGGTGGGGCCCGAGCCGACGACGATCACGGTGCGGTCGGTGGCGGTGCCGTTCATGGTGGCCTCCTGTTGCCAACGCTTGCTTGCCATCGCTCATGGCCAACAAATGTTGGCCAACACTTGTTGACGAAGGTAGCGGGGCGTCAAAAAGAATGTCAACAGTCGTTGGCAAACAACTGTTGACGAACACTTGTTGACCTACACCCGTTGGCCTACGCTTGTTGGCATGAATGGCAGCGACAGCACCTCCACGGTTCCCAGTTCCGGCGCCCCCCGCCGCTCCGACGCCACTCGCGGCGCGATCCTCGCGGCGGCCCGCGAGCGCTTCGCGACCGACGGCTACGAGCGAGCCACCATCCGCGCCATCGCCAAGGACGCGAACATCGACCCGTCGATGGTGATGCGGTACTACCGCAACAAGGAGGGCCTCTTCGCGGCGGCCGTTGCCATCGACCTGCGGCTGCCGGACGTGAGCGGGGCGGACCGCCGACAGGACGCGGGGCGGATCCTCGTCGAGCACTTCCTCGACATGTGGGAGAACAACGAGGTCCTCACCGCCCTGCTGCGGGTCGGCGTGACCAACCAGGCCGGGGCGGAGCGCATGCAGGGCATCCTGCGGGACCAGCTGCTGCCGGTCGCCCGGCAGGTGTGCCCCGACCCCGAGCAGGTCCCGGCACGGGCGGCACTCATGACGTCGCAGCTGCTGGGGCTGGCGCTCACGCGGTACGTGCTGCGGATGCCGCCCGCGGTGGGGCTGGCGCGGGCAGAGATCGTGGCATGGTTGGCACCGACGATTCAGCGGTACCTGACCGCGCCGAGTCCCTGAGGCTTGCCGAGCACTCGTATCCGTCGGGGCCACGGGACCCACGGGACCGGTAGGGCGCTGGAAGACCGCCCAGCACATGAGACCCGCCGGGCGCCGAGAAATCCGGGGCCCCGGAGGCCAGCCGAGCGCCGAGAACCCGCCGAGCCCCTGACACGCCTAAGGGGTCCCAACAAAGGCGTTTCACGTGCCGGTGTGTGATGAGGCAGGTGGCGAGGCCGAGGAAGCCTTCGTGGATGTCGTCTCGCCGCTCCCAGCGGATGCGGAGGCGTCGGAAGCCGTGCAGCCAGGCGATCGTGCGCTCGACGACCCAGCGGTGAACACCGAGGCCGGATCCGTGCGCGACGTCGCGGCGGGCGATGACGGGTTTGATGCCCTGCGCCCAGACCAGACGGCGGTACTTGTCGTGGTCGTAGCCGCGGTCACCGAGGAGGATGGGGGGCCGCCGACGCGGCCTGCCGACGACACCGGGAACCGAGGGGATCTTCGCCAGGAGGGGCAGGAGCTGGGTGACGTCGTTGCGGTTGCCGCCGGTCAGCGACACCGCGAGCGGGATGCCGTGGCCGTCGACGAGGACGTGGTGCTTGCTGCCTGGCCGGGCGCGATCGACCGGGCTCGGGCCGCTTTCGGGCCGCGCCGAGCGGCCCGCACGTGGGAGGAGTCGATCACCGCCCGCGACCAGTCGAGCTGCTTCGCCGCCCGGAGTCTGGCCAGCAGCACGAGATGCAACCGGTCCCAGACGCCGGCCTCGTTCCAGGCCGCCAGCCGGCGCCGGCACGTCATGCCCGAGCCGAACCCCAGCTCCTGCGGCAGATACTCCCACTGGATCCCGGTGTGCAGCACGAACAAGATCCCGCACAACGCCTGCCGGTCGGGCACCCGCGGACGCCCCGCCACCAACTTCGGCCCCGGCTCGGGCAACAACGGCTCGACCAGCGACCACAGTTCGTCCGAGACGATCCACGGACGCGACTCCCTCTTCCCCACACACCAACCAACGAGCGATCAAGCCGACAGTCACACCATCAGACACTTCTGTTGGCGGTTCTTAGACGTCAAACGCGCGTCGGTGCTTTTTTCTCCGGCTCGCCTCGATCGTGAACACGACTGTCAAGCAGACCAGAGCTGCGGCCAGTGAGCCGAAGAAGATCCCGTCGAAGAGCAAGCTGTTTGCGTTCTCAACAGTGCCATCGTCGTAGGTGCAGGACTTCTCGAAGGGGAAACTGGCGGTGTGTAGTTCTCCGCAACGATTTTGCAGGTCCTTGTCAAGCACGCTCGCCTTGACCCATGACAGAGCCCATACGAGGAGGAAGAGCCCCGCGAAGGCGCATACGGCGCCCCATAGCCGGTTCAGTTGCGCATCATTCGTGCTGGCTATGGTCACGCGACGAAGCGTACCGCCACCGCCCATCCTGCAAGGCGGGCTCAATCGGTGCCGAAAACTGCCCAAGGTGCAGGATCAGCACTCTCCGCCGGGCCGTTCGAGACAGGTCTGCCCCGGCCGCTGGCGCCTGGCCGTGCAGCGTTCGGCCGGGCACCGACACCGTGGGCCGCGAACGGTGACGAGCCCGGCCAGCGGGTTCCGACACCGCATGGGTGCTGGAACCCGGCGATACGACTTCCGCTGCGGGCGGATGGTCCAGGAGAGGCCGTGAGGCCCGCACCGCACCGTGGACCGGTTCGGTGCGGGCCTCGGCCCGGCTGCATGCGCACGGCTGGGAGATGGCGCTCGCGGACCGGCCGTGCTCATACGTCCGGTCCCTACGCGACCGGCTGCCGGACGCACCCGGCACCGCAGGGCCGGACGTGGGACCGCCCTGGCCCTGACCTGTCAGTCAGGTCAAACCACGGCGATTTACGGCCAGTTCACATAGAGGTACCAGAAGGAGCCCTTGTGCCCGTCGCACCGATACCGGATGCGGTTGTCCGTCTTGTAGAGGTTGCCCCCCGCGACCAGACAGTTGTTCTGGCTCAAGTACCAGTTGTAGTACTCGTACTCATCAGCAGGCTGCGGCTGGACGGCGCCAGATGAGTGGGAAGCGCTCGCTCCCCCGGTAAGCGGGGCGGGCTCGGCCTGAGCCGTGCTGCCCCCCGCCAGCAGGGCGGTACTCACCGCCAGAGCGGAGAGTACCGCCGTGAACGACTTACGCATGGATTGTCTCCCGTCGTCGGTGGTCTGCTCCCAATAAGTACAGCCCGCCGGTATTTGTTCAGCAGCCCCTCTCACCGGTGTGAACATTGCCCCTTCGTCACCGGCTGGACAGGGGAGAAGATCCAGACCGGTTACCGTCCTACAGGCGGAGCCTGGGCCCGCACACCTGGCTCAACACTCAGCTCAGTGCCGCGCCGTCGCGTTCGGTCGTCGCGGATGAGGGCTGTGCACAGATGGTTCAGGTGATCGCAGTGGCCTTCCCGTACTGATCCCTTAAGGGCGGCCCACCGTGTTCACCGCGGTGACGGGTGCGTGGTCGGGCTGCGCGCTCATCGGCTGGTCCTCCCGGACGACGGGCGCGGGGCATGGGTCGGTATCACTAGGGGAACCGTCTAGTTCTGATTCTCCAGAACAAGACGCCACTGGCCGACGAGCTCGTAGCTCGTTTCCCTGGAAGGGAAAACCGCAGGTGGCAGAGGTGGCGAGCACCACCAGGGGCGCTGTATGCAGCAGCCGTGCATAGATCTCGCGCGGAACAGTGCAGATCTGCGATGTTATGCAGCGCTGTGGCGGACCTCTCGGCCGGCGAGCAGCAGCTGCCCGTCTGCGGCCGCTGAACTCCCCCACCGGTGACGTCCGGCCTCCGCGGGCCCGGAGACGCCCGGACAGGCGCCGGCTTCGACGGTCCGGACGGCGGCGAGGACGCTCCTGCCCCCCGAGTCCCGGCCCGCCTTCTGGCTAGCCGGAGGACCCTCCGCCACCCGTCCCGCACCACTGCGGCGCCCCCGACCAAGAGGGCACCGCAACACCAGGTAGACCGGACAGTTCTGGAGCAGCAGAACAAACCGGTGCCGTCAGTAGTGTCGCCCAGCTTCCTCTGCCGCCCCGAAGGCTGCCGCAGGAGTTCCAGCGGATTTGTGCGGCTGCCCGTACGACTACGGAAGCTGCGTCAGTCCCTGATCAGGTTGAACTGCTCGCCGCAGCCGCGAGGCGCGCACACCTGGACCCTGATCCGATCGACGCCGCCGGGCCGATCGGGGTCGCCGATGTAGAAGTTGTAGGGGACCACAGGGCCGCTGGAGGTCCTGGAATCGCTGTCGACCTTGGTGGAACCGGCGAAGGCGTCGAAATAGACGGTTGTGGTGCCGTTGTATGCCTCCACCCACCCTTGAAGCTTCGAGGTCCGGTTGCCCCAGACGACCCCACCTTGAGTAGCGCCGTCGCAGTAGTCGGCACATACGTAGTACGTGTCGTTGGGCCAGGCGGCCGCGCGGACGTCTGCTGAGGCCGGCCCGGCCGTCAGCATTCCCATCGCCAGGGCCGCGGCCGCACTCAAGCTACAGATCGTGCTCGGTTTCCTCATTACGGACATCATTTCCTCTCCCAGTACCCGACCGGCACTGCCGAGTCAGTGTCCGGTCCGGTGAAGCAGGCCCAGAAGCGCCGTTCAGGCCAACTTCGGCTGGACCGGCGGTATATGGCTGTCACGACATCGTGAAGCAGCAGGGTCGGCCGTCGGCAGCACGGAATCGCGAGCGTGTTCCTGACGGACCTCGCCCGGGACGCGGCCACAGTCGTCCGCGAAGGCGGGGTCAAACGTTTCGGTACGGTCACCCTGGCGATGTCGGGCGAACCAGTCCCACCCCCGTTCCTCAAGGATTCCCTCCGGGCCCTGTCCGCCCGCAGGGGGGACGGGCGGACCATCGGCAGGGACGACATCCTGGCCGCCACCACGATTCAGTTGTTCGGCGGCAACCTCAGGCAGCGAGCCCTCACCGAGGCACGCGAGGCGACACAGAACACTTCGGCCGGCTGAGCGGGTTCGACCAACATCGCCGCCTGCACCCTCGTCCGCTACCGCGGACTCGCCACATGAGATGGTCTCCGAGAGGGCGTTAAGTCCGTTTCTAGTAGTGGCCCGGCCCGGGTTGGGTGAGGAGGCCGTGGCGGGCGAGGCCGCTGCGGGGGCCGTTCATGTCTGGGGCGTCGGTGGGCAGGCCGAGTAGTCGTGCCGTGCTCAATCTGCTGACAGGCGCTGCTTTGGTCGTGAGGGCCGGACCGGGGTCGGATATTCGGTGTTCTGCCCGCCCCATGAGGACACAAGGTGGTACGCATGACTTTGGCCACCCCCATACTGCACACCGCTCGCCTGCGACTGCGGCCCTTCACCGACGCCGACGCGGACCTGCTCTTCGCGCTGCACAGCAGCACCTACGTGATGCGCTACTGGGACTCCCCGCCGTGGACCGAACATGCCCGCGCCGACCGCTTCATCGCGATGTGCCGGAAGATCGCGGACGAAGGCACCGGGGCACGGGTGGCCATCGACCGTGCTTCTGACGGTGCCTTCGTCGGCTGGTGCGGTCTGACCGGATGGAACCCGGACTACCGCAGTGCGTCGTTGGGCTACTGCCTCGACGATGCGATGTGGGGCCACGGCTACGCGACAGAGGCCGCGCGCGCCTTGCTGCAGTGGGCATTCGACACACTGGACCTGAATCGAGTGCAGGCCGAGGCCGATACGCGCAACGTGGCATCCGCCCGGGTATTGGAGAAGGTCGGATTCGTGCGTGAAGGGACGTTACGGGAAGACTGCGTGGTGAACGGCGAGGTATCCGACTCGTGGGTGTTCGGGTTGCTCAGGCGAGAGTGGCAGCCGTCGGCTGTGCCGATTCCAGCCGGCGAAGCGCGGCGTTAAGTCCGTTTCTGGTAGCGGCCGCGTCCGAGTTGGGTGAGGAAGCCTTGGCGTGTGAGGCGTCCGAGGCGGCTGCGGGTGATGTTGACGGTCGCCTCGTCGGTGGGCATGCCGAGGAATTCGTACAGCTCACGGTCTCTGAATACCTGGCCGGGGTGCTGGTCGAAGACGTTCACGATGGCCTGGTAGGCGGTGTTCGTCTCGGGCGGTTCGGGCTCGGTCCCGGGTGGGACGCGTCGGGCGATGACCTTCCGGGTGGTGGCCAGGTCCGCGAGTCGCGCCTCGGTCTCGGTCAGGGTGGCGGTCAAGTGCTTGATCTGGTGGCGTAGTCCACCGGCCCGAGCCGTGGTCTCGTCGTGCTGGGCCTGGAGGCCTGCCAGGAGCTCGATGATGTTCACGCGGCCAGCCCGAGGCCGGCGCGCCAGGCCGGGGCGGGTGGGGTGAGGCGGCGGGTCATGTTCGCGATCGAGGCCCAGTAGACGCGCGAGGCGAAGGTGTCGGGCCGGTGGTCGTACTCGCGGGCCAGGCGGCGGTGCAGCATTAACGTGCCGTTGACCTGCTCCACGATCCACCTCTTGGGGTGCGGGACAAAGCCCTCGCCCTGGTCGTCCGGGTTGCGGCGGACGACCTCGACGTCGATGTCCAGCAGGGCACCGTGGATGATGACTTGGTCCTTGAAGCCCTGGTCCACCAGGGCCTTCTCCAGGCACATCCCGCACCGCGCCGCCGCCTGGTGAGCAGAGCGATGCCGGCGGCGTCCTCGTGGGCGGAGGCGGCCGGCACCACGACGCCGATGATCAGCCCCAGAACGTCGACGGCCAGTCCCCGCTTGCGCCCCGACACCTTCTTGTTGGCGTCCAGTCCCGTCGTGGTCTTCGGAACCCCCGGCGGCCGCGCGCACGGACTGGATGTCGATGATCACGCGGGACGGGCCCTCTAATCACCGCGCTCCCTCCCGCACCTGGCAGCGCAGCAGTTCCTGGATCCGCTGGTCGAGCCCGCCCTCGCGCCACAGGCCGAAGCAGTAGAACACCTCCGACCAGGCCGGCAAGTCGTGCGGTGGACAGCGCCACTGACAGCCCGTCCGGTTCTGGTGGAAGATCGCATTCACGATCTCCCTCAGATCGCAGGCCCCGGGATCCCCGGTCGCCGACCGCGCCACCCTGTCCTGCTTCCAGGCCGTGATCATCGGCTCGATCAAGGCGAGCAACAGCTGTCGATCGTCGACACCCTCGCCGAACACGTCCAGAGCCTGGGCGGCGTCGCGGTGGCGGACCCCCGCCACGCGGCCGAGCTCACCCGCGTCCCGCGGCCGCCCGACGGCGCCGAGGAAGTACCCGTGATGCTCTCCCGGCTCCTGGAAGCGCACGAGACGATCCTCATCGACGCGCGGGACGCGGCACGCCGCATCGCGGAACTCGGCGACGACGGCACCAACGACCTGATCGTCTCCGATGTCGTCCGAGCGGGCGAGGCCCAGACCTGGTTCCTCGCCGAGCACCTGGTGGACACCCCGCTGACCCACACCTGACGGCACCGTCCCCGGAATCCGACACGGCTCCGGCCACGGAAGCCCTCCGCACCCCGACTCCCGGTGCACCAGTGGGTGGACGCGTCCAGCGCGGAGATCCTGGCGTTCGTCCAGCGCAGGCTGGGCATGGTCCCCGTCGTCCTGGCCGCGGCCGTACGCGCACCCGGCTCCCCTGCCCTGCGTCAGCGGTGTCCGGGCCGGTGGGGATCGGCTCGGGGAGCCATGGCCCGACGTAGGTCTCGCGCTGGTGGCGAATCGAACGAAGCCGCTCCATCGCCAGGTTGGGGACGATCCGGGTCAGGTAGGCCTTGTGGTCGGCGACCTGGGAACGGTCGGCCGCCGACCATTTGAATACAGCCATTGCAGGGAACGCACCCGTCCCGTTGACCGGCCGCGACTACCTCGAGCTGCTGCCCGTGCGCTGGCAGGCGATCACCGCTTCCGGTATCCGCATCCACCACCGCACCTACGACGCGGACCTTCTCGCCCTCGCACCCCGGTCACTGCCACCGCCTGACAGAGCTCGAGGAAGCGGTGCGCTCTGGCTGTCGGTACGTGGATGGGAAGGATGGGGCCACCATGTGGCCCGGCCACCGAGGTGCATGATCGCCGGGACGAGCACAGCACGCACGAGTGTGGCGTCCAGGAAGAGTGCCGCGGCCAGAGAGAATCCGAAGAGTTTGACAACGGTCAGGGTCGATGTGGCCAGCACGGCCACGGCCAGGATGAGAACAGCGGCGGCGAGGGTGATCAGGCGACCGGTGGACTCCAGCCCGTGGCGTACGGCACCCGGATGGTCGCCGGTGCGACGGTACTCCTCCATGATGCGTGCGAGGAGAAACATCTCGTAGTCCATGGTCAGGGCGAAGGCGAGGAACAGGACAAGGACGGGAGTGGACATCTCCAGCCGTCCTACGACGGTGAACGGCCCCAGGAGCCATTGCAGGTGCCCTTGCTGGAAGACTGTCACCATGATCCCGGCGATCGCGGAGAGGCTCAGGGCTGCGACCAGGATCGCCTTGATCGGCACAAGTACGCTACGGGTGTAGAGGAAGAGAGCCGCGCCCATGCTCAGGGCCACGAACCCCGCGGCCATGGGGAGGCGGTGCGCCAGGGCGTCCTTGGTGTCTGCGAACAGCGCTGCTTGTCCCCCCACCATCCGGTGGGGGCCGGCCGGGGTCTGGACAGCCCGCACGTTCATGACCAGACGCTCTGCGGCGCTGGAGGTCGGTGTGACTGACGGTACTGGGACAACCTGCAGCCACGCGCCGGCCGAGTTGGCGTACTGAGGGAGGGAAGCCGTTCCTGGAGTGGCCGTGCCCGTGTGGAACACACCGGCGGCGGAGACGACCTGGGCCACTCCAGGCACCTCGGAGAGACGGGCCGAGTATGCGGTCAGGGCGTGCAGGCTGTCTCCGGGGTCAAGCCCGGGCAGTACGACAGTGATCGGATTCAGCGCCGCCTCGTCGAAGTGGCGACGCATGTATTCCCCAGCGACGTGCACGGAGGAGGTGCTTGCCAGGGCGCGGTCGTCGGCCAACTGGAATCGGGCCTGAGTGGCCGGGAGAGCGAGGACCGCCAGCATGCCGAGGGCGGCGCCGCCCCACAGGAGTGGGTGACGCTGAATTGCCTGGCTCAGTTTGCCCCACAGTGTGACGGCGCGGAGAACGGGCGCACGCTGGCGCCTGCTGAAGCGGTCCCCGAACAGGCTGAGTAGTGCAGGAAGTACGAAGACTGAGGCCGCAGCGGCAAGGGTGACGACGATGACACAGGCCAGGCCCATCGAGCTGAGGAAGTACAGGGGGAAGCAGAACAGGGCACACGCGCACAGGGCAACGGCGCCTGCCGAGAACAGCACGGTGTGGCCCGCGGTCCTCGCGCTTTCAAGGATTGCCTCCGGGCCGGTGCGCCCGCGCTGCCGTGCGTCGCGGTAGCGGGTGACGATGAACAGGCTGTAGTCGACTGCCAGTCCGAATCCGAGCGCGGTAGTGAGGTTGACGGTCAGGAGCGAGATTTCGGTGACCGGGGCGAGCAGGTGGAGCAGGGCAAGAGTGCCACCAACGGCCACCAGGCCGACGACGATCGGTAGCAGACCGGCCAGGAGCGATCCGAGAGCGAGCGTCAGCACCGCGAATGCGGCAGGTGCGCTGAGGAGCTCGCTGCGCTCCGCATCATGCTGGACTTGTTCCATGGTCTGTGCGCCCGCAGCAGCGGGACCGGTCGCCATGACGGTCAAGGACCGCTGATCCCCTGACAGTTCGCGGATGATCCGGTTCGCCGATCGAGCCGCGTCGCTGCTGTCTCCAGTCAGTTGGAGCAGGATCAAGGCGGTGGTCCCGTCGTCCGAGATCAACTCGGGGAGCCTGGAGTCCCACCACGTCGTTGCCACTTCCACGCCAGGCAGTGTCGCAGCGCGCTTGACCAGAGCGGTGCCGTCGCTCGTGGCCGTGCTGGTATCGACACGACCGCCTCCGCGAGAGGCAACGACGAGGATCAGGTCAGGTTGACTGGTCCCGGTGTGTGTGCGGATCCACTGCTCGGCACGCGCGGCTTCACTCGCGGTGGCTGTGGTGCCTCCGAGGCCGAGCCGGCTGGTCAGATCCAGTGCCGACCAGCCCCCCGTACAGACCACCAGCGCAGCCAGGAGGAGGACGAGGGCTCTGTGCCGGGTGGCCCACCCGGCGGCCGCGGCCGCAAGGGCTGAGGGGGTCACTGACCGCACTGGTTACGCCGAACGGGGCCGGTTCGTGGTCTTTCCACCTGAACCTGAAGGGGTGAGACGGATCATCGTGTTGATGATGTGGTCCATGGCATCCGCGCTGGGGCTGTCGGTCAGATTTGACAGCAGCCGCACCATGAAGCGCATGGCTCGCGGGGACCTGACCGCGTTCTGGGTGACCAGCGAAGTAAACGAGGGCCGGGCCATCAGCGCCGAGAAGGCACATCCCAGACGGTAGTACCGGCCCAGGCGGGCCTCCATTTCTGACGGGTAGCGTTCCAGGGCCCGCTCGCGGGAGGCTCCGGCGTTCCGGGCGAGCGCTTGGGCCGCGATGTCCGCGGCCAGTTCGCCGGACTCCATGGCATAGGTGATTCCCTCACCGTTGCACGGGTTGACCATGCCGCCTGCGTCACCGATGAGCATGAGGCCGTTGCGGTAATGAGGGAGACGGTTGAATCCCATCGGCAAGGCTGCACCACGGAGCGGACCGTCAGCGTTCTCCTCGGAGCGCAACCCCCATTCCTCGGGTGTACGCGCCAGCCAGGTGGTCAGCATGGTGCGGGTTTCCATCGAGCCGGTGCGGGAGTCGTTGAGGACGCCGAGGCCGACGTTGACCCGGCCGTCGCCCATGGGGAAGATCCAGCTGTATCCAGGCAGCACTCGGCCGTCAGGGCGGCGCAGATCCAGCCACGATTCCAGGTAGGGGTCCTGATGTTTCGCGGGGCTGTGGAAGTAACGTCGGACAGCGGTGCCGACAGGTCTCTTCTCCAGCCGCGAGATCCCTACTGCCAGGGCCAGCCGGCCGGCCACGCCGTCTGCTGCGATCACAAGCGGGGCGGTGAAGTCCATGGGCTGCCCGTCGGGGCCGACGGCGGAGACACCTACGACCCGTCCGCCGGCGTCCAGCAGCGGCGTGGTCGCCTTGGTCCGGGTGTGCAGCCGGGCTCCGGCGGCGACCGCGTGTTCGGCAAGGATCTGGTCGAAGTCGTGGCGGGTACGGGTCAGACCGTAGCCGGGGAAGCGGCCGCTCTGCGGCCAGTCCAGTTCGAGTGTCCGCCCGCGCGAGACGAACCTGAGGCCCCGATTGCGCTTCCAGCCCGGGGCGGTGGTGTCGATGCCCATACGCACCAGTTGGTGGACGGCGCGAGGTGTGAGGCCGTCACCGCAGACCTTCTCCCGGGGGAACTCCGCCTTCTCCAGCAGCGCCACGTCCACCCCCTGGCGTGCCAGGTGGTAGGCGGCGCCGGCACCGCCGGGCCCCGCTCCTACCACGATGACCTGGGCATCCGTCTGGAGCATCCGACTCATGTGTGTGCCTCCGTGAACAGGGGGTCGGCGCTGTCGCGTTCAAGGGGGCGCACGGCGCGATGCAGCGCGACGATGCCCCCGGTGAGGTTGCGCCATGCCACCTGCTCCCAACCGGCCCCTGTGATCATGGCCGAGAGTGTGCGCTGATCATGCCAGGCGCGGATGGTGTCCGACAGGTAGGTGTAGGCATCCGGGTTACTGGAGGCGCAGCGGGCGATGCGCGGCAGACCGCCCATGAGGTACCGCAGGTACAAGGTCCGGAAGGGCACCCAGGTGGGGTGGCTGAACTCGCAGACCACAAGGCGTCCGCCCGGGCGGACGACCCGGGCCATCTCCCGCAGCGCGGCGGGAACGTCGACGACATTGCGTAGCCCGAACATGATCGTGACTGCGTCGAAGCTCGCGTTGTCGAAGGGCAGGGCGAGGGCATCGCCCACCTGCAGGGTGACAGGGCGGTGTTCTCCTTGTTTCACCATGCCGGGTGATCGGTCGATGCCGACGACGGTCGCCCCCGACCGTGCCAGTTCCTCGGTGGACACACCCGTGCCGCACGCGACGTCGAGGCACCGTTCCCCAGGGCACAGCGCGAGGGCTTCGCGCGTACGGGTGCGCCACATCCGGTCCCGCCCGCCGGAGAGCACCGTGTTGGTGAGGTCGTAACGGTGGGCCGCCTGGTCGAACATGCGCGATACGTCATCCGGCCGCTTGGCCAGCGTTGCCCGAGCCATGTTCTCCTCCTTGATCGATGGGATCACTGACACGGCCGTCACAGATTTCCGCGCTGCTCCTGCTCGCGCTCCACGGCTTCGAAAAGCGCTTTGAAGTTGCCCTTCCCGAACCCCTGGCAGCCGTGGCGTTCGATCAGCTCCACAAAGAACGTCGGCCTGTCCACCAGAGGGCGGGTGAAGATCTGCAGCAGATAACCGTCCTCGTCACGGTCCACCAACACCCCCCGGTCGCGCAGCTCGTCGATGCCTACACGCACGGATCCGATCCGCGAGCGGAGCACCGGGTCGCTGTAGTACGTGTCCGGTGTGGGCAGGAAGTCGATGCCGGCCGCGCGTAGGGCGTCGGTGGCAGCGAGAATGTCGTGGGTTTCCAGAGCGATGTGCTGGGTGCCCGGGCCTCGGTGGTGGTCGAGGTATTCATCGATCTGCGAGCGGCGCTGTCCCGGCGCCGGCTCGTTCAGGGGCAGCTTGACCTTGCGGGAGCCGTCGGCGACGACCTTGCTCATCAGCGCCGAATACTTGGTGGCGATGTCGTCCCCGATGAACTCCGCCATCAAGGAGAACCCCATCGTGCGTCGGTAGAAGTCGACCCAATCGTCCATACGCCCGAGTTCCACGCATCCCACCACGTGGTCGATCTGGTGGAACAGCTGTGGCCCGGCGGGTGTGGGCCCTCCGGGGCCAGGGGGTTCGAAGCCTGGCAGGAACGGTCCGTCGTAGGAACGTCGCTCGACAACGGTGTGCCGAAGTTCCCCATAGGCGGCGATGGCTGCCGTACGCACCGTGCCGAACTCGTCTTCGGTGTCGTGGGGTTCCTCAAGCACCACCGCGCCGGCCAGTACCGCGTGTTCCAGACCTTCGTCCAGGTTGGCCACCTGGAGGGCGATGTCGCTGACTCCGTCTCCGTGTACTGCCGCCCATCGTGAAGCGCTGCTGTCGGGGCTGCTGCCCCCGGTGAGGACGAAGCGGACATCGCCCGAAGAGAGGACGTACTCGGCATGGCCGTCGCGAGTGCTCGTGGGGCGGCGGCGTGCAGTGATCTCCATGCCGAACGCGGAGACGTAGAAGTAGGCGGCCTGCCGGGCGTTACCGACGCACATTCGTACGTGGTCGATGGCGATGATGTCCCAGGGGCGCGTCGAAACGGTGCGGCGCTCTTCCATCGCGATGGGGGAAAGGCCGAGGGCGGTGTGTTTCAAGGCTGGAATCCCTTGCGCTGAAGATGAGCAACATCGGAGAACACCGGATTCGAAAGTAACCCCCCCGTGTGGGGATGCGCGTGCTGCGTGATCCGTTCGGGTGCTCTCTGTGCCCTTCGGGTCAACAGCACGTGCGCCGTGTCGGGGCTCTGGATGAACCTTGCCCAGCGAGGTCCCACGTCCCCTGGAGGAACACATGACCACTTCTGTGACGACAGACCCGATGGACTCGACCTCATCCCCGGTAACACCGGCAGCCGAGGTGCTGGACATGGACCGCTTGTCCTTCATGCTTTTCGGACACGCGGCCTTCCAATACCTCAATGCCGCCTGCGAGCTGAAGCTACTTGACCTGCTCATGGAACGCGGTGCCCTGACAATCGAGGAAATCCGCGAGGAACTGGCCCTGGCCGAGCGGGCGGCCGACATCCTGCTCCTCGGATCCACCGCGCTCGGACTGACGGTCAAGGAAAGCGACCGTTACAGCGCCGCGCCGCTGATCAGCTCCCTGAACGCGGAGGGGATCTGGCAGAAGTTGAAGGACACGGTGGCATTCGAACAGCACATCGTCTACGAAGGGCAGGCCGACTTCGTGGACTCGCTGCGCGAGAACACCAATGTGGGACTGCGCCGCATCCCCGGTGACCACCCCGACCTGTACCACCGGTTCAGCCAGCACCCGCACCTGGAGTCGGTGTTCTACCGGTACATGCGATCGTGGTCCCAGCTGGCCAACGAGCACCTCGTTGCCGCGCTGGACCTCGGCAACGCCACGCACCTCCTTGATTGCGGTGGCGGCGACGCGGTCAACGCGATCGCCCTGGCCCAGCACAATCCCGGTCTCGAGGTCACCATCCTGGAGATCCCCGCCTCAGCCGCCGTGACCGAGAAGAAGATCGCCGAAGCTGGTCTGTCCGACAGGATCAGGGTGCATCCGGGCGACATGTTTGCCGAGCGATTCCCCTCGGACAACGACTGTGTGCTCTTCGCCCATCAGCTCGTCATCTGGACGCCCGAGGAGAACACGACGCTGCTTCGTAAGGCATACAAGGCTCTCAAGCCCGGCGGCCGGGTCGTCATCTTCAACTCCATGTCGAACGACGCAGGCGACGGACCCTTGATCGCGGCCCTCGACAGTGTCTATTTCGCGGCCCTGCCGGCGGAAGGCGGCATGATCTACCCGTGGCGCCTGTACGAGCAGTGCCTGCGCGACGCCGGTTTCTCCTCGGCCGAGCGGATCGCGGTGCCAGGCTGGACTCCCCACGGCATCATCGTTGCGACCAAGCACGTCCCATGAGCATGACGCGAGCGGCGATCGCGAGCCCCGGCGCGGGCTCGCTCGCCGCCTTCATCAAGCTCGCGCGGGTCAAGTTCCTTTTCCAGAGCATGATGGTCACCGGATTCGGCGTTACCCTGGCCGTCCACTCGACGGGAGCCTTCTCTCTCCGTTGGTACCTGCTCACACTGGTCTTCGCCTGGTCGACCCATCTCATGACTCATTTCTGCAATGAGTACTTCGACCTTGAGGCTGACCGTGCCAATCTGTCCCCGACCGCGTGGACCGGCGGCAGCCGGGTCCTGGTGGACGGTCTGCTGCAGCCCGCCGTCAGTATCGGAGCGGCGTTCGCCCTCCTGTTCACCTCGGTCGTCCTCACCGTCGTCATGCCGTCCCTGACCGCGCGGATCCTCGCGACCGCACTGATGGCCCTGGCCTGGTTCTACACGGCTCCCCCGCTGCGGCTGAACTACCACGCCTTGGGGGAAGTGACATGCGCAGCCGTGCTGTACGGGATGGGACCGCTGCTTGCCGCGTATCTGCAAGCCGGACAGTTCAGCTCGCTGCTCTTGTGGGGCACCGGTTTCGTCGCCGCCCTTCAGGTCCTGCGATGTCTGATCATGAACCTGGCGGACATCGAGGGCGATGCTCGCGTCGGCAAGAAGACGCTGGCTGGTGTACTCGGGCCGCGCCGCCTGGCCTTCACCTATGCGGTCGGCCAGCTCGCCCTCTACGTCGGCGTCGTCGTCCTGGCGGCTCGCGGCCAACTGCCGCCGACGGTGGCCCTGGCCCAACTGGCTGTCGCGCCTGTAGCGATCTTCGTGGTGCGCAGCTTGTCCAGCGGCGCGATGGCCGATCCGGCCAAGGCCAATGCCGTGACGTTCTGGTCCTCGATGCAACTGCCCCTCACCACCTGCCTGACCATGGTGGGACTCTTGCTCGACCTCTCGCTGAACAGCCGCCCGGCACCGATGCTCTGGTCCTCCATCGTGGGAGCGACCACCCTCATGTTCGCCCTGTGGCTGCGACAGACCGTCCACGCCACCCGACGTGGCAACGGTGCGCCATGACCGCAGCAGCGACCGTATCCAGTAGTGCGGCTCACCGGCAAGCTCGTACGGCCTGTGATCGCGCACGTCGCCAGATGGAACCCGCACTGCGTGCCGCGGTGAAACGGCTCCCGGCCGCCCTTTCACGGATAAGCGCCTACCACTTCGGCTGGCACAATGCGGCCGGCACCGCGCTCACTGACCCCAGCAGCGGCAAAGCCGTCCGTCCCGCTCTTGCCTATCTCGCAGCTGAAGCACTCGGAGGCCCCCCGCGGTGCGCCACGCCCGGTGCCGTAGCCATCGAGCTCGTCCACAATTTCGCCCTCGTCCACGACGACATCATGGACGGCGACATCATGCGTCGGAACCGCCCGACGCTGTGGAAGCAATTCGGGACCGGACCCGCGCTGCTGGCCGGAGACGGGCTGCACATCCTTGCCATCGACACCCTGCTCAGCCAGCACACCGACCGGGCCAGAACAGCGGTCAGCCTCCTGACGCGCGCGATGATCGCCACCCTGCACGGCCAGGCGAAGGATCTCGGATTCACCCAACGCCCCTGGAGTGGGCCGGCAGCTGTGACACCAGACGAGTACCGTCAGGCGGCGGCAGCCAAAACCGGGGCCCTCATCGCCTGTTCCACAGCTGTCGGAGCGGTCCTCGCCGGAGGACATCCTCGCCACGTGGCACGCTTTGCAGCCTTTGGACGACATCTCGGCATCGCCTTCCAATGTACCGACGACGTGATCGGCCTGTGGGGGGAACCCGGACGCACCGGCAAGCCGGTCGGGGGCGATCTGCTCGCAGCGCGGAAGACCCTGCCGATCATCGCCGCGCTCGCCTCCGACACGCCCGCCGCCCGAGGCCTGCTTGACCTCCTGTCCCGCGGTGGTGAACCGCTGACCGCCAACGACCTCCCCGAAGCCCTCCACCTCGTCGACGTGGCCGGCGGCCGGGCCGCCGCCGAGGCGGAGGCCCAGCGCCACATGACCGCAGCCATCCACGCCTTGGCACCACTGCGCATCTCCTCCCAGGCGCGCGAAGAACTCAACGCCATGGCGCTCTACCTGACAAGACGTGACAGGTGAACACACGACCCGACGGAACTCCGCAGCGTTGGGAGGCCATCACCCGGAGCGCACGCCGACGAGTGCGGCACCGCTGGCGCAGGACCGGCGCGGACTTCCCCTGGGGAGATCCGCTGCCCTCGCACCAGGCGCCGATGGAGGGCTATCTGTGGCGGTTCACCGACACACGCCGGGGCCGGGTGCTTCTTGTCGCATGCGGTATCAACCACCATTCCCGCCAACCGTGGGGCACCGTTGTCGTCGCTGCGGACCCCCTTGGCACCGTCCGGTCGACGAGTGTCGACGGAGCCTGGGCCAGCACACAGAGCTACCAGATCTGCGTCCCGGCCACACTCCGGTACGACGCCGGTGCGCTCCATGTCCGGCTGGGTGACGACCTGCACATCAACTGTGTGCTCCGCGAGCCCCGGTCGAGACCTCGGCGTACCTTCCACGGCAGTGGGATCTTCTCCCTGGTGCCCGGACTCAACCACTACTGGCATCCCCACCTGTTCGATGCGAAGGTCCGAGGGGCAGCCCGGCTGGGCGACCAGGTGTGGGACCTGTCCGACTGCCATGTCTACGCCGAGAAGAGCTGGGGACGAGGCTTCCCTCACACCTGGTGGTGGGGCCAGGCCCATGGGTTCGACCGCGGGGAGATGTGCGTCGCCTTCGCCGGCGGTCTGCTCGGCCGAGGGCGGCTGACCCTGCCAGTCGGCGGCGTAGTGGTCAGTGTCGGCAACAGAATGATCAGCTTGGTTCCGCCCGCCGCGATGGTGCAAGGCGGCGAACGTGACGGCCGGTGGACGATCAAGGCCCGCAACCACCGCTATCGGGTTCGGCTCGTAGGAGAGGGAACCGGCAGTCGCCCTTCGAGGCTGCCGATTCCCCTGCTGGACCCGCACCGCTTCGGCTACTCGACGCAGCATTTGGCCGGGAACCTTCAGCTGCAGGTCTTCCGCGACGGGAAGCTGTACTACGCCGGACAGTCAGCGCTGGCCAGCCTGGAAACCGGTTCAAGCCGCACCCGGTGGCCGACGGACCTGCGGTGACTTGCGTACGACCGCACCAGCGGTCGCGGTGCGGTCGTACGCCGTGTTCGTGGCCCATGTGCGCTTCGACGACTCGATGACCGAGGAGGTCGGGCCTTGACCCAAGGCCGGTTGGTTAGCGTTTTCGCTGGTCACGCTAGGGGTGTTGGGGTCCATGTCGTGGCGGCGCAGAGGCCGGGGCCGAGTTTGCGGGCTGCACCTGCGTAAGAAGGTCCGCACCACCGTTCCCGAGCCGGCGGCGACACCGGTGCCGGACCTGCTGCGGCGCGACTGCGCCGAACACCACGTACGTGGGCGACATAACCTACCTCCCCATCGGGGACGGCCAATTCCTCTATTCAGCAACGGTGTTTGACCTGTGCTCGAAGCGGCTGGCGGGCTGGTCGATCGCCGACCACATGCGCACGGAGCTGGTCACCGACGCGCTCAGGGCCGCTGCGGCGGCCCGCGGTGCCGACGGCCTGCGCGGGGCGATTTTCCACAGCGGCAACGGGGCGCAATATGTATCGAAGGAGTTCGCCCCGGTCTGCTCGGACCTCGGCGTGACCAGATCGCGCGGCCCGGTGGGCACGAGCGCCGGCAACGCCGCCGCGGAATCGCTGAACGCCATCATGAAACGTGAGACGCGCCAGGAACGGAAACGGTGGAACGGGGCCCGTGAGGCCCGGCCCGCGGTCTTTTGATGGGCGACCCGCTACAACACCAGGCGAAGGCACTCCCGCCCCGGTCAGATCAGCCCGATCAGCTACGAACAGCGATCAACTACGCTGGCCACCGCCGCATGACAACCGGTGTCCACGACCACGGGAAAGGGGCCCTTCGTCTCTGCTCCGGCCCGGGGGTGGCGGGTCCACCAGTCCGGCAGTCCTGCGGGGCCCGCGCCGGCGGAGCGTGCGGTGCGCGGCCCGGTGGGTCGGTGGGTGTAGTGGCGGTAGCGGTCGCAGGCGCCGACCTTGTTGATCAGCTTGCCCAGCGACATGGTGGCACCGGGTCGGTGCGCACGGCCTGGAGTCGTGCGCACCGCCGATGTGAAGGCGCGGACAGTGCGCGCACCACCCGCGCGCGGTGAGTGCGTGTTTCTCATCCCATGGTGCGCCGCCTACTGCCGGCACGGCAGTTGGCCAAGATGAAGCAGACCGTCCCCGTGAGCGCAGAGGTCCAAAAGCTGTGGCCCGGCGGCCGATACGGACTCGGCCTGGTCGAACGCCCCCTGAGCTGCGGAGGAACCTACTGGAGCCATGAGGGAGGGGACGGCGGCTACATCACCCTCAACGGCGTCACCGACGACGGCGGGCGAAGCGCCGTGGTCTCCATGTCCGAGGCACGCGGCGACACCCCGCAGCACATAATGGAGCAGGAGAACGCGGCCAGCGCCCTGATCGACCACGCACTGTGCGCCGGGGGCCGCCCCAGAACCCGGTGAGAGGACGCGTCGTCGCGGTGAGCTCGGCGCGACGCTCGCTGACACCACAGAGGAACGTTGCGCACCACCTCGCCCCTGGCCCCTTTCAAGCTCGCCTCGGAGTTACTAGCGCGAGGGTCCCCCGTCGAACCCGGGGTCGTGGTTCCGGCCTGGCCGATGCGGCCCGCGCTCGGGAAGCCGTGTGATCGCGGCGCTCGCTGCCAACCCGAGGGTGACGCCAACGGCGGCGGCGATGGTCTGCGCCCAGGCGTTGTCGAGGGAGCCGGGCAGGGCGGCGCCGGTGAGCCGGCTGGCGCCCCACAGGGCCGCTACTGCGGCCAGTGCGGCCGGCCAGCGGTGCCGTACTCCTTCGATGATGTCGCCGAAGACATGGAAGAGGAGCAGCAGCTCCACGAGGTAGCTGCCACCGAATTCATCGTCCCAGCCGAGCCCGGTGAGCCCGGTCCCGAAGGCGAGCGCGAACAGCCAGAGCCCTACCAGTCGCCGGACGGTCATGGGTGGCTGTCGGCTCACACCACGCGGGAGCCAGAAGAACCGTGTGATGTGCTGGACGATCGCGTACTTCTGCATGGCTCGCGTCCCGTTCCCCCCGGGGCGGCCGGCTCCTGCCGACGCTCAGTAGTAGGACGCACAGGAGCAGGCCGCGGTTGTGAGGAAGTGTCGCCGCATGGAATCGCCTCAGGGAGCCAGAGGCTTTCGGTCTTCGCCACTGGTGACAGAAGGAATACCGAAGAGGGCATGGAGCAGCAGCCGGGCCGGGCCGGCCCGGCCCGGCCCGTCGACTGTTCCCCGGAGGGCTGACCGAATTACGCGAGACCAGAGCTGCTGGGAAGTACCAGTGCCGAGTCCGTGTGGAGCGTGATGCGCACCGGTGTGAAGGTGGTGGCGTCCACCGTTGACTCACCGGTGCCGGGATTGCGGGCGTAGCGTGGGTGGGCACCTCCGCTGATCTGCCAGCGTATGCGGTGGCCGATGGGGAAGCGGTGGGCGGTGGAGCTCATCGGCACGGTGACCTGCGAGGGCGCCTGTTCGGCCGTCCGGAGTCTGACGAACCCGTCACAGATGTTGACGGAGCGGCCTTGTGAGTCCACGTCGCACAGGCGGGTGAAGACATCGGCGTGTCCGGTGTCCGTGGAGATGCTCAGCCGTGCGGAGACCGGGCCCATGATGTCCATGGGCTCGGTCAGTGGCGGGCCGGTGAATGTCAGGACGTCGTCTCGGGCCTCCAGGGTGGCGTTGTTCCGGGGACCGGCGGTGCGGGAGAGCAGCGGTCCGCCCAGGGAGGGGGTGGGGTCGGCCGGGTCGTAGCGGAACGCCGTCACGGGTGCGGAGTCTGCGGGGACCTGCTGGGTGAGATGCCCGCCGGGGATGGGGTACCACGAGGCGGCAGCCGCGGCTGGCGGCCAGTCGTCGAGGTCCCGCCAGGTGTCCTCGCCGCCGATGTGCACACGTACCGCAGTGGGACGCAGGCCGGAGGGGTCGGCGTACAGGTGGGCGCGCAGCCACGCGAGGCTTTCGGCGAATACCTCGGGCCATCCTTGCTGCAGGGCGGAAGTGTGGGTCCAGGAACCGACGAGCAGGGCGGTCTCACATCCGGACTGGCGCAGCCGGCCGTACTGCTCGAAGGTCTGGTCGGCCAGTGCGTCGTGCCATCCGGTGATCAGAGCGGTGGGCACGCGGAGCCGCTCCGCCGACTCCGCCAACGACGCGCCGCGCCAGTAGGCGTCCTTGGCGTCCGGGTGTGTCATCACGTCGTCCAACCAAGGCAGCTCGCTTCCTAGGGCTGGCAGGTACGCCCCACGCAGAGGCTGCGCGGTGGTGACGTCACGCAGGCGGCGCTGCAGACGCAGCGTCGCCTTGAGGAACGGTGCCATGCCCTGGTGCTGGTAGTTCATGCCCACGCCCACGGCAAGGGCGTTTTCCAGGCGAAGCGCACCGCCTGCGTGGAACAGGGCGTAGGGATCGTGCAGCCCTACTTGCACCACCATTGCCTTCAGTTCTGGCGGTGGGTCCAAAGCGAGGGCCCATTGCACGTAGCCCAGGTAACTGGGGCCGACGGTCCCCAGTGTTCCGTCGAACCAGGGTTGCTCGCGCAGCCAGGACATCGTGGCCCGGCCGTCGGCGGCCTCGTTGCGCCACAGATCGAACATGCCGCCCGAGCCTCCGGTGCCGCGGCAGCTCTGCAGGACCACGTGAAAGCCCTGTTCGGCGAAGAGCAAGCCGTACTGGGGTGACCACGGCAGGCCTCGGCCATAAGGCGAGCGGACCAGGAGAGTGGGGAAGTCGCCCTTGGTGCGCGGAAAGTAATGGTCAGTGATCAACGGGCTGCCGTCGGCGGCCGGCACCAACAGTCCCGGCTCCCATCCGGCCTCATGACGTTTCGCCGGCAGACCTCGCCAGGTCGCCCTCATCATCCGCGAGGAAAGCGGCGGTTTTCCGGCGGGTGGCACCCAGGCTGGTCTGGCTACGGCGTCGGGCGTGCGTGATGGCATCGTTCCCCTCCTCTATTCTCGTACGATGTACGAGAATAGAGGATGCTTGGATGACCTTGGCAAGAGTCGCCTCGACAACCAGGGGAAGGAGTGCGAGGCCGTGTCCGGTGACGGAAAGTCCGGTGCCGAGAGCGTCGATCCCGAACAGCTCTGGCTGCGTCCCACCGAGCCCCGCAGGGGCCGCAGGCCCTCCTTCAGCCGGGAGACGATCACCGCGGCGGCCGTCAGTCTGGCGGACGCGGAAGGACTCGACGCGGTCACCATGCGGCGGGTGGCCGCCGAGGTGGGAGCGGGCGTGATGTCGCTCTACAGCTACGCCCCTGACAAGGAGACGCTGCTGGAACTGATGGTCGACCACGTCAGCGGCGAGCTCACGGTCACGGACCCACCCAGCGGCGACTGGCGTGCCGATCTGAAGACCGTGGCCCGACTGCAGCGCGCCCACATGCTGCGCCACCCTTGGCTGCCCGTCGCCTTGTTCACCCGTCGCGTTCCGGGCCCCAAGACGCTGGCCTTCCTGGAACACGCGCTCGCCGCCCTGCGGCCCACCGGGTTGGACGGTGCGGCGAAGCTGGAGGTATTCGCCCAGATCACCGCATTCGTGGCCGGGCACGTCGCTCATGAGATCGCGCAGGCCGCAGTCTCACGATCACCAGCCCGGGCCGCTGCCGAGGGCCGCTACCTCGCCGCTGTTGCCGCCGACGGCTGCCACCCGGAACTCGCCGAAGCCCTTTCCGCTCCCGGACGTCCCCTCACTCCCGACGCCACCTTCACCCGGTTCCTCAACCGTCTGATCGACGGCCTCGATACTGGCTGATGCCACGCAGCTGTGACTGCCGTCCCGCCCGCGGCACCTCCCAGGAGAACAGACCATCGGCCTCTCCAAGGCCACGGCCGCGACGAAGGCTGCCGCCGGCTCCGTTCTCGGCGGTAGACCGGCTACCTGCCGAGTGGGGCCTGCGTGGGCAGCGCGCGGATCACAGCATGGCGGTCGGCGAGTTGCTGGCGCAGGTGAAGGTTCTCCATCGTGGCCTGGTGCGGGGCGCCCACCAGTGCCTCGACGTCGGCCTTGAGCGGGGCGAACTCCTGTACATCAAGGACGGCGGACGCACTGAACCCGGCCGTCTCCTTCAACGTGACGATGTAGCTGCCGGGGACCGTGCCGGCCGCTCCCGCGTGCAGGATTCCGCCCTGGAGCGCGGGGGCGGGAGCCGCCGCGCCGGTGAGGCCGCGCCTGCTCCGACGACGAGCGCCAGTGTCGTGGCCGCGGCAATCGCTCCGGCGATCCTTCGCCGGGTGGTGCGCACTGCTGCCATGAAGAATTCTCCTCGAACGGTGGCGCGCCAGGGGTTCACCCGCCGGGGGAATGCGGCGTACGGGGTTTCGTCCGCCGCAGTCCGACGATGGCGCCGCCGGTTCGAGCGACGCGAGGACGACCGGCGATATGTCATGAGCGCGCCATATTTGTGATGGAGTGTCAACTCTTTTTGCAGGCATGGCAATATGGCCGTCGCGCGCAGTGCACGAACTGATCCCCGTGGGCCACCCCCCGCCCGGCCGGCCGTTGTCGCTACGATCTTCAGCTCCCGAGCATTGGAGTACCGCCATGAGCGAACGCCCCGTCCACACGGTGGAAGTGCCCCTGGGCGACGGCAGCGACGAGACCGTCCGGGTCCAGATCCGCGAGGTGGACGAGGCTCTCGTCCGCGTGGGGCGGGGCGGCCGTACCGTGGCGCGGGCCGAGCGGACGCTCGGGCAGATGCTGGACACCGTACGGCCCGTGGCGGAGAGCTTCGTGGGCCGGTTCTCGGGCATGGCCCAGGCGCCGGACGAGATCACCCTGGAGTTCGGGGTGTCCCTGTCCGCCGAGGCCGACGTCGTCATCGCCAGCACCGCGACGGCGGCCAATTTCTCCGTGACCCTGACCTGGAACAGGAGCGACAGGCCGGGCGCGGACGCCGATACTGTGGGACAGCAGGGCAGTTGATACGGGTGGGGGCCCAGTGACACGGAGACCGCAGGGCAGGGACGGAGCCGGCCGGCAGGAGAGTCCGGGGGGCTCGCGGGCCCCCGATCCCGCGTACGGCCCCGAGGCCGCCCTCGTCTCCGCCGTCGTTCGCGTCAAGGGGCGGGACGGGGTCATCGCCGGCGCGGGCTTCCTCGTCGCCGACGATCTCGTCCTCACCTGCGCCCATGTGGTCTCCGACGCCCTCGACCGGCCCCGGGAGAAGACCGTGGAGCCCGGGGCCGAGGTCGCCGTCGACCTGCCGCTGGCCGGGGACGCCGGGAGTACCGGGGACACCGGGGACCGGGACGACGGCGGTGACCGTACAGCCGAAGTGCGGCGCTGGATACCCGTCCAGGCCGACCGGACCGGCGACCTGGCCCTCCTGCGGCTGCGGGACCCGATACCCGGCGCCCGGCCGCTGCCCCTGGCCGATCCCCCGCAGGGCGTGTGGCACCACCACGCCCGTGCCGTGGGGTTCACCGAGGACCACCCCGGCGGCATCTGGCACAGCGGGACGTTCCGGGGGCCGACCGGGGAGGGGTGGGTCCAGCTGTCGCGGGGCGACGGCGAGGGTGTGTACGTCAAACGGGGCTTCAGCGGCAGCCCCGTCTGGGACGACGAACTCGGCGCGGCCGTCGGCCTGATGGTGGCCGCCGGGCCCGGACGCGAGGCCCAACAGGCATTCGCCCTGCGGACCCGGACGCTGCTGCGGGAGCTGCCCGAACTCGCTTCCCTGGTCACCCCGCCCACCCCCTTCCGCGGTCTCGCCACCTTCCGGGAAGCCGACGCCGGCGTCTTCTTCGGGCGGGGCCACGACATCGAGAAGGTGGTCACCGCCCTGCACGGCGACCGGCCGCCCGTCACCCTGTACGGGCCCTCCGGCTGCGGCAAGTCCTCGCTGGCGCTGGCCGGGGTGGTGCCGAGGATGCGGGAGGCGGGGTACGCGGTCCTGGTCGTCAACGCCGGGCACATCGCCTCCCTGCGCTCCGCGCTCGCCACCGAGCTGTACCGGCTGGCGCGGGCGCGGGAGCCGGAGGGAGCGGAGAGCGCCGGACACATGGAGGCGCAGCTGGCGGAGGGGGGCCTGGCCGACGCCCTCCACCGTGCACTCGGACCCACGGCAGCCCGGGTCCTCGTCGTCGTCGACCAGGCCGAGTCCCTCCTGGACCGCACCGAGGCCGAGGTCGCGGAGGCCGCCCGGCTGCTCTTCCCGAAGGCGAAGCCCGGGAACGTCCGCGTCCTGCTCACCCTCCGCGCCGACTTCGTGGACGCGGCGCTCAACCACCCCGTCATGGGACCGGCGCTGAAGGACGGGACCACCGTCCCGCTCACCCCGATGTCCGGGGACCAGCTCGCGGACGTGATCAGCGAGCCGGTCAGGCACCTGCCGGCCGTGGCGTACGACCCCGGGCTGGAGCAGCGCATCCTGGACGACGCCGGAGGGGCGCCCGGCATCCTGCCCCTGCTCGGCTTCGTCCTCACCCAGCTGTGGGACCGGCAGTCCGGAGGCCGGCTGCGCCTGACGACGTACGACGAGATCGGCGGGGTCCACGGCGCCCTGGCGCGCCACGCGGAACAGGCGTGGCGGGAGTGCGTACGCCCGGCGGACGAGGCCGACGCGCTGCGACTGCTCACCGGACTCGTCCGGGTGCTGCCCGGCAGCGAGGCCCCGCTGCGCCGGATGCTCACCCGCGAGGAGACGGGTGAGGCGCGCTGGCGAATCGCCCGGGCCCTGGCCGAACGGCGGCTGCTGGTGCTGCGCGGGAAAGAGGGTGAACCGCAGACGGCCGAGCTCGCCCACGAGGCTCTCACCAGCGCCTGGCCGACGCTCGCCGACCAGGTGCGGACCGACAGCGACCTGCTGGCGGCCCGTGCGGAGCTGCGCCACGACCTCGACCGCTGGGAGACGGCGGGGCGCTCCCCAGACCTGCTGCCCGGCCCGATCCATCTGGCCTCTCTGACCGGCCGGTTACACGCCCGGGAGGCTGAACTCTCCCCGGAGGAACGCGCATTCATCGATCTGGCCGCAAGGCGCCACCGTCTCCGGCGGGCCCGGGTGCGGGTCGCCTGGGGCGCCGCGGCGCTCGTCCTCGCGCTCATCGCCGGGCTCGGCACCTTCCTCGTCCAGCAGTCGCGGGTCGGCGCGGAGCGGGAGGCGGAGGGGCGGTCGCGCTCGCTGGCGAGCCTCTCGGAGGATCTGGTGGAGCGGGACCCGGGCGCTGCCGCCCTGGTCGCCATGGCGGCCCACGACCTCTCCCCCACCCAGGAGGCCAGCAACGCGCTGCTGCGCCGCTACGACCACTTCGTGCAGGACCGGTGGGCCCTGACCCTGGGTGAGGCACAGGTGGACCAGGTGGCGACGAGCACGGACGGCCGGGTGGTCCTCGTGACGACCAAGCTGGGAGGGGCGGCGAGCTCGAAGGGGGGTGTGGTGCTCTTCGTCCGGGGCGCCCGCGAGCGGATCGTACGCGCCCGCCTCCCCCTCGCCGAGGACGCCTTCTTCCCGATGGTCAGCCGGGACGGCCGCAGGATCGCCTACCTGTCGACGAAGGACGGCGGGACCCTGGTCTGGCACGACGTGGACCGCTCGGGTACGGACGAGTCGGCGGTGCTGGGCCGGGAACGCAGCATGCGTGGCGCCGAGTTCGGGGATCAGGGGACGGCGCTCTCCCAGCGCCTCGGCCTCGCGGACCTCTCCCCGGACGCCCGCGAGGTGGTCACGTCGACGAACGGGCGCGTGAGGATCCGGGAGCTGGCGACGGAGCGGACGCGGGAGCTGCCCGGCCAGGTGCCCGCGGTGGACGCGGTGTGGTTCGGGCCGGACAAAGACACGCTCGTGGCTCAACCGCGGTCCGGCGCCGGACCGAGCACGGCGCAGAAGCCGTCCCTGGTGGCGATCGGCATCGGGACCGGGGCCGGGAGGCCGCGTGAGCTGGCGGACGGCGTCCGCACGTCGCAGCCCCGTCTCGCCCTGTCCGGCAACGGCGCGGTGCTGGTCGTCTGTCGGGAGGGGCGGCCGGGGAAAGGCGTCACGTACGAAGCCGTCCGGGTCGCGGACGGACGAATGCTGACCCGGTACCGGCCGGGCGGGTTCAGCAGCTCGTGCAGCAGCATCGCGATCGACGGGACCGGGGAGCACTTCGCGGTGAGCAAGCTGCAGACCGCGTGGGCTCTGGTCGGGACGCGCCCCGGAGCCGAGGTGCGGGAGATCGAGGGACCCGGCAGTCGGCTGGAGGAAGACGACCTGTCCCTCGTGGGCGATCCGGCGGACCCCGTCCTGATCGTCCGGGACGAAACCTCGGTGACCGGGCAACCCCTGGACATGGACCCGATCGACGCAGACGGCCCCCCGGTGCTGCTCGGTGGCACGACCTGGAGCGAGGAGGGGGAAATGCTGGTCCGGATGGGCGACCGGGCCGACACCCTGGGCATCGTACGGAGGGACACGGACGGGTCGACGACCGTCCTCAAGGCGGTGAGGCGTCCTCCGAGGGACAATCCGTCGGTCTTCGTCGATATCGCACCCGGCATCGAGGTCGACCGGGAGGGCACGCTGGCGGCCGATCTCATCGGCTGGAACAAGGTCCGGATCTGGGAGCTTCCCTCCCTGCGGACCGTCACCGACATCACCGTCCGCATGCCTCCTCCCGAGGGCGGTCCCGACGGGCCGAAGGAGGGCGTGGGGATCTATCTCGGCCCCCGTGACGAGCTGCTGACCGTCTCCGGCTCCACCATCGAGCACTGGAACGCCCGGGACGGCCGACGCCTGTCGAAACCGCTCGACGTCCGGGACCTGGGGCTCACGGCGACCGACCCACCGGACTTCACTGCCTCCTTCCACCCGGAGCCGGGACACGTACAGCTCTCGGTGCACGGTGACAGGTTCCTCCGCGCGTTCTCTCTGCGCACGGGCCGGGAGAACGGAAGACTGCGCATCGAGCTGGGACCGGAGACGGACTCCGCCGTGCTCGACCGGACCGGGCGCTTCGCCACCGTGCAGACCAAGGGGTCCATGATGGAACTGTGGTCGGTCGGGCGGACGGGGAAGCCGCCACAGAGGGTGCTCGGCCCGATGGGGCCACTGAACCGCTGGAAGTACCGGCACGGTTTCCAGACCGGCAGTTCGGTGTACTTCCTGGCCAACCGGAACTCCATGCGGTTCCAGGACGCGGCGGACCCCGAAAACCGCGGTGAGTCCTACGTATTCGCGGAAGAGCAGACGTTCCTTGCGGTCTCCGGCGACGGCAGGACCCTGCTCCGCACCGACGACGGGAACACCGTGGACATCCTCCACCTCGACCCGGAGCTCTGGAAGAAGGAGCTGTGCGACACCCTCGGCCGCGACCTCTCCGAGGACGAACGCCGGGGTCTGCCGGTCTGGCTGCCGGACCGGATCTGCCCGCCGGACGGCCGCTAAGCACGCGAGGAACGGGCCGGCTCCGCCGGCCACCGGTCAGCGCCCCGGGGAATGTTCCGTACGGGCCCGGTGGAGCGCCTCCGCCGGGCCCAGCCGGGCGCCCCTCTCGTACTCCTCCGAGAACGCATCCTCCCCCGGTGCGGCCCGCGCCGAGGCGGTGACGCGGTCGGCGTCGGCGCGTTCGGCGGGCGGCAGCGGGGCTCCGGCCCGGCGGCGGGCGGCCGCCGGGCCCAGGAGGACGGCCACGCGGGTGGCGGCGGGCCCGTGCCCGGGGAGGACGGCTTCCATCTCTCCGCGAACCAGCGACACACCAGGTCAGCCGCCACCCCGCACACCAACAGGCCCCCTCCGAGCGTCAGGAGACGAGCAAACCAGCCGTCTGCGGGCCGCCAGTAATCGGCATCATCAGCCCCACAAGGCCCTAACGACACTCTCCCACGCATCGTTGCAGGCCGACGCGAGAACGCGTCGAAGCCGAACCGGGCCGATCCTGTGGCCGGTAAGTGCCCTGTCGACCGGGCCGGTCGCCGGGCATCCTGACGACACCGGACGGATATCCACTCAGGAGTAACCTGTGCGAGTTCCTGGAAAAGTGTCACCGGCAAGAATTCTCTTCGCGGCCTGTGCGGCCTTTGCACTCGCCGTCCCCGTCGCCAGTTCCGCCTCCGCCTCGGCCCCGCAGAATCCCGTGGCGGATGCCACCGGACAGTACTGCGCGATCGACCTCACCGCACAGAAGAAGGCCTGCTTCACCTCCGAGCAGGCCCTGACCGACTACAGCTCCACCCTGGCGTCGCTCCCGCTCGTCGCGGTCTACAACTGGATCAACTACAACCAAGCCGGCGGCTACAGCATCTGGTACGGCGATCACGCATGTACGGCCACCACCACGGACGTCGATTATGCGCTCCCCACCCTCGTCGGAGAGACGTACGACCACAACAATCCCAGCGGGATCAGCGAGAACAACACCTACAGCTCGGTCAGCACCTACACCGCACAGTCCTGCGACATCAAGCTGTTCGACGGCACGAACCACAGCGGCTCCTCCTCGCCGTGGATCGACCGCTGCACCCATCTGGGCGGATCAGGAACCGGCAACTGCCCCTCCACCAATTGGTACGACCGAGCAAGCTCGTTCCAGCTCAGCTGACACCATCGTGCCCGCAGGCCAAGGAGTAGCCGAAGGTAGTTGTCAGCCGCCGGTTCCCGCTCGCTGGCCCGCCGCGCGTGAGGACGGCGGGCCGTCCCACGCAGTGAGCTCTTTCAACGTGGTCACTGATCGGGTGACGGGAACGGTCTCCGTGACGCACGAGGCTCCCGTGCCGTTGAGGCCAGAAAGGACGGATTCACCATGCCCGCGGTGGGGCCTCGCCGGCCGGGTCTGGCCGTCCTGGGAAGATCCCGTCAGCGTGTGAGGGCCCTGCGCCCTCAGGCGTCCAAGTTGACATCAGGACATGAGGGGTGGCTACTGCCGTAGCACGAGTAGCCCAGGGCCTGGAATTTATCGGATGAGCCACCGCTGATTCTGGACGTCCAACACTGGGTCTGGCCGGGGCGTACGTAGCCGTTGCCGCCCACCGTATCGCAGGTGTAGGCGGCGACCTTGCTACCGCCCTGGTAGCGGTCGAGCCTGACCTGGCCCCAGTTGTTCGGCTGCATGGCGTCATAGAAGACGACGTAGCCCCAGTAGTATCCGCTGCTCTTACACAGCTGCACAGCGCCGACGGCCGCCCCGTCTCCCAATATGCGCACGTAATTCGTCGAGACCAAGGTTCCTGTCCCGGAGGCGGAGTTGCAGTTGGTCGCGGTGGTCGCGGCATTCACTGTCGCCCCAGTGAGGTTTTCTCAGTGAAATGATCTTCGCCGAGCGGGTTGATCGGTGCATGCCCGGGTGGATCGGGCTGGCCCTGGTCGTGCAGTCGCATGATCGTTTCCTCCGTGAATGTAAGCCAGGAGCGCTTTTACTAGCCAATCTCGGTGCAGGCAGATGCGCTGCAGCGCCCGGCGACGCTACGGTGCATATTCGAACACCGATCGGGAGGTCTGCCCGATTGACTAAGCGGACAAGGAGGGAAATCAGTGAGCAAGATATCTACGATGAAAAGGAACATCTTATCCGGCGCTGCGATCTGCGGGGTCGTGGTAGGTGTCACGTTGAGTGGGGTGAGCACCGCGTCCGCGGCTCCGGCGGGCTACGCGGGTCCGTTCGATGGCCCGTGCAAGGGCAGCCTGGTGAGGACCATCGGGCTTCCAGACAATGTGGGCCAGATCCAGGTCTGGTATGACAGTGCCGGTAGCGGTACATACTGCGCGAAGACCTACGACAATCGGTCGGGCCAGCACAAAATGGAGATTCGTCTGCGCCACTGGAAGTGGGCGACGTCCTGGAATGACACCGGCCTCTACGACACTTATGCCGGAGGAATTTACGTCTCCGAAGCTGATACTCAATGCGCCTACGTCAGTGGGTGGGTAGAGGTCAACGGCACCAGGTACACACGTTCCGAAACCCTGGTCTGCGAAACAAGCTGAGCTTAACTCTGAAGCTCCTATAGATCGTCAAGTCGCGGTGGATGCTGATGGTTCGGTGCTGGATGCGCTGATCAGGTGGCGGTAGACCTCTCGTGGGACGAAGTCCTTGAGGCATCTGAAGATGTCCTTCGTCTTGAGTCCTTCGAGGGTGCGTCGTGCCACGTAATCGCGGGTGCGCGGGTCGTGACGCATGCGGACCAACACGATGGTGTGCAGTGCCCGGTTGGCCTGGCGGTCTCCGCCGCGGTTGAGTCGGTGGGTCGGTGCGACCGGAGGAAGCTGGCACGGGGGCGGCGGCGCACAGGTGGGCGAAAGAAACTTCTGAGGCGAGCCGGTCAGGGTTGTCGCCAGCGGTGACCAGCAGTTGCCCTGCGGTCTCGGTCCCGACACCCGGAAACGTGAGCAGGTCAGGTGCGGTGCGAGTGATCAGGACGCGCAGGTCGGCGTCCGCGTCCGCTATCTCCTCGCTCAAGTGCCGATATCGCTTGGCCAGACGCTTGAGGGCGACTTTGACGGCTGTAGCCGGCTCTGCCAGATCGGTGCCCGGACGGACGGCGGTCAGCTGCCGAACCAGCTCGGTGGTGGTCAGCGAGCGCAATGCTTCGCGTACCGCGGTGGGTGGGATGGGCCGGTCAAGTCCAAGTTGACTTGAATGACACTCTCGACGTGGTTCACCGGATGAGACGCTGGCCATGCGGTATCGGTTGATGTGAGAAGGGCCTGCCCGGTGGGGTCGACCAGATCAAGGTCCGAGTGTGCATGACGCTCACAGCCGGAGAGATTGCCTGTGGCGACGGCCGTCGTCGGCATGGTGAGGAACTGACGCCGCTTCCGCGGCTCTGAAGGGGTACACGTGGCGACACGACGTATGAATGGCAATCTGAGCGCGGTCTCGGCGCTGGTGACGGTCTTGGTGCTGGCCGCGGCCCCGTCGGCCTTGGCCTCTACCGAAGCCGGGCCCAGTGCGGCGTCGTGGGCCAATGATCCGTTCGATGTGTGCTCAAAGGACTGCGTACTCGGTGGCGCCTGGGGCACAGTGATCTGGGGAAACCGGACGGCGACCGTGCAGGGTGGAGTCGCGGACTGGACCACCGTCGGCACCACTGTTCATTTCGAAGCCTTCGCTGGCAGTACCAAGATCGATACCGAGAGCAGGGGTGTCGTCAATAGCTCCGCGTACGGGGAGAAGCCCTATAACTTCGTCATCGGTAACCCCGATCTGCCCGGCGGTATCGACCGGGTCCGGATCACCGTGTGCACTCCTAGCCCCACCAACTGCGGCCAGCAGTTCAACGCGGTGAGGAATTGAAGTTTTCTCAGCGAAACTGCGCCTCGGGGGGCCGGTCGTAGACAGACGTGAAACCCCTGGTAGGACGGTTCTCACCACAAGATCGTCCGCAAAACCAGAGGCTTCACGTTGGTCACCTATGCTGCCACGCTCGACGTTCCGCGCCACATCGTGATGTACCTGTCCAGGCTGCTCGCCGCGCATCGCCGCGGCCTCAACACCCCTCGTGGGTCGCGGGCCCTGGGCACGTTCCGGCAGGCCGTCCTGGTGCTGCGCTGGTTCCGTGAGCGCGGCTGCGTGCATTGTCTGGCCAGGGACGCCGACGTATCGCAGGCCACCGGCTACCGCTACCTGCACGAGGGGATCGATGTCCTCGCGGATCAAGCCCCGGATCCGCACGAGGTGTTGGACCGTTGCCGCGCCGAGGAGATGAGTCACGTGATCCTCGACGGCATGCTCGTCGAGAGCGACCGCCTCGCCGGTATCCGGGACAACGGCAACGACGTGTGGTTCAGCCAGAAACACAAGATTTTCGGCGGCAACGTCCAGTTCCTGTCCGGCCCGGACGGCACCCCGCTGTGGGTCTCCGACGCCGAACCGGGATCCACCCCGGACATCACCGCAGCCCGGCTGCATGTCCTGCCCGCGCTGTACAAGGCTGCCGCCGACGGACTGCCGACTCTGGCCGACAAGGGCTACATCGGTGCCGGCATCGGCATCCATGTCCCGGTCCGCCGCCCCAAAGGGAAGCCGGAAAGGGCTCTCGACGCCAACACGCGCACCACGAACACCATGATCAGAGACCTCCGCGCCCTCGGCGAGCGCACCGCCGCCGAGCTCGAGGAACGCTGGCGCACGCTGAAGCACGTCACCCTGAGCCCCGGCCGCATCGGCGACATAGCCCGTGCCGCCCTTGCCCTCAACCACCAGTGGAAGTGATCTTCATTGAGAAAACCTCAGTCATCGCCCCTGACAGGGCCATCAGGGCGCAGAGCACAGCGGCCAGTCGTCGCATCGTGTTTTCCTTTCATTGTGAACACCGGGGACGAGGTGCTGATGCGCGTGGAGATCGTCACGGTTCCCGTGGAATTTCATGGCATCGGACGATCGCCCACCGTGGGCAACGTAGCGATCAAGCTCGTTGACGGACAGAGTCGACGAAAGGTTGGCCGAATCTGCCTCGGCATGACTCTGTCAGGGATCTTGCAGCTTCTGCGGTGGGTCTCCCCTCGTAGGGGTTCCGAAGGCGTGGGCACAGGCCGCTGAGCGTGCGCGGGATTCGGTGTGACCTGGGAAGGTTTCCCAGCGTCCTGGAGGGCCGCAGTCGTGCGGGATCTCGTACCGTGGCCCTCGGGGCGTATAGGTGGAGCATTGTTCTCACGTTGAAGGGGGCTGCTGAACAAATGCCGACGGGGCTGTACTCGTGGAAGCAGACCACAACGACGGGAGACCATCCATGCATAAGTCATTCACGGCGGCTGTCTCCGCTCTGGCGGTGAGCACCGCGCTGCTGGCGGGAGCCAGCGCGGCTCAGGCCGAGACCGCCCAGCACACCGGGCAGTCGAAGAGTTCCGTTGTCGCCGTCCCGGCGCAGGCTTCCGGGTGGGCTTACCACAGCTGGTACTTCAGCTTCACCAACTGCCACGCCGCAGGTGGGGAACTGGCGCGGACCAACCCCAACGTCCTCCAGTACATGTGTGAGGAGGAGTCGAAGCACATCTGGCACCTCCACGTGAACTGGAGGTGACTCGCCGCGCCCTGACCTGACAGGTCACGGCGCCCAGGTAGCCCACGCCAAGGGATCCTCCGGCCGGTGTCACATGAGGTCGTCCACTGGCGACGGATGCAGCCCGAGGGGTCCCCGCGATGTCGTGCGGGCCTCTTCGCGGAACCCGTCCCGGGCCGTTGGCGGTAGGACAGTGGCTGTCGGCGTTCACGTGAAGGCTCCACTCGGTGCACGGCTACGTGCTCCATCGCCGTGCCCCACAGAGCCGGGGCCGCCCGATAGCCGGCAGATTCAAGGCGCTCGGGGCGCAGTCCAGGGTGGCCCGCAGGGCTGTCGCGGCAGCGACGCCCGAAGGGCGCCCTTGACTGCGCCCCGAGCGCCGGACACTCGGAGATCGGGTGGCTCCGGGTCCTCACCAGCCCAGAGGGGCCTGCCAGTGGAGCACTTCGGGTGGTACCGGTTGGCGCATACAGCGGTGTACGCCGACAGTGGCCGATGAGAAGCAGGAGGGCGTCATGGCAGAGCGGACCGGCAGCCGGTCGGGAGCGGTGGGGGCGTATCTGGGTGCGGCGCTCGTGGGCTTCACGTGCGTCGGGATATTCGTGATCTGGCTGGTCCCGCTGGCCATCCGGTCGCGGACCAGAAACTCGTGGACCCACGAACATGCCACGCACGCAGCGAACTTCGGTCTGACCGCATTCCTGGCGATCCTCGGTGGCGCCCTGCTCTCGGCCCTGATCGGGTTACCGCCGTCCTACCCGCAGTCCCAGCCACTGCCGATGTACCCGGTGTTCTGCTACATCCTGGTCGGACTCATCGGGCTACTGGTCGGAGCCGTACGTGCCGGGAGCGGACAGGACTTCCACTTCATCAAGTCCATCTCCCTGCGCCTGCTGGGCTGACCGCAGCGTACCTTCGACGCCGTCTTCCGCCCCTTCACCGGCGGTCGGAGGAGCGGCCCCGGGGCCACCAGAGCCATGACGTCCCGAGGCCGCCGTTCACCGGCCGACGTAACGTCCTGTTCATCGCCTGCGGGCCTCCCCGCCGCCTGCCGCCGGCGCGCCACGCTCGGCCAAGGGGTGACCTTACGACGCGGCCAGGTCTACACCCTGCGCCTCGCCGCCGTGCCCGCGGTCGAGTCCGGCGAGGACCGCGTCGCGGTCTCGGTCGAGGCATGCGGCGAGAGTGTGGAGGCTCGGCAGGTCGTCCTGTTGGACGGCGTCGAGCCATTGCGGGAGCCGTTCGCCCTGGCGCTCGGTGAGCATCTGGGCGAAGGACCGGACGTGACCGGTCAGGGCGTCGAGTTCAGGGCAGTTGGTCAGGACGGCCTCGAGCCGGAGCTGTTCGATCTCGGTCAGCGTCTCGGGTCGGCTGAGGATCCACTGATCGGCGTGGTGTTCGGGCCCACCGCCGACGGCGAGACCAGCTGCGCCTCGCGCCTGCTGCGTCTGCTGCGGCCGGACATGCTTGTCCTGTGGGACAAGGGCTTCGACGGCAACGGCTTCCTCGCCGCCGTGACCGCGATCCGCGCCCAGTTCCTGGGCCGACTCCGCAGCAACCGGCGTACCCCCGGTCCTCACACGTCTCGCCGACGGCTCGTACCTGTCGGTGATCGCCGCCGAGAAGGTACGTGTGATCGACGCGAACATCGCGGTGACCTGCGCGGACGGCACGTCTTCACCGGCTCCTACCGGCTGGCCACCACCTGACCGACGCCCGTCAATATCCTGCGGCCGCCTTGGCGGGCCTCCACCACCAGCGGTGGGAACATGAATCCGCGTACTACGCGCTCCGCCACACGGTCACGAACGGGCGCGTCCTGCGTTCAGGTGACCCGGCCGGCGTCGAGCAGGAGATGTGGGCCCTGCTCACGCTCTACCAGGCCCCGCGAGCCGTGCTGGTCGAGGCCGCCGCGTCCCAGCCCGGCACCGACCCGGACCACTGCTGCTGCTGCTGCTGCTTCACCGTCGCCCTCCAGAGCGCGCGTGGCCAGGTCGTCCAGGCCGCCGGCATCGTCACCGTCCCCGCCGATACCGGTCGCGGCGGGCTGACCGGGCACCGAATCCTGGCCCGTCTCCTCCCGCCCCGACGGCAGCGGGTCAGCACCCGCAAGGTCAAGTCGTCGATGTCCCGCTACAGCACGCGTCACGACGACGGCAGGCCCGACACCAGCCGCACCATCATCCACCTCACCGTCACGGTCATCCAGCCCTGCGAACCGCACTCATCCCTCCCCCGGTCTCCCACGACGACCGGCATACCGCCCCCACCGAGCGTCGCCGACACCGAATCATGCCCCTGCTCGAAGAAGACCCCACCCGCCTCCGGCGCCCCCGGGGGATCGCCTCCCACTTCGGCGACATCACCGTGGAGACCATGTACCGGCAGCTCTCCGGGCGGGCCGAGACCGGCCTCATCCACAAACTCGGCCCCGGCCTCTGCGCCGCCACGACATGGCCCCCAACACCCCTAGCGTGACCAGTGAAAACGCTAACCAACCGGCCTTGGGTCAAGACCCATCAACGACTCCGTGAATCCGTGGACGCACTTCGGCGAAAGAAGCGGTTGCGGTCCACACGGTGCAGGGTTTCCCGTCAGGGAGCAGGGTTGCTCCCGTTGTCCGTGCCGAACCACAGGACAGGGATGCATTCAACCTTTTCGCACTCCACCCCGCCCGTCGGGGACAGGAGTTGGCCGCTCTCGGAATGAAGCGTGTCTCCTCCCGTGCCGGGCGACGACGCCGGGGCGAACCGTGAGTCCGGTACCTCTCCCCACCAAACAGCTTCCTTCGTACCCGTAAGAAGGTACTAGTTGCCACCTGCAACGAACAGCTCCTACCGTGAATTGCATCAGAGATCCTGCTTTCTCTTCGATGGGACACCATGCGGCCGCATCAAAAATTATCTTCGCGTTTGTTCTCGCCCGCCGAAGGTAAAAATTTCTCCCTGTCGCCCTTCGCCAGGAGGAGCGGCCAGAAGCACTGGGTGCTCACCGAGGAAGGCTTTCCGCTCGACGTCGAGGTCCGGGGCGCGGGGAATACAGAGGAAGCCGGCAGGCCGCTCGTCGTTCTGCCCGCGAGTTGGGCCGCTTCCGCAAGCAGCTTCGGATGGTTCCTGGAGTGGCTTGCCGACTCGGGTTACATAGTGGTCGCCTACTCACCCCGTGGTTTCCGCGGGTCCGGCGGCCGCGTCGAAGCGGCATCTCATTCGGACGTTCAGGATTTCAGCAGACTGATCGACTGGGTGGAACAGCATTACCCGTGCGCCGACACCGAGCGGGTGGCCGCCGTGGGGCTCTCCTACGGCGCCGGCATCAGTCTGCTTGCGGCGGCGTTCGAGCCGCGCATCGCCACTGTGGTCGCGGTCGACGGGTGGGCCGATCTCAGTTCTGCCCTCCTGGCGGGGGAAACTCCTCGACTGAGCACGGCCCTCTTGGTGGCGGGTGCGCTCGGGGGACACTTCTCCCCCGACGTCGCCCTGAAGTCCCTCTTGCTCTACAGCGGCACGGGGCGCGCCCAACTCCACGCCTGGGCGGCTCAACGTTCTGCCGCTCAGCACATCGAGCGGTTCGACCGGCCGGGACTGTCCGTCCTGCTCGCTGCGGGGTGGAACGACACGGTCCTCCGACCCGAGCAAGTACTTGCCTTTCAGCAGCAGTTGCCCTGCCGATCGCGGCTACTGCTGCACCCCGACGAACATCCCCTCCTGCCCTGGTCCCAGTTGACCAGTGCATCGGGACGCGAAATCTGGCGTCGCGCGGGCGACTGGCTGGACCAGGAACTGCGCGGGTTGCCTCGTGGCGTTCCCACGGAGGGAGTCGAGGTGCTGGGCAGTCCCGCGAGGCAACGCCCGTTGCCGAGCCGGACCACGGCCTGCCACACGGTTCCCGCCCGCACCCAGGTCTATGAACTGGGGCCTCCGCGCCGTCTCGGTCCTGGCCGCATGGGCGCTGAGGGGTCCACCTGGCAGGCCGGGTTGCGGGGAGCTCTTCCCTCCGGAGCAACCGACCGCTTTCCCGTCCTGTCCCGTCTGGTCGAGCGTGTCACCGGGTACCCCCCGTCGGTCTATTTTCCCCTTGTTCCCGGTCCGGCGGCTGCGTCGTGGACGACGGCCGTGTTGGACCGGCCCAGGAAGCTGCGGGGCTCCCCCGTACTGAAGGGTTCGATCAGCTGCCGCGCCCGACAGGTGACGGTGACTGCGCACCTCTACGCGGTGGGGCCTTCGGGTGTCGGCCGTTTGTGCAGCCAGGGGGCGGTGACGCTGGCCACCGGCGGCAAAGGACCCGCACCGTTCTCCCTCACCCTGCGCACCGCCGTGTGCGACGTGCCCACGGGCCACCGGTTGGGTCTGATCGTCGGCACCTGGGACCCCACCTGCCGGGGAGCCACACGCCCTCTGAGCAAGGTGGTCCTCCACTCGTCGGAAGAGCACCAGGCCTCGCTCACGGTGCCCCTGAACTGAACGCACCCCCACCCACACCGAATCGAAGGAGGGATTCCGATGGGCACAGCCGCCGGCGAAGGATCGCGTGCACTCAGCACGTCCGAAGCGCTCCTGTGGCAGGCCGAGACATCAGGACTTCGGCTACCGGTCATCGGCGTCGCCGAACTGGACGGAACCCCGGACCTCACCGCCCTGACCGCCGCGGTGCAGCGCATCATCCGCCACAACGCACTGCTGAGGTCCCGGGTGACGGGGCCGCGTCTGTTCCTGGGCGGCCCCCGGTGGGAGGCGCTGGACGAAGTCGCCCTCTCCCACCACATTCGTCGCACCGCTCTGCCGGGTGCGGCGGGCCAGACGGAACTGCTCGAGTTGGCGCAGGCAGCGGCGACGGCTCCCTTCGACAAGAACCGACCGCTCTGGGACGTGCTGTTGGTGGAAAGGGTGCAGGGGGACAACGCCGCATTGGTCATGCGCCTGCACCACGCCATGGTGGACGGCCTTCGCGCGCTGGAACTGTTCTCCTCGCTGTGCGACGAGCTGGCGCCGCCGCCCAGCCCGAATCGGCTGAGTCTGATCACTCAGGAGCAGGAGGTGGCGGACAGCCCCCTTCTGGACGGCCGCCTCCCGTGGCACGGCGTCGGCGCGGGAGCGGTCCGTGCGGGACTTCGGTTCCTGGGGAGTGGCGTGCGGCACATGGCGACGGCGGGAGCCGGGCTGCAGGCGTCCCGGTCCGCGCTCTGCCTCCCGGCTGACCACTCCCCCGCTCTCGCCGGACGGTCCCAGGACCGCAGGCTCCTGACGCTTACCGCCCCCAAGGAGCAGTTGCGCCGGGCGGGACGCACCGTCGGCGGGACGACTCACGACGCCTTCCTGGCGGCAGTGGTGGGTGGGTTGCACCATTACCACCGTGCGGTCGGCCTCAGTTGGGACCGCGTTCCCATGGCGGTCGCCGTCGCACTGCCCGCGTGGCCGGGCGAGGCGCGAAACCGTTTCACGGGCGTACGGCTTGCGGGAGCAACCGGTGAGGAGGACGTGCGACGCCGCCTGGAACAGACATACAGATCGGTTCGTGCGGCCCGGGCCCTGCCCCCGATCGACCCCGACCGGCTCGGTCCCCTCTCCCCCCTGCTGGCGGCCGCCCCGGCGAAGGCGGTACGGGTGTTGACGGACCTCGTCACGGAGAGCGACGCCCACTGCACCTACGTACCGGGCCCCGATGAGCGCAGGAGTATTGCCGGAAAAGGCCTCACCCGACTCTTCGCTTTCGCGCCTGTGGTGAACAGCGCACTCTCCGTAGCGATGTGCTCATACGACGGAACGTGCGCCATCGGTGTGAATATCGACCCGAGAGCAGTAAAGGACGTCGAACTGCTACACAGTTCCCTTCGGGCAGGTTTGGACGAAGTCCTGTCCCTCGGTGGTCGGTAGCCGATTCAACACCTCCGTGCCCCTTCCACGCCCTACCTCGAACAGACACCGAGTCTGTTCCAGTATGAAAGGAACACCACCTGTGGAAACACGTGGAGCCCACCCCCCGGAGAAGCGCACCCAGCATGCCGATCTTCACCGGCACAACCTTCACGATCTCTTGACCGCTGTCGGAAGGCTCAGCGAGACCGTGCAGCAGCTGCATTCCAACCTGGCCCACTTGCTGCCCCAAGGAGCTCACCTCGCAGAGCGGGTGCCCGCGCCGGACAACCGGAGAGACCCTTCACCGGTACCCTCCGAAACCCCCAAGTCCGCGCTCAGTCCGCAGGAGATCCGCGTACTCCAGCTCACCAGCCGCGGTTTCTCCAACCGGCAGATCGCACGCGAACTGGCCTTGTCCGAGCAGACGGTCAAGAATTATATGTCCACTGTATTCCGCAAGATCGGGGTGCAGAGCAGAACCGAAGCCGCCTACTACTGGACCCGCAAGGGCGGACAAGACCCCACCGAGTGCCCGTAGCACACGGCATGCCAGGACTTTCGGGGCAGGCACAAGTACCTACGTACTCGACTGACACCATTAACTTCCAGGAAGAATAGAAGAGCCAAGAGAAAGGATAAGAAATGGAAGTGCCGGTCGACGCCTCTCTGACTGCACCTCTCCCACCGCAGGACACGAAAAAGGCTTCCGAGGCCGAAGAGCTCGCGGTTCGCGCAGTCGAATCCCCGCGTTCAGATGTATGGGTACTGAGCCATCGAAAGGACGGAAGGCGTCAGGCTTTTCTCCCCGACAACGACTCGCTGGAAGCACTCGACACCAGCGAATGGAACGTGGAGGGAATTCTTCCCGGTGTCTTCCCCGAATGGCTGGGCGACCCGGGGTTCGCCGACCGGCACGGAGTCCGGTTCCCCTACGTGGTCGGTGAGATGGCGAACGGCATCGCCACGACGGACATGGTCGTCGCGGCGGCGCGCGGCGGATTTCTCGGCGTGTTCGGTGCCGCGGGACTGACCGCGCAGCAGGTCGAGGAAGCGCTGGGGCGTATCCGGCGGGAGCTCGGGCCAGGTCCTGGGTGGGCGGTCAATCTCATCCACAGCCCCACCGAGCCCGCCGTGGAACGTGCCGTCGTGGAACTGCTGTTGAGGGAGCGCGTCCCAAGCGTGTCGGTGTCCGCCTTCATGGAGCTCACCCCGTCCGTGCTGCGCCTGGCGCTCTCCGGAATCAGTGAGCGCCCCGACGGTTCGGTGCACCGGCCCGTACGCGTCCTGGCCAAGGTCTCGCGCCCTGAAACCGCCAAGGCCTTCATGACGCCCGCGCCGGCCGCCCTGCTGGAACAGCTGGTGGGCAGGGGATTGCTGAACAAGGAAGAGGCGCGTCTGGCCGCACGGGTCCCGGTGGCCGAGGACATCACAGCGGAGGCCGACAGCGGGGGCCACACCGACAACCGGCCCCTCACCGCGCTGCTGCCCAGGTTGCTGGCACTTCGCGACAGCGTCGCCCGCGTCCACGGGTACACCGTGCGCGTGGGAGCGGCCGGTGGACTCGGCACGCCGCACGCCCTGGCTGCGGCCTTCGCCGCCGGCGCGGCCTATGCGGTCACCGGCTCGGTCAATCAGACGACGCGCGAGTCCGGCATCTCCGAACAGGCCCGCGCTCTGCTGGCCGCCGCCGACCTTCCCGACATGGTCATGGCGCCGGCCGCGGACATGTTCGAGCTGGGGGTCAAGGTACAGGTCCTCGGCAAGGGGACGATGTTCGCCCAGCGGGCGCGACTGCTCCACCGGCTCTACGACCAGTACGACAGCCTGGACCAGCTCGACGAGAAGACACGGCGCCGGCTCGAACGCGACATCTTCCGGGCTCCCCTCGCCGACATCTGGGAACAGACCGAGAAGTTCTGGTCCGTCCGCGACCAGGGCGAGATCGAGCGGGCCGCCTCCGACCCCAAACACCGCATGGCCTTGCTGTTCCGCTGGTACCTGGGCCAGTCGAGTCACTGGGCCATCCGCGGCGAGCAGGGCCGGGCAGTGGACTTCCAACTGTGGTGCGGTCCCGCACTGGGCGCGTTCAACCACTGGGTCGCGGGGAGTTTCCTCGCAGACACCCGGCAACGTTCCGTGGTCCAGGTGGGTCTCAATCTGCTGGAAGGGACGGCTTGCCTCGCCCGTGCCCATCAACTGCGCTGTCACGGTGTTCAGTTGCCGGCCCAGGGATGGACGTTCCGACCGCGGCCTCTGCGCCAGGCGGCGTAGCCGAAGCGTCAGACGCCCAGCCGACATCGGACCGGACGAGAGACCGGCCGGACGAACCGAAGGCCCGTCCACCATGACGGGCAGCCCAGCGCCGCGAAACCGCGGCCGGTGCCCCGTCCCCCGGCCCTGATGCCCGTCACCGCCCTCCAGGGGCCCAGCGATCGGCATCGGAAGCACCCTCTCACTCCGTCCCGGCGCGTGAGAACCCTCGCCGCCCAGCAAGAGCGGCCAGTCGTCCGTCCAACGCCGCCGGTACTCCCGCGCCTCCTCACGTCGCTCCGGACCACCGCGCCTCCTCGCGCCGCTCCGGACCACCGCGCCGGCTCCGCCTGCGGGCGCATCGGACCGCCGCCCCACACCTGAGGCGCGCCCGGTCACGTACAAGGCGTCACCGGTCCCCCACGTGACAATCCGGCCCCCTCCGGGCCCTTCATCCCCTACGGAGCCCCTATGGCCGCCCCGTCAGTCCCAGCTGCCCCCGCGCAGGTTCCCCCCTCACCCACCTCCCCCTTGGACATCGCCGTCGTAGGCGTCAGCGCACTGGTCCCCGGCTCACAGTCGGTGACCGGCTTCTGGCGCACCGTCTCCTCGGGCCGCGACCTCATGCAGGAGGTGCCCCCGTCCCACTGGCTCGTCGGCGACTACTACGACTCGGACCCCAGCGCCCCCGACCGCACCTATGCCACCCGGGGAGCCTTCCTGGACCCCGTGGACTTCAACCCATTGGCATACGGGATTCCGCCGAAGATGATCCCGGCGACCGACACCACACAGCTCCTGGCGTTGATGACCGCCGAACTGGCGCTGTCCGATGCCTTTGGAAACGACCTGTCCTCGCTCGACAGGACGCGCACCGGGGTCATCCTCGGGGCTTCGGGCCTGGAACAGCTCACCGAGATGGGCTACCGGCTGCAACGGCCTGTCTGGCGCAAGGCGATGCGTGAGCACGGAATCGACGACGAGCAGGCCGACCGGCTCTGCGACGCCATCGCCGACCATTACACCCCGTGGCAGGAAGCAACCTTTCCCGGCCTGCTGAGCAACGTCGTCGCGGGGCGCATCGCCAACCGGTTCGACCTCAACGGCCCCAACTGCACCGTGGACGCGGCGTGCGCCGGATCGCTGGCCGCCCTGTCCATGGCGGTGAGCGAACTCCAACTGGGCAGGTGCGACACGGTTCTCACCGGCGGGGTGGACACGTTCAACGGCATCGCCATGTACATGTGCTTCAGCAAGACTCCGGCACTGTCCCCCTCGGGGGACTGCCGGCCCTTCTCCGACGAGGCCGACGGCACGATGCTCGGCGAAGGGCTCGCCATGTTCGCTCTGCGGAGGCTGGCCGACGCGGAACGCGACGGCAATCCTGTCTACGCCGTGCTCAAGGGAATCGGCTCCTCGTCCGACGGAGGCGGTGGCGCGATCTACGCACCGGTCCCCGGCGGGCAGCGGATCGCCCTGGAGCGTGCCTACCAACAAGCCGGTTACGGTCCCTCGACCGTGGAACTCGTCGAGGCGCACGGCACGGGCACGAGGACCGGCGATTCCGTCGAACTCACCGCGCTGACCGACGTGTTCGGCAAGGACCGGCCCGACGACTCCACCGGCGAGCCATGGTGCGCCGTCGGGTCCGTCAAGTCCCAGCTCGGCCACACCAAGTCTGCGGCCGGCGCGGTGGGTCTCCTGAAGGCGGTGCTCGCGCTGCACCAGCGAGCGCTCCCCCCCAGCATCAAGGTGTCCGCGCCGAACCCGCTCCTCGCGGACCGCGGCAGCCCCCTGTATGTCAGCACGGAACTGCGGCCCTGGGTACGGGACGGCCGCCACCCCCGGCGGGCATCGGTGTCCAGCTTCGGATTCGGCGGCAGCAACTTCCATGTCACGGCGGAGGAATACCGCCCCGGGCGGGCGCCCATGCTGCGCAACGTGACGAGCGAGCTCCTTCTGCTCGGCGCCGACTCACCCGCGGAACTGGCCGGCGCAGCCCTGCGGCTCTCCGGTTCCACCGCGCCCCTCGACGAGGACGCGCGGGCCACCCAGCTCTCGTTCGACGCCGGCCGGCCCTACCGGTTGGCCGTCCTGGCGGCGGACCGCGCCCAGGCCACCGAACGGCTGCGCTCGCTGGCCGACCACCTCCGCGACGAACCCTCGCGCAGTGTCTCGCACCCCGGCCGGGCGCACTACGCGGGCCCGGTCGGCGAACCGGGCAGACTCGCCTTTCTCTTCTCCGGCCAGGGGAGCCAGTACGTCGGCATGGGCGCGGCACTCGCCCTGCACAGCCCACAGGCGCTCGCGGTCTGGGACCGCGCAGCGGACTGGGGTGGCGAATTCGGCTGTGCCCCGCACCGACTGGTGTTCCCGCCACCCGCCCTCAACAGGGCCGCCCGGCGCAGGCAAGCCCAAGCGCTGGCGCAGACCGAACACGCCCAGCCCGCGCTCGCCGTGCAGTGCCTTGCCCAGTTGTCCGTACTGACGTCCATGGGCCTGCGCCCCGACTGCACCGGGGGACACAGTTTCGGCGAGCTCGTCGCCCTCCACGTCGCCGGTGTCTACGACGCGCCCACCCTGTTCCGGCTGGCCGCGCGACGCGGTGAACTCATGGCCTGCGCCGGGGCGGAACAACCGGGCGGGATGCTGGCCGTCGAATGCTCGGCCGACCGTCTGCGGGACGTCCTCGGCCCCCACCTTCCCAAGGGGCTCTGGCTGGTGGGCCTCAACGCTCCCGAGCAGATGGTACTGGCCGGGGAACACGCGGCGGTCCAGACCGCGGCGGACGCTCTCAGCAGGTGCGGGGTGCCCTCCACCAAGCTCTCCACCGGCGCCGCCTTCCACAGTCCCGCCGTCGCCGCGGCCGCCACCCCCTTCGACGCGTTCCTCGACGTCACCGCCCTGCGCGCGCCCCGCATCGACGTGTGGTCCAACGTGACCGCGGAGCTCTATCCGCAAGAGCCGGCCGCCGTACGACGTCTCCTCGGGACACAGATGGTGTCGCCGGTACGCTTCGCGGAGCAGGTGGACGCCATGCGGCGCAGCGGGGTGCACGACTTCGTCGAACTCGGAGCAGGCAGCACGCTCACCCGTCTCGTTTCCCGCAACCTCGGCGACCGTTCGCACCTCGCCGTCGCGGTCGACCACCGGGGAACCGATGCTCTCGCCGGTCTCCAGGACACCCTGGCGCGCCTCACCGTGCACCGCGCCAGGCCTCTCGACTTCGCGCCGCTGTGGGCTCCGTTCGCGGCCACCGACGCGCCGCCCAGGAAGCCCGGCAGGCGCGGAATGACCGTACCCATCCGCGGCAGCAATTACGGGCGGCCCTACCCGCCCGACGCCGCCGACGCCGGACAGACGGCACATCCCGCACGCCGGCACGCAGCTGCGGCAGGAGGCTCCCGCACGTCCCTGGCCTGATCCTCGCCCGTTCCGTCCTCGCGCAGGCTCGACAGAAGGGGGAGCGGCGATGCCGCCTTGACGCACACCGGTACCGAGCCCATCTGCCCACGCCCCACCCATCTCACTCCACGGAGCACTCATGACCTCCCTTTCGCACCGCGACGCCTCCTCCTTCGCCAACGCCAACGGCAACGGCGCCGCACATGCCGCTCCCGAGAGCTGTGAGGACTGGCCTGCCGTACTGCGCAGCCTGATCGGCCCCCTCACGCAGCTCCAGGAACAGCACCGGACTTCTCTGACCACCCTGGAGCGGTTGCACACCCTCCTGGCGGAGGCCTCCGCCAGGGACACGGTCCCTGCCACGGTTGCCTCGGACCGCGGTTCCCCGGCGAAGCCTTCGGATCCCACCCGCACTGCTTCTGCTGCGGTCGCCCCGTCGGCGGAGCAGCCGCTGCCCGAGTCCGCGACCGCTTCCGCCGGATCCGGCGAACAGCCCATGACTCCGCCTCCCGGGTCCGCCTTCACCAGCTCCGCGGCGCCCGCCGTCCCCGAGCCTCCCGCAGATTCCGACGCGTCCACCCCGCCCGGACGAGCGAGCGGTGGAACGGACTTCACTCCGCTGCTCCTGTCGGTGATCGCCGATGTCACGGGCTATCCCGAGGACGTACTCACTCCGGACATGTCCCTGGAGGAGGAACTGGGCATCGACTCCATCAAGCGTGTACAGATCCTCGCGATCGTCCGTGACCAGGTTCCCGGCCTGGACGACGCCAACGGGGCCGAGATGGCCAGGCTGCGTACCATCGCCGACGTCGCCCAGCGGCTCGGTGAGCTCACCGGGGCTGTGCACGGGCAGGATTCGTGACCGACGACGGGGGGCACGCCGCCCCGCACGAGTTGACGCGACTGGTCCTCACGCCCCGTCCACAGCAGTCGCCCGGTTTCGCTCTGCCAGGTCTGTCGCGTCGGGTGCTCGTCACCGACGACGGACGCGGCATCGCCGCGGAGGTCGTCGCCGCCCTCGTCGCCCGCGGTGTGCGGGCCGAGACGATGTGCGCCGGCCTGCCGTTCGACGACGTACCCCCGGACACCGGCTGTCTGATCCTGCTGGATGCTCTGCGCGGTCCGCGGCGGCCCGCCGAGGCGTCTCCCCAGCTGCACGGTGAGTTGCTACGGCGGCTCGGGCTGCTCACCCGCAGTCCGGCGGCCGTCGACTCCGTGGTGCTGGTCCACGACGGCGGCGGTGACTTCGGACTCTCGGGCCGTCAGGGCGGGGGCGCCTGGTTGAACGGTGCGACAGCCCTCGCGAGGACCGCCGACCGGGAATGGCCGGACATCACGGTCAAGGCTGTCGATCTGCAGTGCGCCGGACGCCCGATCACCGAAGTGGGCCAGGCGCTCTCGCAGGAGCTCCTCCTCGGCGGGGACGAGAAGGAGGTGGCACTCGCCGCCGACGGTGAGCGGTACATGAGGGAATTCGTTCCGGCTCCCCCCGTCCCGGCGGACCGCGCAACGGCCGTCGACTCCCGTTCCTTCCTGGTGGTGACGGGCGGGGCACGGGGCATCGCTGCGGACTGCCTCGCCGCACTGGCGACGGGGCGCTCCCCCCGGCTGCTGCTCCTGGGCCGTACCGGTCTGGTGTCCGAGAACTCCCGGCTCGCCGCACTGGATGACGAGCCTTCGCTCATCAGGGCCCTGCTGGAGTACGACAAGGCTGCGGGGACGTCCAGGCCGCTGCCACAGGTTCGGGCCGCGGCCGCGCGCCTGCTCGCTTCGCGGGAGATCCGCGCCACGCTGCAGCGGCTGGAACGCGCCGGCGCGACCGTGCGGTACCGGACGGTGGACGTCCGGGACTCCGATGCGGTACGGGTGTGTCTGCGCGAGGCCAGGGGCGAATGGGGGCCGGTGACAGGTCTCGTCCACGCCGCCGGGGTGATCGCGGACAAGGCGGTGGCGGAGAAGACCCCCGAGCAGTTCGATCAGGTCTTCACCACCAAAGTGGCCGGACTGCGAAACCTCCTCGACGCCACCGCCGACGATCCGTTGAAGACCGTGTGCCTCTTCTCGTCGGTCAGCGCCGTGGTGGGCAACGCCGGGCAGAGCGACTACGCGATGGCCAACGCTGTCATGGACCATCTGGCCCCCCACCTCGCCAGGGAACACCCCGACGCCCATGTGGTGTCCATGGCCTGGGGGGCCTGGCGCGGCGGCATGGTGGGGCCTCAACTGCAGGAGCACTTCACCGACCGGGGAGTGGCACTGATCCCCGTCCAGGAGGGGGCGCGTGCGTTCGCGGCCGAACTGGCCGCCGGATCGGGCCCCGCACGCCTGGTGCTGGTCCCCGACGAACAGCAAGTGCGATGCTGGGGCGAGAAGTCACCAGCGCACGAGTCCGGGCCGGACCAGGGGAAGCTGACCGCCACGCTGCTGACTCATGGCACTCTTCAGCCCGAGCTGGCGGACCACGCCATCATGGGCCGGGTCATCGTCCCGGTGGCCACCGCCGTCGAGTGGATGGCACGCGCGGTCGTTCCGCCCGGAGATGCCGGCGGCTCCTTCGTCCTCAGCGACATCAAGGTGCAGAGCAAACTCGCGTTCGACAACTACCCCGGCGCCGAGTGGCTCAGCGTCCAGCGCTCGCCCGCCCCGGACGGGACGTGCGCGCTGCGGCTCGGACGGCCTGGCAGTCACCCCCAGTTCAGCGCGGTGGGTTCGGTCGGCACCTTGGCACCGCCGGCAGCTCCGCAGGAGACGCCCGAGCCCCTGGAGGCGTACACGCCCCCGAACCGGCGCTTCCGGTATGGCGGCACGAGCCGGTTCCACGGGCCCATGCATCAGGTACTGCAAGAGGTCGTCCACTGCGACCCGGCCGGAGCACAGGGCATCGTGCACGGGCTGCGGGAGATGGGCTGGGACGCCGCAGAGCCGTGGCGGACCGATCCCGCACTGGTGGACGGCGCAGTACAGCTCGCCGTGGTGTGGGGCGAGGAGGTCACGGGCCGGCCCAACCTGCCCATGGCGGTGGACCGCTACGAGATGCACCGCCCGGGCCCGGCGCCCGGCCCGGTCACCTGCCGGGTGACCGCCCGCCGGGCTGACCGGATGCGCGCCATATGCGATGCCGTCCTGCTCGACGCCGACGGCGGACTGCGGGCGGCCCTGGGCGGAATTCAACTCATCATCCGGCCGCGGTGAGCGCGGGCCGAGGCTGAAAGGGGTGCGCGCGACGCGTCGCGCCCACCTGCCGCTCCCGCTGGGCACGGCGGGAAAGAGGCCACGCTCTGCCCGTCAGTACGACTCGGACGACCTCCCCTTGCAGTTTCACCGGCTTCCCTGGCTCCGCTCGACGAACGAGGCTTTTCATGAGTTCTGCACCGATCGCCATCGTAGGTCGCGGCTGTGTCCTGCCCGGCGCGCTGGACCCTGGCGCGCTGTGGAGAACGGTGGTCTCCGGCGCTTCCGAGATCTCCCCGCTTCCGCAAGGACACTGGGGCCTGGACCCCGCTGCGCTGCGCTCCCCCGTCCGGCCGTCCCGGGACCGCGTCTGCAATGACGTGGGCGGATACGTCCGGGACTTCGACAAGGTCTTCCGCCCCTGCGAGCTCGGCTGGAGCCACGACGAGGCATCCCGTTTCTCTCCGCTGTTCCGCTGGACCGCGCATGCCGTCGGTGAGGCGCTGGCCCCTGTCCCGGAAGCGAGGGACAGCTCCCGAAGCGGCCTGGTCATGGGAAACCTCTCCTATCCGACCGTCGAGTTCGCCCAGCTGGTCATGGACCGGCAGCGAACAGGACAGACCTTCGTGTCCTCCCACGGCGTGCCTGTCGTCGATCCGCGCAATGCCTTCTGCTTCGGCCAGCCGGCCGCGCAGACGGCCCGGCTGTTCGGGCTCGGCGCCGGAGCCCTCACCCTCGATGCCGCGTGTGCGTCCTCGCTGTATGCCGTCAAGATCGCCTGTGACCGGCTGCAGGACGACGAGGCGGACGTCATGGTCGCCGGCGGCGCGAGCTGCGCGGACAACCTCTTTATCCACATGGGCTTCACCGCCCTCTCCGTGCTCAGCCTGCAAGGACGGAGCCGCCCGCTCGACCAGGCGGCGGACGGTCTGGTCCCCGCCGAAGGGGCCGCCTTCGTCACCCTGGTACGACTGGCGGACGCCCTCGCCGGCGGCCTTCCGGTACTCGGCGTCGTCCGGGGCATCGGGTGGGCCAACAACGGCCGGCGCGGCAGTTTCGTCGCGCCGGACGAGGACGTCCAGGATTTCGTGATGCGTCAGGCCTACCGGGACGCGGAATTGGCTCCCGAGGACGTCGGACTCCTGGAGTTCCACGCCACGGGCACCCCGTCGGGGGACGGCGCGGAGATCCGCAGCACGGCCCGCGTGTTCGCCGATGCCAGCGACCTGCCCATCGGGGCGGCGAAGGCCAACTTCGGTCACACCCTGACGGCCTCGGGCCTGGTCGGGTTGCTCAAACTGACCGCAGCGCTGGAGGAGGGCGTCATCCCGCCGGTGTGCGGGGTGCGGACACCGTCCAGGGCTCTGCGGAACAGTCCCTTTCGCTTGCCGTCCGCGCCCGAACCGTGGAAAGGGCCGCGGCTGGCAGGGCTGAGCGCCTTCGGATTCGGCGGAAACAACGCACACCTCGTCCTCGAAGGCCCGCCCGCCCGCCCCTCCGTGGCTCCCGCCGGAATCTCCGCTCGGACCCGCCTTTCGGGCGCGGCGTACCCCACGCCTCCCGACGCGACCGACCGCCCGCGCTTGCCCCAGCAGACAGGACCCTCCATGCCCACAGAGCCGGGCGATGCCGCGCCCACCCGCCCCGTGCAGTCCGCACCCCGCGCCCCGCACCCCGTACCCGCGTGCTCGGACGCCCCCCAGGAGAACCCCCCGAGCGGCGGCCCTCCCGAGGACATCGAGATCGCGGTGGTGGGCCTGGGCGCCCGTCTGGCGGGCGGCCGGTCCGTCGAGGATCTGGTCCGCCGGCTCGTCACTGGCGACCGACGGCGCGCCACGCTTGCGGCACACGTCGAACTCTCCCTCCAGGAACTGCACTTCCCGCCGGCCGACTACACCGGAGCCCTCCCCCATCAGGCATTGCTCATGGGCGCCTGCCAGGAGGCGGCAGCCGGTGTGCGCCTGCCGCGGGAGCGCACACTCGTCCTGGTGGGTGCGGAGGGAGCACCGGAAACCGCGAGTTTCCGGCAACGCTGGAACGCTCTTTACGCCGGCGACCGCGTCTTTGACACCGTTGTGGCCGCCGGCGCCGACTTCGCGACACCGGACGCCCCGACGCCCGAGCCACTGACCGCGAATGCCGTGCTGCGGCACACCGCGGCCACCCTCGCGAACCAGATCAACGTCTCTCTGGACCTCACCGGGTGTGGCTTCGCGATGTCGGACCGGGAGGCGTCTGGCCTGACGGCACTGCGTCTGGCCGCACGTTCCATCCGGGCGGGCGAGAGCGACGCGGCGATCATCGGGGCTGTGGCGACCCCCGACGAGCCGGTTCACCGCGATGTGCTGGCAGCACTGGGACGGCCGGCGGACCCCGTCGACGCGGCCGTCGTACTCGTCCTGAAGCGCGCCGACCACGCCGCGCGGGACGGCGACCGTGTACTCGCCCTGCTTCCCGCCGCGCCTTCACCGGCCTCCGGCGCCCCCCGACCGCCGGCCTTCCCGGCTCCGTTGACCGTGGGCGACGTCACCGCCCGCCAGGATTCCGGGCATACCGACCTGAACGTGTCCGAGCTCGTCGGTCACGCGGACTGTGCGCACGCCCTGGTGTCGGTCGCGATCGCCGTGATCTGCCTCGACCGCGCCACCCTGCCACGGCCCGGTGCTCCGGCCTGCCCGTGGCTGGGGGAACGGTCGGCGGAGGTCGTGGTGCGGCCCGCCGAAGCGGCCGAGGCCCACCGCCTGCGGCTGCGGGCCGCGCCGTCCCCGCCGCGTGCCTGTCTTGTCGAGCGAGCTCCTCGCCTGCACGTCTACCGGGGGACGGGGACGGCCGCGCTCCTGGACAATGCCGCGGCCTACCACGAGGGCGGGGACGGCCTCGCGCGTCTCGTCGTCCGGGCCCAGGGGGAGAACCAGCTGCGCGAGCGGGTGGGGGCGGCGTCCCGCTGGCTGCGCGAGGGCGGCGTGCGCCCGGCGGGAGTGCACTACCGCGAGAAGCCCCTGGAGGGCTCGGTCGCGTTCGTCTACACCGGAGGCGCGGCTTCGTATCCCGAGATGGGCCGCGCGCTGATGCTGGCGCTGCCCGACTCACTGAGCGCACTCGCACAGCGTTGCGGGAGGCCACTGGGGCCTCTGGTGCAGTGGCTTTTCGACCAGGACGACGCAGTGGAACTGTCCGCCATGCAGCGGATCTGGGCGGCGACCACCCTGAGCGTCGTCCACACCTCCCTCACCCGGGACACCCTGGGTCTTCGCCCGCGGAGTGTCATCGGCTACTCATCGGGTGCCACCAGCGCGCTGATCTCGCTCGGGTACTGGCAGCAACTGGGCCCGCTGATCGCCGACTCCGTCGCAGACCCCCTGTTCTCGGGTGCCCTCACCGGTCCTTGCAGCGCGGTGAGGGCCCAATGGCGAAGGAAAGGAATCGCCGGCGAGCGCTGGGCCACCCACGTGGTGGGCGCCCCGCGCAAGCAGGTCGAGGAGGCACTGGCAGGTGAGGAGGCCGTCCATCTCACCGCGGTGAACAGCCCGCAGAACTGCACCATCGGTGGTGAGGAGGCGGGCTGCGCGAGGGTGCTGAAGCGGCTGCGGCCCCGGTACGCCTTCCGGCTGGAGTACGACGTCGCCGCGCACGCCCCCGAGGTGAAGGAGGTCGCCGCGACCTGGCGGGCCTTCCACCACCGGCCGCTCAGCCCGTTGCCCGACGTCTCCTTCTACACATGCGCCACGGATACTCCTCAGATCCCGACGGCGGACTCCCTGGCCGACGCGCTGACCGCGCAGGCCACCGGCACCGTGGAGTTCGCCGGCTCCGTGCTCGACGCCCATGCGCGTGGGACGCGCGTTTTCGTGGAGCACGGACCCAAGCAGGTCTGCACGAACTGGATCGGCGAGACGCTGCGCGGCAAGGACCATCTCGCGGTGGCGATGGACGCCTCCCCCGAGAAGTCCTTCTCACAGGCCTTCGACGTCGCTGCGCAGTTGGTCGCGGCCGGGTTCGAAGTGGACCACGAAGCCCTGACGCAACGGCTCTCACCGCCGCCCACGCATCTCGCCGCGGCAGCCCGAACCATCCTCGTCTCGTCAGGACAGGCGCGGCCCCAGGTAGGGGACCGGAAGGAGGGCCGCGGTGCGGGACAGAGCAAGGCACACGCCTCCGCGGCCCTGAGCCCTCGAAAGGCCGTCCTCCCTTCGGCCTCGGCCAAGGCCGGACCTTCTTCCGCAGCCGGACCCGTGTCCGCCGGCGCGCCCGCGGTTTCGGTACCGCCCGTATCGGGCCCCGCCGGGCCGGATCCCGCCCCGGCCGTACAAGACGGTTCCCCGGCCGTCCTGTTCGACCGTGCTCAGCTCGAGTACCTCGCCGAGAAACCGGTCTCCCACCTGTTCGGTTCCCGTTTCCGTGCTCAGGACGGTCGGCGGCGCCAAACCAGGCTGCCCAAGCCCCCCATGCTGCTGGTCGACCGCGTCACGTCCATCGAGGCGGAGCCGGCGACCATGGGCACAGGAGTGATCTGGACGCAGACGGACGTCACCCACGACTCCTGGTACCTCGACCCGGCAGGGCGGATGTCTCCGGCGCTGATGGTCGAAGCCGGCCAGGCGGACCTTCTGCTGATCAGCTGGCTCGGTGTGAACCTGGGCCCGGACGACGGCCGTGTCTACCGTCTGCTCGGCTGCGATCTCACCTTCCACGGACCGTTGCCCCGGCCCGGCGAAACCCTCACTTATCGCATCGAGATCACCGGACACGCGGAGCACGCGGGCGTGCGCCTCTTCTTCTTCCAGTACGACTGCTGGGTGGGGGACGAGTTGCGCATCAGCGTGCGCAACGGTCAGGCGGGTTTCTTCACCGATGCGGAACTGGAGCAATCGGCGGGCGTGCTGTGGCAACCCTCGGAGCTGCCCCGCGCAGCACGGACGGGCCCGCTGCCTCCGACCGGGGACACGGTGCGGAGGTTCTCGGCCGAGCAGGTGCGTGCCTTCGCGCTGGGCAGCCCCGCCGACTGCTTCGGCTCCGAATGGGAGATCACACGTACCCACCTGCGAACCCCGCGCATCAACGGGGGTGATCTGCAACTGCTCCACGAGGTGACCGACTTCGCCCCGCGGGGCGGGCCCACCGGGGCCGGCTACCTGCGCGCGGAACTGGACCTGACCCAGGCCGACTGGTTCTTCGAAGGGCACTTCCACGAAGACCCTTGCATGCCGGGCACCCTGATGCTGGAAGGCGGCTACCAGGCCATGGCCTTCCATCTGGCGGCCCTCGGCCTGACCGCGTCCCGGGACGGCTGGCGCTTCGAGCCCGTCCAGGAGGAGACCTCACGGATGCGATGCCGGGGCCAGGCGGTGCCCGCCAACTCGCTCCTGGTCTACGAGCTGTTCGTCACCGACCTCGAAGAGGGGCCGGAACCCGTCCTGCGCGCGGATCTGCTGTGCACCGTCGACGGAAGGCCGTCCTTCCACGCGGCAAGCCTCGCCCTGCGGCTGGTTCCCGACACCCCTCTCGCCCACTGGCGGGGCCAGGCGCGCGCCCTGCCCTCGGCGCAGTGTCCGCCCATGCCGGTCGATCCGAACGAGCTGGCCCGAGTGGAGCCGGAAGGGACGGCGTACGTACTGGACGGCACAGCCCTGGACCGCGAGTACATGCTGGGGCTGGTCTGGGGGTCGGCACGTCAGTACCCGGGGCCGGCCTTCGTCGGAGAGGACGACGGGCGCAGGATCCCCCGTCTGCCCGGCCCGCCCTACCTGTGCGTGGACCGCGTCGTCGCGCTGGGGGCACAGGCCGCACAACCGGTCGAGGGCAGCTGGGCGGAGGCCGAATTCGAACTGCGCGCCGACGCCTGGTACTGGAAGGACAGCGGCACGACACTCCCCACGGCGATCCTCATGGAAGCCGCCCTGCAACCCTGCGGCTGGCTGGCCCAGTTCACGGGCTGCGCCCCCGACAACGGTCGTGGTCTGTACTTCCGCAACCTGGACGGGGCCACCACGCTTCTGGAAGCCGTACCCGAAGGTACGCGCACGCTGCGTACGCGGGTCGAGCTCACCGGCCACACCGTGGCCGACGACATGGTGCTCACCTTCTTCGACATCGAGTGCCGCGCAGACGGCGTCCCGGTGCTCAACTGCACCACCAGCTTCGGATACCTCGCAGACGGCGCCTTCGAGTCCGCGAGTGGTCTGCCCGCTCCTCCCTCCTCGGACGACGCGGAGTCCCAGCCCGCGGAGGCGCACTCCGCTCCGGCCCCCGTCGACCTCACCACCCGCCCCGAGAAGTACTGCGGGGGGCCCCTGAGGATCGGGCACAGCCGCCTGGTCGTGCCCCAGCGAGCCACCCATCGCGACACCGGGGGCGGCGCGGCCGGGTTGGGCAGCATCCGTGGCGAGAAGGACGTCAGGGCCGACGACTGGTACTTCAGGGCGCACTTCTTCCAGGACCCTGTTCAGCCGGGCTCACTCGGTGTGGAAGGCCTGTACCAACTCCTGCGCGTCCTGATGATCGACAAGGATTTCGGCGCCGGGATGCGCGCGCCGCGCTTCGAGGCGGCGAACATGGGCAAACCGCTGACCTGGAAATACCGCGGGCAGGTCGGCCCCGCGTCACGTCACGTCGTCTTCCGGCTGGAGATCACCGAGACCGGTGAGACCGCGGAGGGACGGTACGCCGTCGCCAACGGCTGGCTCGGCGTGGACGGTGTGTGGGCGTACCGTGTGGACAACATCACCCTGCGCGTGACGGACACCGGTCCCCGGGCACTCCCCCGGCACTTCAGCACCCGGACGCTCGACCCGGCCGTCGACACCTGGCTCCGCGACCACCGCCCCACCTGCGCCGACCCCTCCCTGCCCGCCACCGTGATCGCCGATGTCCTGGCCTCGGCGGCCGAGCGGCACACCGGTCGCACCTGTCACTCCATCGAAACCCTGACCCTCGAACGCTGGGTGGTACTCGACGGTCCGCGCCACCTCATGACGGAGGTACGGGCCCGCCGGGAAGGCACGACAGTCGAACTACTGGTGTGGCGCGAAGCGGGGCGGCCCGCGCTCTCCCGGTACGAGCGAGTCGCCCGGGCGGAGATCCGACACGAACCGCCTTCCCCGCCCGCGGCGCCCCCCAGCCTGTCCGGCACCCGGCCGGTGCTCAGCTCTCCCTACACGGAAGGGCACCTCTTTCACGGACCTGCGTTCCGCTCCCTGGTCGGACTGCGGATGGGCGACGCAGGAAGCAGCGGCGTGCTCGACACCCGCCGGTGCAAGGTCCCTGCGGGGACCCTGCACCCCGGCCTTCTGGACGGTGCCCTCCACGTCGTCCCCTTCCAGAAGCTGGAACTGTGGGACCCCCGGATCCCGTCCGGTCACGCCGGCTACCCCCGCCATTTCCACCACCTGCGCCGTCACGCGCCCGTCCCGTCGCACGGCGCCCTGCGCACCGAGGCCCGGTACGCCGGGCTCGCCGACGACGACCCGATGCGTCCGCTGCTCGACCTCTGGCTCTACCAGGGGCGCACTCCCCTGGTCACCATGCGACTGGAGCTACGGATGATGGGCCTGGGAAGGCTGGCCGCCCACTCCCCCGAGGACCGTCTCTCCTTCCTGCGCGGGGACGCCAATCTGCCCGGCGAGGGCATCAGTGAGGTGCGCGGCACCCACACCGTGCTGACCGACGACGACCTGCGGGCCCTCGACTGGTTTCCCCATACGCTGACGCACGCCTTCGGACTGGCGGACAACACCGACGACGAGGAACTGCCCTTCGCGATCGCCCTACGGGAACATGTCGCCCGCCACAGCGCGATCCACCCCCGGTTGGTGACCAGCACTGCCCGCGCCCAGGCCCATGCTCCGAACCTGCCCATGACGACGCACCACCTCTCCGTACGGCGGCGCGGCACAGAGGTACGCGTTCGTGACGCGGCGCCCCCTTCCCTCGACCTGGCGCGACCGACCGCTTGGTGGGCCGCGCAGAACGGCCCGGACTGGCCGGCCCTGGACCTCCTCTCGGCCCTGCTCCACGGTTTCCTCGGCGGCATCCGTCTGTCGGACGAGCTGGTTCGGGTGCCGCGGCCGCCCCACGGGTGCCCGGGTCCCGGCCGGGTCTACGCCTACGGACCGGACCACGAACCCGCGGCGTTGGTCCTGGCGGCGGCCAACTCCGCCCTGCGCGGGCAGCAGACGCTGCTTCCCGCTCCTTCCCGCACCGCTCGTGGGCTTCTGCGCCTGCTCTTCGACGGCCCGGGCACCCGTACCGATCTCCGCCGTTGTCCTTGCGCGTCCGACAGGGCCCCCCTGGCACGGCGGGCGCTGACCCACCTCGCGCACGGCGGCGACATCGTCCTCCCCGCAGGTCTGGGACGAACCGGCGATGAGGGATCCGAAGCGGTGCTCACAGCCGCCGTCCGCGCCGGCGTACCCGTGCACCCGGTGTGCTTCCGGCCGGTGCGCTCCGCCGACGGGCTGGAGGAACACGTCGCCGTGGGCGCCCTGCGTGTGGCCGCCACGCATCACGTGGCCGCGCCCTGCCCCGCCGGTACGGTCCAGGACGTCCGGGCGGGGCTGGCAGCCGCACTGTCGGCGCTCGCCCTCGTCCCCCCGCCTCCCGCCCTCGTCGTTTCCTCCGCGCTGGACGACGCCCGGGCCCACGCCACCCGTCATCCGTCGTACACGGGCATGGATCCGGACGACTCGCTGCTGCTGGCGCTGGTCCGAGGGCTGCCGAGGCCGCGGGGAACCTTCGAGGCCCTGCTCACCGGCGACATGTCCGATTCCGACACGGCATGGGCGCGCGACGTCCGCAAACGCTTCTCGGGCGCGGCGGCGAAAACCGCTGCCGCGGAACACCGGCACGCACACCGCCGGATCGTCACGGAACCGACGTGACGCCCCGCCGCCCGCACACCCCCGGCCACGCGCCGAAGGGGCCTCTCGGCATCACCCGGCAGACAGGGAGAAGCAGCACATGTTCCAGCGCCGTCGCTCCACCGAGGTGGACACCGTTCTGCGTCATCCCCACGCATCCCACGAGATCCTCGCACTGGCACAGCGCACCGGCGTCGACGCCACGGTGGCACGCCGTCGCGTGCGCCGGTGTCTGCGCGAGATGGTTACCGTTCGGGGGACACCCTGGACCGGCCTCTTCACACGCGTCATGTGTCGTGCGCTCGTCCCCTCCTGGGAAGTGAACATCCTCGAGGAGGACCGGCGGATGCTGCTGGGGCCGGCGGCGACCGACGCCTGCCTGATCTTCCTCCCGCAGCACCGCGCGTACACCGATCCGCTCTTCGTGTCGCTGGCTCTGCGCGACATCGGCAGGCCCCGGCCACTCTGGTTCGCGGGTGACAACCTGCGGCTCCCCCTCATCGCCTCGCTTGCCGCCCGCGCCGGGGTGGTGTTCCTGCGCCGCGCCTCCCCCGCCGACGAGGACTACCGCAGCGCGCTCCGGCTGTATCTGCGGCACCTCGTCGGCAGTGGCGAGACCCTGGAGTGGTACCAGGAGGGCGGCAGGTCGCGTACGGGGCTGCCCGGACCACCCCGGCACGGGCTGCTCGAGCACACCTTGGCCGCGGTCCGTGACATGCCGGGCAGCAAGGTCTGGCTCGTTCCCGTCGCCCTGTCCTTCTCCTCCCTGCCCGACGCGACCGCCCTCGCGAGGGAGGGGAACGGACAGGCCAAACGCCCCGAGTCCCTCCGCTGGTTCCTGCGCTATCTGCAAGCACAGCACCGCACCCGGGGCGTGGTGCACGTACGGTTCGCAGCCCCGCTGTCGGTCGACGACTTCGTAGAACACGCGAGGGGAACCCTTTCCGAGCCCACCGCCACCCGCATCATGGCTCGCGAGGTGAGCCGCGCACACTGCCGGGTCACTCCCGTCACCGGGCAGACCCTGGTCGCTCTCGCCGTGTCGGCGGCGGGGCACTGGTCCACGACGGCACAGGTGCACCAGCGGGCGCAACCCCTCCTGGACAGCCTCGAACGATCGGACGCACCGACACTCGACACCGAGGACCTGCGCACCGAACAGGGAGTGCGCAGGGCTCTCCTGTGTCTGCGAGACGTCGGAGCAGTGTCGCTGACGGGGACCGACGCATCCGTTTCGGAGGCCGGACGGGGGCTGCCCCCGGTCCTGCGCGCGCACGTCCGCGAGCACCGCGCGGTGGCCACCTTCTACCGCAACCAGGGCATCCACTGGCTGTGGCCACGTGCGGCGGCCGAGGTCGCCGCCCTCCGGGCCGCCCGTGTGACACCCATGGACGCGTGGGACGCAGCCGTGCAGGAGTTGCGCAGCGTACTGACGGCTGCCGCATGCGGAACCGGACTGGGCGTCGAGTCGAGTCTGCTGGCGACAGGGGTGGTCGAGCTGAAGCGGCTCGCCACATCCACGGACGGCACCGAAGAGGGCCTGTGGACGTTCCCGATTCCGCTCACTCCCGCGGAAGCACTCATCGCCCCCGACGTTCTGTCCGACGCATCGGCAGGCCAACTCGTAGCCTTCCAGGAACTGGCCCGGGAGCCGGACAGCCACACGATCGACCCCGACGTCGTGCTTCCGCGCATACTGGCTCGCGCCCGAACCAGGTCGAACACCATCGGGAGCGCGTCCCTCGTCCCCCCGCACGCGCCGGGCTTCTATCACTCCCTGCTCCTGGACGCCCGGCGATCGGGCCTGCTGGAGACGGGCCTCGACGCGGCGCGCAGGCGCCGGCACGCTCACGCCGAGGCCAGGCAACTCCATGCCGACCTGATGACGATCGCTCTGATCCGGCGAACCGCGAAGCTGCCCCCGGTGCCCGGCCGGCCCGGCGGAGACCGGCCGTGACCGGGGCACCCGCACTCGCCCTGCGCGAACTGCTGGCCGACATCGACAACTCGCCGCCCGGGCCGGCGACCGGTGCCTACTTCGACTTCGACGGCACCCTGATCCACGGTCACTCCTCGATCGCGTTCTGCATCAACCGTCTGCGCCATGGGGAATGGCCGGCCGAAGCCTGGCACGCACTGACCTCGGCGGCGCCTCACCACATCGCCGCCGACTTGTGGCGCGCCCGATCCGGGGTCGAAACCTGCGCGGCGGCCCGGTTGGCAGCTGCGGCGGCTGCGTGCTGGCACGGACGCGCCGAGGACGAACTGGGGTCACTGAGCGAGCGCGTCTTCGCGGAGGAGATCGCTCCGAAGATCGACCGCGACATGTGGGCCCTGGTACGCGCCCATCAGGCCAGAGGGCACTCAGTGTGCGTAGCGACCGCGGCGAGCTCCGCACAAGTGGCGCCGCTGGCCGCCTCCTTGGGCGTTTCCGAGCTTCTCTGCACACCGGTTCCCGTGGTCGACGGGCGGGTGGTCACCGACACCCTGCCAACCATGTGCTCTGGGGCGGACAAACTGGCCGCCGTACGCGCGCACGCCCGACGCCACGGCATTGAGCTGACGGACAGCTACGCGTACTGCGACGGTTACGAGGACATCCCCCTGCTTCAGGCGGTCGGCAGGCCCAGGGTGGTGCGTGCCAGGGCTGCTCTGGCCGCCGAAGCGAGCAGACAGGGCTGGCCCGCCGTTCTGGCCGGTCGGTCCCGCGGTTCGGTTCTTGGCAGGCTGAGGTCGACCGCAGGGGCCGCCGGCGCGGCAACGGTCTCTCTCGCGGTGGCCCTTTCCGCTGCGGGAGCGGGATGCGAACCGCGCGCTGTCGTTTCGAGCGCCTTCCGTCTGGGCAGTGCCCTGATCCTGCGGGCTGCCGGGGTCGAGGTGGCGATCCGGGGCGGTGAGCGACCGGCCCAGGTGGGGCCCGCCGTCTACGTCGCCAACCACACCAGCCCACTGGACGCCGTCGTCCTGGCACGCCTCATCGAGGGCGACTGGTGCGCTGTGGCGAAACGGGAGCTGGGCAGCGTCCCCGTGCTGGGTTCCTGTCTGAGGTTCGCGGACACCCTGTTCGTCGACCGGAACAGGCCACTCCAATCGGCCGGCCTCCTGGACAGGGCCGTCGAGCGCCTGTCCTCGGGCCGCTCCGTGCTCGTACTGCCCGAAGGCACCAGGGCGTTGACCCCGGACGTCGGGCCCTTCCGGAGCGGCGCGTTCCGAATCGCTGCCCGTGCCGGTGTTCCAGTGGTCCCCATCGCGATCCACAACGCCACCGATGTGATGACGAGATCGGGACTGACCCTGCGGCCGGGCACGATCGAGGTCACCGTCCTGCCTCCGGTGGACACCCGGGGCTGGGATCCGGCGAGGATCCGCACGGAGGCAGACCGCGTGCGTCAGTCACTCGTAGAGGCCCTGCGCGCCTGACGGGTGCGGGAGCCAGACAACTGCCCCGCTTCCCTCTTCCCGCCTCCCTCTTGCGTACCGCAGAGGGAACTCGTCGCACCACATACAGGAGGCACAGGTGTTCATGCGCGGCCGTAGCCCTCTTTTCTGGCTACTCACTCTCACCAGTCTCTACCTGATTCTCACCGTCCCAGAAGCATTCGCCGAGGCGACCCAGAACCTGTTCAGCGGGTTCGTCGACTTCCTTCGATCTGCCAGGCGCTACTTCGAAGAACTCAGTTCCTGAGACGACTCCGCACAGAGGGACACCAATGTCCGTACGACAGATGCTCACCGCTTTCGTGGTCTCCTTGGCCGGTCTGCTCACCGCCGTGGGTTACCGGATTCAGCACTCGCCGCCGCCCGCCCCGCACGGCGTTACCGTGCTCCTTCCCACCGTGGCGAGTACACAGGGCCCGACCCGGTGGCTCACACCGCCCCCTGAGCAACCGTCACAACAAACGCCGTCGCGCGCCGGGAGCCCTGTCACATCGGCCGCTCCGCTCTCACCGACGGCCGTTCCCCTCCCGCAGGGCTCGTCACACCCCACGCCCTCCCTCCCGGCTTCGGTGTCTGCCGTGCCCAGCGAGCCGGAACCCGACGGCGACCCCTGTGAGCCGGCGAGCGTGCGCACTCCCCCACACACTGAGGACCTGGGACGGACATCCGCGTCCGCCGAGGATCCGCTGCAAGCAGCACCGAGGCCCTCCGGGTCCCCGCGGGAGAACATCGGGGACGCCTTCGCGGCAGAGCCCGGCCTTTCCGAAACGCCCCGGGGTTCTGAGACGGTCTGTCCCGAAGGCTCCGAGCCCGGCGTCCTGACGCCATCTGCCTGCCGAACGCCACCCCCCTGCCCGTACGCCCCCTCCGCTCCTGTCACATACCCCGTTGCCGAAACTGCCCAGTCGCACTCTGAGCTGCACCGGGAGCACCGTCTCCGGGGCGTGCAGGGGAAGGCCGGCCCACAGGTGAGTGGGGGGCTGCCGTCCGACGATCGACCGTCAGCAGCCGTCCAGGACGACCGCGACGCAGACCCGGCCTGACCGGGGAGCTCCATCGCGAAAAGCACCGAGTCGTCTTCCCAGGCCCCGTTCTTCGGCCGCAGCTCCGCAGGGAGGAGGGAACGCAGGGCCGTCTCTCGGGCACCGGATGGGGCGCCCCCCACATCGGTGATCGGCTGCTGCGCCGACGGGCGTCGGAAGGCGCCTGGCCGCCGGTGCCGGCACCGGCGGCGAGGGGTGCTCACCGAGCGCGATGAGCGCGCACCGCCGCCGCGTCTTCCGGGCGGGCGACGCAGCTGCTGGGCGGCCTCGAGGCTCCCCGGTTAGCACCGAGCGGGTCTGTCGAGCGAACCGCTCGGTCCCGTCTGCCACCCACCACACCCGTGCCTTGACGGAACACATGAGGAATCGGTGACGCCGCGCCCTCACCGCCGAAACTCCGTGACCGAGTCACCCTGCGACAGGGGCTTGAGCTGGGCTGGTAGCTCGTATGCGCGCCTTGCCTGGCAGGTGCGGGTGATCACGCCGAAGCTGGTTGCGGTGCCCTGGGTCGCGGGGCACAAGTCTTGGAAGGATTCGGATGTCAGAACGCAACACGGTTCTGCGCAGCCTGCACGACATCGGGCTGGCGGCCTGGTTCGGTGGTTCCCTGATGGGTGCCATCGGCCTCAATGGGGCGGCGAACAGATCCGCCGACGACGAAATGTCCACCGCGCGGATCGCCAGCGCCGGCTGGGCAGCCTGGACACCGGTGAACGCAGCAGCGATCGGTGCTCATCTGGTGGGAGGGGCCGGTCTGCTGGGTGCGAACAGCGCCCGGGTGGCCTACCAACAGGGGGTCGGCGCCTCCACTGTGGCCAAGTTGGTGCTCACGGGAGCGGCCCTGGCCGCGACCGCCTACACCCGCGTCGTGGGCAAGAAGGTCGAACTCGCCTCGTCCCTGGACCCCAGGGACGCCGAGATGGCCGCGGAGCACCCGGTCAAGCTCGAACAGGCGCAGCGTCAGCTCGTGCTGCTGCAGTGGGCCGTACCGGCGCTGACCGCAAGTGTGCTGGTCCTCAACGCCCTGCACGGTGAGCAGCAGCGCCCCGAACAGCAACATCTGGGGGTGATGCGCCGGGCCGCCTCACCCTTCGCCACAGCTGGGGGAGCCGGTCTGGCTGCCGCTCGGCGATCGCGTAAGCGCGGCGTGCCGGGACGGTCCCGCGACGCGTGATGCACCGTCCCCGGCCGCCGGGCTCCCGTCCCGGCGCCCGAGCCGGAACCTGCTTTCGCGGCCCATCATGCCGACGGGCCGTATCGGGGGTTCCACAAGATCATCCAGTAGTCGTGAACCCATCCCGCCCAACCCTGATCCCTCAAGGAGAAAGCTCATGGCCAAGGTCACGCAGCCTGTCACCGACGACAGCATCAAGGTGCGTCAGCTCAGCCACTACCAGTTCACCTGGGTCGCCAGTGGTCCAGGCACCCCAGGGACCATCACCTTGCAGCTGGTGCTCGACGAAGGCGCGTGGGAAGAGGTACTGACCGTCAACGCTGAGGACGCGGACGTCCTCCAGGACCTGCTCTCCGAGACGTCAACGGTGCACTACGACATCAGCCGCCGCGCCCTGATGTTCGGTGTCACACCCGTCGGCAGCTGACACGCGCTGCGCCCGGGACTCGTGGGCGCTCAGGCCCGTCGCCCGGGCTTCGCAGCGAATGTGGCCGGCCCGGGCCTCGCCGCACCGGGCCGGCCACAGAGTCTTCGTAACCCCACGCGGTTCCCCGGCCAAGACGCAGCCGCGCGGGAACGCCGTGACGTTGCCTCGTGCAGGCCGTGGCGCCAGACCGAAAGCCTCATTTCGCCTTCCGGCACTCCTCTGCGGCGCGTGATTCGCGCGACGAGCCAGGGGTGGCGGGGGCGGCTTCCAGCACAAAAATGAGGGATCAGGCGTTCACGCACACGTTGGTGCATCCGCGAGGGTACTTGGACTCGTGGTTGGCCTGCGTCGTTGTCGCGGGTGAGCGGGCTAAAAACCGCCGACTGAGCCCAGAACGGGTCGTGGGGGCCATGCCTGGATGTCCGCAGCGCACGCCGCCCACGGGTGGGGCCGACGGCGGCGCGATCGTTGGCCAGTGGGCGGGCAGCATCTGGCTTCAGATGTCGTCAACGCTGGCGGCCGGCGGCGTCCCCACCTGGGTCATCGGCCAGCACGATGGCCGTGGAGATCCGCTTGCCCACAGGTTCGCGGTGCACCGCGAAGCTCTGACCGACCGCCATGACGATCTCCAGCCCGTGCTGACCGATCCGGGTCGGGTCGGGCGCGAGGATCGCCGGCGGCGTCGGGTTGCTGTCCCATACGGACACCTCGACCGCGCCGCCACCAACTTCCAGCGTCAGCAGGCACAGGCCGGGTGAGTACTTGCGGGCGTTGGTCACCAGCTCGCTGACCACGAGCTGCACCATGCCCATCGCGCGCCCGGACACCGGCAGCCCATGCACGGCCTGAACGTCGGCGAGAAAGGCGCGGGCCAGATCACGGGCCGCGGCAATGCCCTCGCTGCCCTCGAACACGCCGGATACCGAGATCACGTCTCCCAGCAACGTCTCCCGGCCCCCACCGCCCACTGTCTGCCCCATACCGACCCGCCCTCCCCCAAGCGCCCTGTCATGCCGCAACCCGTTTACCCCCGAACTTTCACATCACACGTACGCACGCCAAACAGAAGGGGCGGCGACTGGGCCTGCTTGCCCTTGGACAGCGAACCGTGGATGTGTCCAACCGAGATCTGATCGGACCCCTCGCCAAGACACCGTGCGTTCTGAGGCATATGTCGCAACTGTGATGCCGCCGCTTCGGTGGGAAGGAGAGTCTCCAACTTAGGGAGGCTGTTGTGGCTGGTGATCGGATCGGACTGGCTGAGGTGCTGGCAGCGGCGGAGGAGGCCGCGCCGGTGGGCTCCCTCGATGTCGTGGCGCGCAATCTGCG
>NZ_BAAAUD010000001.1:0-80080 GCF_039533765.1 Streptomyces enissocaesilis | reverse complement strand
GCCAGGCGGTGACGCCGAGGCCGGCGCGCAGGAGCGCGCGCCGCGGGGAGGTGGAAGGGGTGTGACGTGCCATGGGACTCCCGCCCGAGTGGGTAACCGCGAGAGCACACACCGTAGTTGAGATGTGATGCTGATATCAGGAAGTACCCGGCGGAGTCCCCCGCCCGGGTCCATGCCGCACACTTGTCCCCTGTGAGCTCATCCCCCATACCCACGCGCGTCGTCCTGCTCTCGGGCCCCTCCGGTTCCGGAAAGTCGTCGCTCGCCGCCCGTACGGGCCTGCCCGTGCTGCGCCTCGACGACTTCTACAAGGAGTGCGACGACCCCACGCTCCCGCAGGTCCTGGGGGGTACGGACATCGACTGGGACTCCCCGCTGTCCTGGGACGCGGACGCCGCCGTAGCGGCGATCGAGGAGCTGTGCCGTACGGGGCGTACGACCGTCCCCGTCTACGACATCGCCGCCAGCGCGCGGGTGGACAGCGAAGCGTTCGACATCGGGCGCACGCCCCTGTTCGTGGCCGAGGGGATCTTCGCCGCGGACATCGTGGTGCGCTGCCGGGAGCTGGACGTACTCGCGGACGCGCTCTGCCTGCGCGGGCGCCCCACGACGACCTTCAGGCGACGGCTGCTCCGGGACCTGCGGGAGGGCCGCAAGTCGGTGCCGTTCCTGCTGCGCAGGGGCTGGCGGCTGATGCGGGCCGAGCGGGCGATCGTGGGGCGCCAGACGGCGCTCGGGGCGCACCCCTGCGGCAAGGAGGAGGCACTGGGCCGACTGGCCGCGGCGGCCGCGGGCCGCTGCCGCCGGGCGCCCGCGGCGCGCTAGCGCCACCGCTCTTCGGGCTTCGGGCGCGCCCCGCCCGCGACCGCCGACACGACGCACAGCGGGGCCGGACAGGCCCCCCCGGCCCGTCCGGCCCCGCCGCTTCTCCCCCGTGGGCTTCCGCCGTCTCCCCCCGAAACCGCGGCCCCCGTGCCCCCGTACCCCCCCCCGGGTGCCTTCAGGCCACCAGCTCGCCGAAGGACTCTTCCTCGTCACGGCCGAAGCTGAGGGCCTCGTCCTCGCGCAGCCGACGCAGTGAACGCCAGATGCTGCTCTTGACCGTGCCGACGCTGATGTCGAGGATGTCCGCGATCTCCGGGTCGGTGCGGCCCTCGTAGTACCGCAGGACCAGCATCGTGCGCTGGAGTTCGGGCAGCCGGGCGAGCGCCTGCCAGAGCACGGCGCGCAGCTCGGTGCCGCGCATCGCGTCCGTGTCGTTCGCCGTCTCCGGCAGTTCCTCGGTCGGGTATTCGTTGAGCTTGCGCCTGCGCCAGGCGCTGATGTGCAGGTTCGTCATCGTGCGGCGCAGGTAGCCGCCGACCGCCGCCTTGTCGCTGATCCTGTCCCAGGCGCGGTACGTCGAGAAGAGGGCGCTCTGCAGCAGGTCCTCGGCCTCGAACCGGTCGCCGGTCAGGTGGTAGGCGGTGGCGTACAGGGAGGCACGGCGCTCCCGGACGTAGGCGGTGAATTCCACCTCCGGCCCCGAAGCCCCTCCCCCCGCGGCCTCCCGGTACGCCGCTCCCCCGTGCCCCCCGTCGCCCCCCGCGAACACGTCGGGCACCGCGGCCACATGCACGGCCTGCGCGCGCTGGCGCCCGGTGCCACGAGCACACCCCCGCAGGCCCACGGCACCGGCCTTCCCGGTGTTCCTCGTGACGTCGTGGAGACGCGTGACAACTGCGCTGGAGGTGGTGCTGTGCAGTGCGTTCATCTCGCGCCCCCCGTCGGTGGAGTCCGTCGCTGTCCGTGTGCCAATGAGCTTGCCCGGGCAGTTTCATCGCGGTGTCCGCCGACTGTCACAGCCCTGTCACAGGGGCGGGGGGCGTCCCGGCGGTCGAACTCCCCCTCCCCCATGGGCCAGAATGGCCTCTGTGCCTTTCCTGTTGCTGATCGAGGACGACGACGCCATCCGCACGGCCCTCGAACTCTCCCTGTCACGCCAGGGCCACCGAGTGGCCACCGCGGCGACGGGAGAGGACGGCCTGAGCCTGCTGCGCGAGCAGCGGCCGGATCTGATCGTGCTGGACGTGATGCTGCCCGGCATCGACGGATTCGAGGTGTGCCGGCGCATCAGGCGCACGGACCAACTGCCCATCATCCTGCTGACCGCGCGCAGCGACGACATCGACGTGGTGGTCGGCCTGGAGTCGGGCGCCGACGACTACGTCGTCAAGCCGGTGCAGGGGCGGGTCCTCGACGCCCGCATCCGCGCGGTGCTGCGGCGGGGCGAGCGGGAGGCCAACGACGCCGCCGTCTTCGGCAGCGTCGTCATCGACCGGTCCGCCATGACGGTCACCAAGAACGGCGAGGACCTCCAGCTCACGCCGACCGAGCTGCGGCTGCTGCTGGAACTGAGCCGCCGCCCCGGGCAGGCCCTGTCGCGCCAGCAGCTGCTGCGGCTGGTGTGGGAGCACGACTACCTCGGCGACTCGCGGCTGGTCGACGCGTGCGTGCAGCGGCTGCGGGCCAAGGTCGAGGACGTACCGTCGTCGCCGACGCTCATCCGTACGGTCCGGGGCGTCGGCTACCGGCTGGACTCGCCTTCGTGAGCGCTGCTTCCCGCAGGACGCTGCTGGCGGGGCTGCGCCTGACCAGTCTGCGGCTGCGGCTCGTCGTCGTCTTCGCCCTGGTGGCGCTGACGGCCGCCGTCTCCGCGTCGGGCATCGCGTACTGGCTCAACCGCGAGGCGGTGCTGACCCGCACCCAGGACGCGGCGCTCAAGGACTTCCGGCAGGAGATGCAGAGCCGCGCGGCCACGCTGCCGCTGCGTCCGACGCAGGCCGAACTCCAGGCCGCCGCCGCGCAGATGGCGGCCGGCGGCAGCCCCGGCTACAGCGTGCTCCTGGTGGACGAGCGGGCGGCGGGCAAGCCGATCGCCGGGACCTCCGACATCGACACCCTGACGCTCGACGACGTACCGCAGCAGCTCCAGGACGCGGTGAACCGGCGGCAGAAGGTCACGGACGCCAACGAGTTCCCGTACCACCTCTACTGGGTGCGCGTCAGCCCGAAGGGGAAGCCGCTCCTGGTGGCGGGCACGAAGGTGATCGGCGGCGGGCCCACCGGTTACATGGTCACCTCCCTGGAGCAGGAGCGCGACGACCTCAGCTCGCTGGCCTGGTCCCTCGCGATCGCCACCGCGCTCGCGCTGCTGGGCTCCGCGCTGCTCGCCCAGGCGGCCGCGACGACCGTGCTCAAGCCCGTGCAGCGGCTCGGGGACGCGGCGCGGCGGCTCGGCGAGGGGAAGCTCGACACCCGGCTGAGGGTGTCGGGCACGGACGAACTGGCCGACCTGTCACGGACGTTCAACAAGACCGCGGAGTCGCTGGAGAAGAAGGTCGCGGACATGAGCGCGCGGGAGGAGTCGAGCCGGCGGTTCGTCGCCGACATGTCGCACGAGCTGCGCACCCCGCTGACCGCGATCACCGCGGTGGCCGAGGTCCTGGAGGACGAGGCGGACAACCTCGACCCGATGATCGCGCCCGCCGTGCACCTGGTGGTGAGCGAGACGCGGCGCCTGAACGACCTCGTCGAGAACCTGATGGAGGTGACCCGCTTCGACGCGGGTACGGCCCGTCTGGTCCTCGACGACGTCGACGTCGCGGACCAGGTGACCGCCTGCATCGACGCCCGCGCGTGGCTGGACGCGGTGGACCTCGACGCCGAGCGCGGCATCATGGCGCGCCTCGACCCGCGCCGCCTGGACGTCATCCTGGCGAACCTGATCGGCAACGCGCTCAAGCACGGCGGCTCCCCGGTGCGGGTGTCGGTGCGGACCGCCGGCCACGAGCTGTTCATCGAGGTACGGGACCACGGCCCCGGCATCCCCGAGGACGTACTGCCGCACGTCTTCGACCGCTTCTACAAGGCGAGCGCGTCACGGCCGCGCTCCGAGGGCAGCGGGCTCGGCCTGTCCATCGCCGTGGAGAACGCGCACATCCACGGCGGGGACATCACCGCGGCGAATTCGGCCGACGGCGGCGCGGTCTTCGTGCTGCGGCTGCCGCTCGACGTGTCGCGGTCCGCGGACGGCGGGGGGAACGACGGTGTGAGGGAGGGGGAGGAGTGCGAAGAACAGTGAAGCGCGGGCCGGCCCGTCTCGTGGGCCTCGCCACGCTCTGCGCCGTGCTCGCCGGGTGCGGGATCAGGACCACTTCGGTGCCGGTCGAGGCGGGCGCCGCGCCGTCCCGGGTGCCGTGCGAGCTGTCGGCGGAGGACGCCTCCTCCCCGGCGGCCCCCGGCATCGCGCTCCAGGTGTACCTGATCTGCGGCGCGCAGCTGGTCCCGGTGGACCGGGCGGTGCGGACCCCCGAGGAGAAGCCGGTGTCCGGCCGGGTGCGGGTGGCGCAGACGCTCCTCGACGAGCTCCGGCAGGAGCCTTCGGACGAGGAGAAGCAGGCGGGGTTCACCACGGACGTACGGGAGCCACTGGCCGTTTCCGGGGCGCGCAAGGGCGACCCCCGGGGGGCGCTGCGGCTCAGCAGCCGGCCCGAGGACCTGCCCACGTACGCGCTGGCGCAGATCGTCTGTACGTACGCGGACAGTGCGGCGTCCGGGCCCGACCGGTCCGTGGTGCTCGGCGGTCCTTCCGACGACCCGGTGCGCGCCTACCGGTGCACGGCGGCGCTGAAGTCCCGCCCCGAGTCGGTGCCCGCCCTCGGCGAGATCCTGCCTTCGCGCTGATCCGTACCGGCTCCGGCCCGCCCCCCACCGGCTCGCACGGGCCCGTCCGGGTGAGGTGTGGGCCCGGCTCGTCACACCGCCGCCCGGGGCGGAACCGATCGTGCCGGTGGCCGCGTCTTGGGGGGTGTGCGTCATGGCTCGGACGGCAGCGCCGTCATCATCCGCTTCCGCGCGGCGGGAGGACTCCTCCTCCTCGCGCACCTGCTGCTCGTCGGGTGGCTGACACTGCGCCCCCTGGACGTCCCGTGGGTGACCTCACCGAACTTCCGTCCGCTGGCCGGCATCGAGGCGGATCTGGCGCTCGGCCCCGCCCCGGCGGCCCGGCGGATCTGCGAGGGGCTCCTGCTGCTGGCGCCGCTGGGGGTACTGCTGCCGATGGCGGGCGGCCGGCTCTCCGTCTCGCCGGTGGCCTCACTGGCCCGTACGGCCCTGGCGGGGGCGCTGTTCTCGCTGGCGGTCGAACTGCTCCAGACCGGGGTGCCGGGCCAGGTCGTCGATGTGGACTCGGTCCTGCTGAACACGGCCGGGGTCGCGCTGGCGCACCTGACGGTCGTACCGGTGGGGCGGGCCCGGCTGCGCCGCAAGCAGGAGCGGGTGCCGGGCGGGCCCGTACCGCGGGAGGAGATCTCTCAGGGGCCCACCCCGACGATTCCCAGGGTCGGGATCGCCCCGTAGAGCGACGCTTCGGGCCGGTCCGGACGAGCAGGATGGAGGTACCGGGAGGCACACCGGAAGTGACCCCCGGACCAGCTCGCGAGGAGCCCGCCATGACAGCCCTTGTCCGCCCCCGTAACGGCCGAGTGATCGGTGGAGTGTGCGCTGCGCTGGCACGGCGCTTCGGCACTTCCGCGAACACGATGCGCGTGGTCTTCGTGGTCTCGTGCCTGCTGCCCGGACCGCAGTTCCTGCTCTACCTGGCGCTGTGGGTGTTCCTGCCCGCCGAGAAGACCGCGGAGACCGCCTGGTAGTCCCGCCCTGCCCCCGCGCACACGGCGAGGGGCGCGCACCGGATGCGGATCCGGTGCGCGCCCCCTCGCCGTGTGCGCTGTGCGGGTGCGGGCTCAGACGCCCGGCAGCGTGCCGAGCAGCAGCTTCCCGACCGGGTTGGGGTCGCCGGCCGCCAGGGGCTTGGGCGTGAGCGTGTTGGCGACGGTTCCGGTGAACGCGTTCTGGCCGGCGGCCAGGGACTCGGGGGTTCCGGCGGGGAGCTTGTTGCCGGTCTCCTGTACGGGCAGTACCGAGGTCACCGTGGACAGCGCGGTGGCCACGTCGGGGGCGGCCGGGGCGGCCTGCTCGGCCGCGGAGGCGCTGCCGACGGCGGCAGCGGCGAAGGCGGCGCCGAGGGCGGCGGCGCCGAGAGTCTTGGCGGCGAACTGCTTCATGAAGAAAACGTCCTTGCGACGGGGTGGGGTGGGTGAGCGGCTCTGCAAGCTAGTCACGCCCCGCCCCCGCCGCAAACACGCCAAGGCGGCCGGGAATCGTCGTTCCCGGCCGCCTCAGGAGCGGTGCGCCCGACGTCAGACGGAGGAAGAACCGCTGGTCGCGACGGTCTGACGGAACAGCCATTCGGATTTCAGCTCGGCGTATCCGGGCTTGATCACGTCATTGATCATGGCGAGACGTTCATCGAAAGGAATGAATGCTGATTTCATCGCATTGACTGTGAACCACTGCATGTCGTCGAGCGTGTATCCGAAGGCGTCGACCAGGTGCTCGAACTCGCGGCTCATGCTGGTGCCGCTCATCAGCCGGTTGTCGGTGTTCACCGTGGCCCTGAAGTGCAGCTTGCGCAGCAGCCCGATGGGGTGTGCGGCGTAGGAGTCGGCCGCGCCCGTCTGGAGGTTGGACGTCGGGCACATCTCCAGCGGGATGCGCTTGTCGCGCACGTACGCGGCGAGGCGGCCCAGCGTGACGCTGCCGTCGGCCGCGACCTCGATGTCGTCGATGATGCGTACGCCGTGACCGAGCCGGTCGGCGCCGCACCACTGGAGCGCCTGCCAGATGGAGGGGAGCCCGAAGGCTTCGCCGGCGTGGATCGTGAAGTGGTTGTTCTCGCGCTTGAGGTACTCGAAGGCGTCGAGGTGGCGGGTGGGCGGGAAGCCCGCCTCGGCGCCGGCGATGTCGAAGCCGACGACGCCGTTGCCGCGGTAGCGGTTGGCGAGTTCGGCGATCTCCAGGGCGCGGGCGGCGTGCCGCATGGCGGTCAGCAGGGCGCCGACGCGGATGCGGTGGCCGTTCGCCTTCGCGCGGCGCTCGCCCTCGCGGAAGCCGTCGGTGACGGCCTCGACGACCTCTTCGAGGGTCAGGCCCTCCTCGAGGTGCTGCTCGGGGGCGTACCGGATCTCGGCGTAGACGACGCCGTCCTCGGCGAGGTCCTCGGCGCACTCGGCGGCGACGCGGAAGAGCGCGTCACGCGTCTGCATGACGGCGCAGGTGTGCGCGAAGGTCTCCAGGTAGCGCTCCAGCGAACCGGAGTCGGCGGCCTCGCGGAACCAGATGCCGAGCTTGTCGGCGTCGGTCTCGGGAAGGGCTTCGTAACCCGCCTCGCGGGCGAGGTCGATGATCGTGCCGGGGCGCAGACCGCCGTCGAGGTGGTCGTGGAGCAGCACCTTGGGGGCGCGGCGGATCTGGCTCGCGGTGGGGGCGTTGAGGGTCTCGCTCGTCATCTGGGCACTCTAGCGCCTACGCGCGTAGATAGCGCCTGTCGATACGTAACAGTGACCCTGCGGACGGGTGGAGTACACCTGCGCTTCTGAGACTGTTCTGTCATGGCACAGCAAGCAAACCCGGTTTCCGGGGCCCGGTTGGGCCGGGCGGTCGGAGCGGTCGGAACGGTCGCGGCGGCCGGGGGCGGTGACCGCGCGGTGTGCGTCAACGGCGTCGTACTGCTGCTTCCGGCCGGCGAGCCGGTGTCGGAGCGCCGGCCGTCCCCGCTGGCGTACGCCGGTGTGCGGCCGCTGGCGCGGACCCTGGCCGGGGCGGGGCGCGGCGAGGGACTCGTGGCCCATGTCGTGCGCTACCGGGGCCGTGGCTGGAACGGTGCGGACGCGCGGCTCGCGGCCGACGCGCGGTGGGCGGCGGACGAGGCCGTACGGCGCTACGGCGACGTACCGGTGTGCCTCGCGGGGATCGACATGGGCGGCCGCGCCGCGCTGCACGCCGCGGACCACGCGGCCGTCACCTCCGTGCTCGCGATCGCGCCCTGGCTGCCGGACGACGCCGCCGCGGCGGCCGAGGAGCCGGTGAAGCAGCTGGCCGGACGCCAGGTGCTGATCGTGCACGGCACGAATGACGAACGTACCGATCCCGAGCTGTCGTACCGGCTGGCCGAGCGGGCCAAGAAGGCGAACCGCGACATCTGCCGCTTCGAGGTCCACTCCGACGGCCACGCACTGCGCCAGCACCGCCCGGAAGTGCTGGCGCTGGCGGCCGACTTCGTCCTGGGCACGCTCCTCGGCCGCGGGTACGCCCGGCCGGTGGCCGACGCCTTCGCCGCGCCGCCGCCGCTGGGGCTGCGGATGCCGCTCGCCGCCGGCTTCGGGCGGGCGCTGCGGCGGTAGGCGGCGGGCGGGCCCGGTTCCGCTGCGCGGGGCTTCCCCCGGCCCCCTTCCCGCACCGGGGCAGGCCCTGGGCCCCGGACGCCCTTCGGCGTCCTCCTCGATCGCCGGACGGGCTTGATCCCGCCGCGCGGGGCGGGGGCCGGGGCGGGGCCCCGGCCCGGGAACCCGCCGGACGCCGTTCACGCTTCCGGCGGTGAGACCTCGGCGATCCAGCCGTACGGCAGCTCGCCGCCGTCCAGCGTGATCGCCTCCACCGCGCGCGTGCGGGGGTCGATGTCGGCCGCCACGCCGTCGCCCTCGTAATGGGGGTAGCCCGACACGCTCGTCTCGCCCGTCGCCTCCACGACCGCCGTGCGCAGCGTGGATCCGTGGTCGGGGTGGCCGGCGGCGTCGGCCGCCCGGGGCTTGATCTCCACCGTGTAGCGGGCGGGGCGCGGAGTGGGGGGAGTAGGCATGGCATCGACGCTAGCGCCGCCGCGCCCCGTCCGCCGTACGACGCGCGCCCTGCACGAGGCTCTGTCAGGGTCGAAGGCATGACGCGTCTGGTCCGCGCCCGCGCGGCGCACTGGTCGACGACCGTGCCCGTACTGGCCGTCGTGCTGCTGGTCTTCACCTGGGGGCGGCCCGTGCCGGGGCCCGTGGTGGTGCTGCTCGCGTGTTTCCTGGCCGGTTCGGTGCTCGCGGCCGTCCATCATGCCGAGGTGGTGGCCCACCGGGTGGGTGAGCCGTTCGGCTCGCTCGTCCTGGCCGTGGCCGTGACGGTCATCGAAGTCGCCCTGATCGTCACGCTCATGGCCGACGGGGGCGAGAAGAACAGCTCACTGGCCAGGGACACGGTCTTCGCCGCCGTGATGATCACCTGCAACGGCATCGTCGGCCTGTCCCTCCTCGTCGGTTCGCTCAAACGCAAGGTGGCGGTGTTCAACGCGGAGGGGACGGGCGCGGCGTTCGCGACCGTCACGACGCTGGCGGGGCTGAGCCTGGCGCTGCCGACGTTCACCACCAGCGCTCCCGGTCCCGAGTTCAGCACGGCCCAGCTCGTCTTCGCGGCGTTCGCGGCCGTACTGCTCTACGGGCTGTTCGTGATGACGCAGACCTGGCGGCACCGGGACTACTTCCTGCCCGTCACCACCCGGGGCGAGGTGATCGACGTCGAGGAGCACGCCGATCCCCCGACCCGGCGGACCGCGCTGACCAGCCTGGGGCTGCTGGGCGTCTCGCTGGTCGCGGTGGTCGGACTGGCGAAGGGGGTCTCCCCGACGATCGAGGCGGGGGTGGCGGCGGCCGGGCTGCCCGCCTCGGTGGTGGGTGTCGTGATCGCGCTGCTCGTGCTGGCGCCGGAGTCGATCGCCGCCGTACGGGCCGCCCGGCGCGACCGGGTCCAGACCAGCCTGAACCTGGCGCTGGGGTCGGCCATGGCCAGCATCGGGCTGACCATTCCGGCGGTCGCCGTCGCGTCCGTCTGGATGGCGGGGCCGCTGCTGCTGGGGCTCGACGCCGCCCACATGGTGCTGCTCGCGCTCACCGTGGCCGTCGGCACGCTGACCATCGTGCCGGGGCGCGCCACTCCCCTGACGGGCGGCGTGCACCTGTCGCTGCTGGCGGCCTATCTGGTGCTCGCCGTCAGCCCGTGACCCGTACGCGCCCCCGGTACCGCCCGCACGCGTCCGTACGGAGTCTTACGGAGCCGGTACGGAGCCGTACGGGGCCTGCTCCGGCAGCAGGTGGCCCCTGCGGGACAGCAGGAAGCGCTTGAAGGCCGCCACCGGCGGTGTGTCCGGGTGGCCGTCCAGCCAGGCGACACCGATCTCGCGTGCGGCGCGCGGGGCCGTCACCGTCAGCTCCCTGACACCGGGGCGGGCCACCGCGGGCGGCGGCAGCAGGGCGACGCCCAGACCGGCCGCCACCAGGCCGCGCAGGGTCTCCGCCTCCTCGCCCTCGAACGCGACGCGCGGCTTGAAGCCCGCCTCGGCGCACAGGTCGTCGGTGATGCGGCGCAGTCCGTAGCCGGGTTCGAGGGTCACGAACGCCTCGTCGGCCGCCTCCATGAGACGCACCCGCTTGCGGTTGGCCAGGCGGTGGTCGTCGGGGACGACCAGGCGCAGCCGCTGCTCGTCCAGGCGGCGGGCGACCAGGTCGGGGGCGTCGGGGACGGGAGAGGTCAGGCAGAGGTCGAGGTCGCCGGCGCGCAGCCGCTCGATCATGGCTTCGCCGTAGTTCTGGACGAGCTGGAAACGTACGCGCGGGTGGTCCACGCGGAAGGCGCGGATCAGGGCGGGGACGGTCTCGGAGCCCATGGTGTGCAGGAAGCCGAAGGCGACCTTGCCGGTCGCGGGGTCGGCGTCGGCCCGTACCGAGTCCGCGGCCCGCTCGACCTCGGCCAGCGCGCGCTCGACGGTGGTGAGGAAGGCGCGGCCGGCGGGGGTGAGGGAGACGGTGCGGCCCTTGCGGGCGAACAGGGCGACGCCGAGGTCCTCCTCCAGCCTGACCATGGCGCGCGAGAGCGTCGACTGGGGGACGGCCAACTCGTGGGCGGCGCGGGTGACGTGCTCGTGACGGGCGACGGCCGCGAAGTACGCGAGGCGCGGCGCGAGTACCTGCTGGATGTCTTCTTCGTAACTGCTGGGTGACAGGCGAGGCCGTGAGCTGGAGTTATGCACCATGGGATCGATTATCCGGGGTTTGTGCATTGGACGCATGAACCTGCTGTGCCTACGTTCGATGCATGCCTCCTGCAAGTACCAAGGCGTCCACCACCCCTGTGGACGCCGACGCCGCTGTTGTCGACACCGACTCCCGTCTCGCCCCCTCCTCCCCCGGCTACCGCCGCATGAGTTTCGCGCTCTTCGCCGCCGGGATGGCGACCTTCGCCCTCCTCTACTCCACCCAGGCGCTGCTGCCGCTGATCTCCGCCGACTTCGGTGTGAGCGCGAGCGCCGCCAGCTGGACGGTCTCGGCCGCCACGGGCGCGCTGGCCCTCTTCGTACTGCCGCTGAGCGCGCTCTCCGAGCGCTTCGGGCGCAGCCGGATGATGACGGTCTCGCTGGCGGTCGCCGTCGTGGTCGGGATGCTGGTGCCGTTCGCACCCTCGCTGGAGTGGCTGGTGGCGCTGCGCGCCGTGCAGGGCGCCGCGCTGGCCGGTCTGCCGGCCTCCGCGATGGCCTGTCTCGCGGAGGAGGTACGGCCGAAGGCGCTGGTCGCCGCGATCGGACTGTTCGTCGCCGGTAACTCGATCGGGGGAATGAGCGGCCGCATCGTCACCGGCTGGGCGGCCCAGCTGTGGGGCTGGCGCGCGGCGCTCGGCGCGGTCGGCCTGCTGGCCGTGGTGTGCGCGGTGGTGTTCCGGCTGATGCTGCCGAAGGCCCGCCACTTCACGCCCGGTTCGCTGGACCCGCGGGCGCTGGCGAAGACCGTACGCGGCCATCTGGCCGACCCGCTGCTGCTGCGGCTGTACGCGATCGGCGCCCTCTTCATGACGGTCTTCGGCGCCGTCTACACGGTGATCGGCTACCGGCTGGCCGAGGCCCCCTTCAGCCTCCCGCAGGGCGTCATCGGCTCGGTCTTCCTGGTCTACCTGGTCGGTACGGTCTCCTCCGCGGCGGCCGGGAAGCTGGTCGCCCGCACGGGCCGCCGGGGCGCGCTGTACCTGGCGGTGTCGACGACCGCCGCCGGTCTGCTGCTCTCGGTGGCCGACGCGCTGGGCGCCGTGCTGGCGGGTCTGGTGCTGATCACCGCCGGGTTCTTCGCGGGGCACGCGGTGGCGTCGTCCTCGGTGAGCCGCACGGCGAAGACCGGACGCGCGCAGGCGTCCGCGCTCTACCAGTCGGCGTACTACCTGGGCAGCAGCGCCGGCGGCACGCTCGGCGCGGTCGCCTTCCACGCCGGGGGCTGGGGGGGCACGGTGCTCCTCGGCCTGGTCGCGGTGGGCGGGGTCGTGTCGATCACGCTGTACGGGACCCGGGTGGCCAGGGTCGAGCAGCGGCAGCTCGTGGCGGTGCGGACGCGCCGGACGCCTCGGGCGGGCGGCGCGGCACGGGCCTGAAGTCCGTCCGGCCGTACCGGTTTTCGCAGCCCGCCCCTGATTGTCAGTGGCGTCCGGTAACTTCCGAAGTGCTGGTGCCAAAGGCGGCGAGTGGGGTGGACCCGATGAACGATGTCGTGACGACGCAGGACCTGGATTCCCGGCTGGAGAAGCACCGGACCGAGCTGACCGGTTACTGCTACCGGATGCTGGGATCCGCCTTCGAGGCGGACGACGCCGTGCAGGACACGATGGTCCGGGCGTGGCGGAGCTTCGACAAGTTCGAGGGGCGGTCGTCGCTGCGCTCGTGGCTCTACCGCATCGCGACGAACGTGTGCCTCGACATGCTCAACGCGGGCAACCGCAGGGCCCGCCCGATGGACCTCACCGCCGCGACACCGGTGGCCCAGGCCGCGCTCAATGCCCGGCCCGAGATCACCTGGCTGGAGCCGGTGCCGGACGGGCGGGTGCTGCCCTCGGTGGCCGACCCGGCGGAGACGGCCGTGTCGCGCGAGTCCGTGCGCCTCGCGTTCGTCGCCGCGCTCCAGCACCTGCCGCCGAAGCAGCGGGCGGTGCTGATCCTGCGCGAGGTGCTGGCCTGGAAGGCGAGCGAGGTCGCGGAGCTGCTGGAGACCTCGGTCGCCTCGGTCAACAGCGCGCTCCAGCGGGCCCGCGCGACGATCGCCGAGCACGGCTCGCGGGAGACGGACACGGCCGACCCGCTGGACGAGGAGCAGCAGAAGCTGCTGGAGCGGTACGTCGCGGCCTTCGAGGGGTACGACATGGCGGCCCTGACCGCGCTGCTCCACGAGGACGCGACGCTGTCCATGCCGCCGTACGACCTGTGGCTCCAGGGCCACGACAACATCGTCGGCTGGATGCTGGGCGTCGGCGAGGTCTGCCGGGGCTCCAGGCTGGTGCCGGTCGTGGCCAACGGCACGCCGGCCTTCGCCCACTACCACCCGAGCCAGTCGGGCGACGGAAGCTTCGACCCGTGGGCGCTCATGGTCATCGAGATCGTGGACGGGAAGGTCAGCGGGATCACGTCCTTCCTGGACACGAAGCGGTGGTTCCCGCTCTTCGACCTGCCGGCGCGTCTCGAGAAGGAGTAGGGGCGGAAAGAAAGAGCGCACGGTGCTGCTCGACGAGCCGGGGGGAGTCGGTTCCCCTCTCCGGCCGGCCGGGTCGCGCCGCGGGGTCCGCGACCGTCGGCGGTCCCGCCACCACAGCCGGTTTCGGACGGGAGCTGCCCGGAGCCGCCTGCGGACGGCGCAGCGGGGACCGCCACCGTCACGTCCGCGCCGTCCCGGTGGCGGACCCAGGGCGGCCGGGCGCTAGGCGTAGCGGTAGACGCGTGAATGGTCGAGGAGGCGCGCGGGCGCCACGTTCCACGGCGGCATCGGTTCGTGGAGGCTGAAGACCCGTCCGTGCTGCGGGTCGGACGCGGGCAGTTTCTCGCGCGGCAGGTAGCCGGAGCCGGGGTGCGCCTTCTGCCAGCGGTCCCAGAGCAGGTCCAGGAAGGCGTGGTGGAGCCAGAAGACCGGATCGTCGGGCGAGGAGCCGCTCATCATCAGGCCGCCGACCCAGCGGTGGACCCGGTTGTGGTTGTGCGTCCTGGTGGCCGACCCTTTGGCTCCCCAGCCCTCCAGCTTGTTCCGGAAGCCCTTGGCGGTGGTGGAGTCCCACGGCGCCGCGTCGTAGAGCGGGTCGCGCAGCGCGTGGTCCACGTCCTGCCGGGTGGGCAGGGAGACCGGGGCGGAGGGCCGGCCCAGGTTGCGGGTGAGGAAGTTCCGCTCGCCGATCCGTGCCTTGATGGTCCAGTTCCCGGTGGCGTAGGCGAACGGCCCCGTCGTCACCTGCCAGTCGCCGGGCCGGCCGCTGCCCCCGAGGAAGTCCTCCGCCCACAGCGACGCGGCGGGGGTGTTGTCCTTCGTCCAGTCCCAGTACGGGATCGACACCCCCGGGTCGACGGCCTGCAAGGCGCGTTCGAACTCCAGGAGGAACCGGCGGTGCCACGGGAGGAACGAGGGGCTCATATGGCTGGGACGTGGCCCGTCCTCGCCGTCGGAGACGTAGAACCGGCCGTGCAGCTTCACGAACTCGTCGTACCGGCCTGAGCGCTTGAGCTCCAGGAAGGCGCTGACCAGGCGCTTTTTCTCCGTACGGGTGAGATCCCGCTGGTTCTTTCGGGTGTACACCACTGTTGGCTCTCCCGGGTTCAGAGGCTGTGCATGGGGGACACCGACAGCTGGGCGTCGCCCAGCTCGTCGACCGCGGCACGGGCCGCGGCGAGCAGTGTCGGGAACGACTCGTAGTGGTTGACCACGCTCAGATAGCTGCCGTCGGCGCGCCGCATGACGTGCAGCGGCCGGCCGTCGATGCGTACCTCGACGTCGTCCGGCAGGGCCGCGACGGTCATGGCGTCGCCGGCGTGTCCCGGGTGGGCGGCGGCCCCGCCGGTCCGCCTCACGGGTGCCGGGCCCCTGGCCGTCCCCTGGATGTGCCGGCCCCGGTAGGTCTCGGTGAACCGCTCCGGTGCGGGGGCCGGACCGTTCGCCGGGCCGTTCGCCCGGGGCGGGCGGGTTCCGGTCCCCGGCCTCCTGGCCAGGATCGGAGCGAGCGCCCCCGCCGTGCCCGCGATCACGCCCGCCGCGAAGACGGTGCGCAGCAGGACGCGGCGCGTCAGGGAGCCCGCTCGTACGGTCGCCGCGGTCCTGCGCGTGATCAGTCCCATGCCGGGCACCTCTCGTCCTCCGTGTCGGTCCGCTCCCGCGGTGTGCGCGTGCTCCGTCGTGGACAACGACCCGACGGCGAAACAGTTCTCGCTTCACAGACACGCCGTTTTCGCACAAGAACGGGCTGGACGCATATATCAGGGCAAAGTTCACCTGTCCGCAGCAACCGGCCCGGGTCGGCACCGCCGCCCGTGCTTCAGAAGGGTGTGAGATGAAAATCCCGACGCAGGCGACCACGCAGCACATGCTGCGGGAGCAGAACGCCGATCTCGCCGATCCGTCGTTCTGGCAACTGCCCCGCTCCGAGCGGCTGAAGGCCTTCGCGCTGCTGCGCGGGCTCGACGCCCCGGTGCGTTTCGGAGAGGGTACGGGCGCCGGCCGCGGGGGCGGCAAGGGCTTCTACGCGCTGGTGAAGCACGCAGACGTGACGGAGGCGAGCCGGCAGCCCCGTCAGTTCGCGAGCGCCCCGGGCGTCACCACTCCGGAACCGGCCGCGTGGGCGAAGGCCGTGTTCGGGAACTCCATGGTCAACATGGACGGTCCCGAGCACGCCACGATGCGCAAGATCGTCTCCCGCGCCTTCACGCCGCGCCTGCTCGCCGCGGCGGAGGAGGACATCCACGACGTCGCCAGACGCGTGGTGGACGAGATGATCGCCCGGCGACCGCGCGACTTCGTCCCCTCGGTCGCCTCCCGCATGCCGTTCGAGGTCATCTGCAACCTGATGGGGATCCCGGAGCGCTACCGCCCGGAGATCGCCGACCGCGTCAACCACGCGTCCGAGAACGTCGGCGTGAACCGCGGTGTGCGCGCCAGGCTGCGCGTGCCCGGACGGGGGCTGCGCGCCTTGGCGCACATGCAGCTCGTCATGGCGAAACTCGCCCGTGAGCGCCGCCGCCACCCCACCGGCGATCTCATCTCGGCGCTGGTGTGCGCGGACATCGACGGGCAGGCGCTCTCCTCCCGCCAGCTCGGCGCCTTCTTCTCCCTGCTGCTCGTCGCCGGGGTGGAGACCACGCGCAACGCGATCGCCCACGGGCTGGCGCTCCTGACCGACCACCCGGACCAGCGCGCCCTGCTGATGTCCGACTTCGAGCGGTACGCCGACGGGGCGGTGGACGAGATCGTCCGCCACTCGACGCCGATCATCCAGTTCCGCCGGACGGTCACGACCGAATGCGTCCTGGGGGGACGCGAGTTCCTCCCCGGAGAAAAAGTGGTGCTCTTCTACGCTTCGGCCAATCGCGACGAAGCGGTGTTCACGGATCCCGATGTCTTCGACATCACGCGGGACCCCAATCCCCACCTGGGGTACGGGGGCGGCGGGCCGCATTACTGCCTGGGGGCGCACCTGGCGCGCCAGGAGATGAAAGCCCTTTTCCATGAACTGCTCACCAGGCCGCGCGATCTGAGGTCGGTGGGAATTCCGGATCTGGTCGACTCGAACTTCGACAACCGCGTCCGGGGCCTGCCTTTCGCTTTCGACGTGTCCTGATCCGGCCCGGCGCGGGTCCTCCCCGCCCGTAAAACCGCCCGTACACCCGTGCGGCCCAGGTCCGACCGGCCCGGGGCCGCACGGCCTCGCGCATGTCAGCCGAGTGGCCCGTTTCGGGGCGGGCATGTCGCCAATGGCCTACTGACGAGCACGCGGACAACCCATTAATAAGACTTTCTGCCTACTGTCGTTCACATCGGTACGAATCGACAGATACCAGGAGGAGCCATGTCCAAGCGGCGCCGTCTCACTGGCACCTGCATCGGGACGGTCGCTATAAGTCTCATCGTCGCCAGTGGTGTCTTCGGAGCAGAGGCGGCAGACAGAGCACCCACCGATCCCCCGGTTCCCGCCCCCGCCACGCCGGAGCCAGAACCGGAGCAGGAGCCGAAGCCCGATCCTGAGCAGGAGCAGGAGAGCCGCGTGCCCGCCATCGGCGCGTACCTCCACTACGGGCCCGAGGGCGTGGAGCGCATGGCCGAGCTGTCGAAGTGGCTGGGCGGCGCGGAGCTGAAGGTCGGGCACACCTACCTGCCGGGCGATCTCTGGTCGAACATCGAGGGCCGCCCCGAGTTCCTGCGCCCCTGGGCCGAGTGGCGGCGCGGTGCGGACGACCGGATGTTCGTGCTCAACGTGCCCATGCTGGAGCGGAACGAGGCCCGCGTCCCCGACGACGAGGTCCGCGACCTGCTGCAGGAGGGCGCCGCCGGCAGCTACGACGCGCACTACCGGACCCTGGCCAACCGCCTGGTGGACCTGGGCGCGAAGGACACGGTGATCGTCCTCGGCTGGGAGATGAACGGCACCACGTACACGCACCGCTGCGGACCCGACCCCGATGCCTGGAAGGCGTACTGGAAGCGGATCGTCAAGGCGATGCGCTCCGTTCCCGGCCAGGAGTTCCGCTTCGACTTCGCTCCGAACCGCGGGGTGGACGCCATTCCGTGGACCGAGTGCTACCCCGGCGACGACGTCGTGGACATCATCGGCATGGACTCCTACGACCAGCCTCCCGGCGAGACGTTCGACGAGCACGTGTCGGGGCCGTACGGGCTGCAGGCGCAGGTCGACTTCGCCGCCGCCCACAACAAGGCGATCTCGTACCCCGAGTGGGGGCTGTTCCGCAACGGCGACAACCCCGAGTACATGAGCCGCATGCTCGACTGGATGGCCCGGCACAAGCCGCTCTACCAGACGATCACCGACTACTGCCCGCACGGCGTCTGGCAGTGCGACGAGAACCCCGAGTCCTCGGAGGTGTTCCGCTCGAAGCTGTACGGGACGCCGGGGCAGGTCCCACCGGCCCCGGCGCCCACCCCGGCGGATCCGGTGGAGGGCAAGCCCGACAGGCCCGCGCCGGCCGAACCGCCGCACGAGCCGAACTCCGACGACTGGTGCGCGCCGGTGAAACTGGGCGACTGGATCAACCAGTGGGTGCCGGACTTCAGGTTCTGTGTGAAGTCCCCGCCGTCGGCGGACCGGCTGTTGTTCTAGCGACACCGTCCGCCCGCCAGCTGTTCAGCCGGTCGCGCCAGTCACGCGCCGCGGGGAACCGCGTGCTCACGGTCTCGGCGGCCCGGTCCCGCATGGTCACCTGCGACTCGCGCACCCGCAGCAGGGGCTCCATGCCGGACCGGGCCAGCAGCAGCCGCTGGTTGGTGACCGTCTCGGGGTGCCACTGGTTCTTGTACGGCTCCGACCCGCGCAGCAGGCTCAGCACACCGCGGCCCGAGCCGGCGGCCAGATGCGCCTCGTGGCGCAGCAGCATCGTCGCCACGTCCACCTTCTTGTCGCGCAGGCCGGGGTCGGCCCCGTACAGGTAGCCGCCGGACAGGAGGCCGGACTGGAGGGTCATGCTCACGGCCACCACCTCGCCGGCCAGCCGGAACTCCGTGACCGCGGCGTCGCCGTCCCCCAGCATCCGGCGCGTGGCGCGCACCAGGTGCTCCGCGAAGCGCGGTCTGAGGTGCTCGACGTTCACCCCGCGGCCCCGCCACTGGAGTTCGTGCAGGCGCAGCAGACGGCCGACGGCGCCGGGCACTTCGTGCTCCGCCACGGTGCGGGCCTCGACCCCCAGTGCGTCGATCTTGCGCAGCTTGGCCCGTACGCGCTGCGCCCGGCTGCTCTGCATCCGCTTGACCAGGCCGTCGATCGGCTCGGCGGGAAGTTCCATGCAGGTCGAGTCCGTGAGGCGGCTCCGGGCGCCGGTCCAGGTCTCGTACAGCGTCTCGGCCGCCGCCCCGGGGCGCACCTCCCGCAGGTCGATCACGGCCTGACGGGCGGCGCGGTCGAGCCCGCGCTCCAGTGCGGTGATCGCGCTCCCCGCCTCCTCGTCGTCCACCAGTACGTCGAAGAAGTCGGAGATCGCACCGCCCATGGGCACGAGCAGCGGCATCGGGCGGTGCACCAGCATCAGCGGCGCCGCGCCGATCAGCCGCCCGCCGCGGCGGGCCAGGACGACGCGGAGCAGGCCGTTCGCCCCGTACGAGAGCCACCACGAGTGGAGCCAGGCGTGGCTCTGGAACGGCGTGGCGGCGGCGCAGCGGCGGTGGAGCGCGTCCCACTCCTCCCGCAGCGCGGCGAACCGCCCGGGGTCGCGGCACAGGGTGACGGTGGTGCCCCGCCGGTCGTCGGCCATCAGACCAGCTCCCGCTCGGCGTTGGCGGGGGCGGCGGCGGGGGCGGGCACCGGGGCGGACGCGGCCCGGCGGGGAAGCCGCGGCCGTACGAGGAGGGCCAGCCCCCCGATGAGCCCGCCCGCGCACCCGCCGACGGCCGCGCTGATCGCGGCGGAGGGGGAGGCCGGCTCGTCCGGTGCGATGGCCTGCGAGAAGACGAGGAGCTTCACACCGGTCTTCTTGGACACGTGGTTGCTGCTGACGAAGACGGCGTCGGCGACGGCGTTGGCGATGTCCGCGGCCACGGCGGGCTTGGTGGCGGTGCCGGTGATCGCGATCATCGGCGAGTCGGGGGACGTCTCGGTCCGCACCTGGCTGCGGAGGGTCCGCGGCGGGACCCCGGCGGCCACGCGCGCGTACGCGAGGGTGGAGTCGCTGGTGGTGATCCGGCCGTAGGCCTGGGCGTAGCCGAGGGCCGCGCCCGGTTCGGTGCCCTTGCCGGGGACGGCGACGACATAGCTGGTGGCGGTGTACTCCGGGGTCTTGAGGGCGCCGTAGGAGACTCCGCACACCGTGCCGAGGAGTGCGCAGACGGGCAGGGGCCACCAGACGGGCAGCGGAGGGATCCGGACGCTCAGGACGATGTCGACGATGTCGGTGATCCTGGCGCGGAGCCGGCTGATCCGTCCGGGGGCGGCGGGCTGCGGCTCGGGCGACTCGGTCATGGGTGTGCTCTCTTGGTCGGGGAAGGCTCGGTCGGGAAAGAGGTGGAGGGAGCGAGGGCGAGGGCGTGCGCGTACACGTCCATGAGGCGTTCGCTGCTGCGGGCGATGTCGTAGTGGCCGACGGCCGGGGGCGGCGGCAGCCGGCGCCTTCCGCCCTCCATCTGCCGTCGCAGGGCCGCCGTCAGCTCGCCGGTGTCGCCGCTGATGCGCCGGGCGCCGGGCGACTGGCCCGCGGGCAGGTCGTCGATGGCGGGACACGTGCTGTGGAGTACGGGCAGCCCGGCGGCCAGCGCCTCGACGACGGCCAGGCCGAATGCCTCCTCGCGGGACACCGAGACGAAGGCGTCCATGGCGCAGAGAAGATCCGGGATGCCGGGGGCGGTGGCGGTGGTACCGCCGCGGAGGACAGGGCGGCGGGCGGCGGGCGGCGTAACGGCGGGGCGGGACGTGGTGGTGCGGGGCGTACCGGCGGGGTGGTGGGCGGCTTCGGCCGTGCGGGCGCCGCCGGCGCAGGCCACGGCGGCCGGGGCGGCGGGGCCGGGCGCGGGGCTGTCCGCGGCGGCGGCGTCGCACTCGCCGAGGAAGCGGATGCGGTCCGCGGCTCCCAGCCGGGAGGCGAGGGTGCGCAGCGCACCCGCCTCGGGACCGTCGCCGGCCAGCAGGAGCCAGGCGCCGGGCAGGGCCGCGACCGCGCGGACCAGCACGTCGAACCGCTTGCCCGGGACGATCCTGCCCACGCCGCCCACCACGAAGGCGTCGGCGGGGACACCCAGCCGCGCGCGGGTGGCCAGGCGGCGCGCGGGGTCGAAGCGGAAGCGGGCCGCGTCGATCCCGTTGGGTACGACGTGGATCCGCGCGGCCGGTACGCCCCAGTCGCGCAGCCGCCCGGCGACGGTGGCGGACACGGCGACGGTGGCCGAGCCGAGGCGTTCGGTCCCCAGGTACAGCGCGCGGGCGCCCGGGGTGAGCGGGCGGCCCTCGATCTCCGCGTGCCCCAGCGAGTGCTCCGTGGCGACCGTGGCGGTGACCCCGGCCAGGCGTGCGGCGATCCGCCCGTAGACGCAGGCGCGGTACAGGTGCGTGTGGACGAGGTCGTACCTCCCCCGGCGGATCAGCCGGACCAGCGCGGGCACCGCCTTGAGGTCCCGGTTGCCCTTCATCCCCAGGTCCGTGACCCGGACGCCGTCCGCGCGCAGGCCGTCCGCCACCGCCCCCGGGTTGGTCAGCGTCACGACGTCGCAGCGCACGGGCAGGTGGCGCAGGAGCAGGCGGAGCTGCTGCTCGGCTCCTCCGACCCCGAGCCCGGTGATGATGTGCAGCGCCTTCACCGGGCGTCCCCGGACAGCGCGAAACGGTGGCGCAGGCGCTTCGCCCACAGCCGGAGGCCGCGGTCGGCGTGGCTGATGTGCGTGCGGGGCAGGGCGTACGGGCCGAGCAGCGGACCGGGGTCGATCGCGAAGCCGTACGTGTAACCGGCGGCGCGGACCGCGTCGGTGGCCCGGTCGTCGACGATGCCGTACGGGTAGCAGAAGCCCTCGGGGGCGGTGCCGGTGATCTCGCGGATCAGCTCCCGGCTGTGGCGCGTCTCCTGGAGGAGGGCGTCGTCGGACAGGCCGGCCAGGCGCTGGTGGTACAGGCCGTGCGAGCCGATCTGCATGCCCGCCGCCGTGACCGACCGGATGTCCTCCTCGGTCATCAGCCGCTTGCGCGGGCCGCGCGGGTCCCACTCGTTGGAGCCGCCGAGCCGGCCGGGCAGGACGAACACGGTCGCCGTGCACGCGTGCCGGCGCAGCACCGGCAGCGCCTCGTGGAGGAAGTCGGTGTATCCGTCGTCGAAGGTCAGCCCGACCAGGCGACGGGCGCGGCCGGCCGCGTGGGCGCGCAGCAGCGTGCCGACGTCGACGCCGGTGAGTCTTCGGCGCCGCAACCAGCCCAGCTGGCGGTCGAGCCGGTCGCGGGCGACGGTGATGCCGTACGGGTCGTCCGTCGGATCGCCCACCGAGTGGTACATCAGGATCCACGGCTGGGAGGGGCCGGCCGGGTGGCCGGCCGAGTGGGGTCGGGGCGTGGGGCGTTCGGCGCTACGGATCGCCGTGTCAGCGGCCATGACGGAACCTCTGTCGGGTGAGTGCCAGCAGGTGAACGACTTCGGGAGCTCTTACTGCGAGTCCGGTGAGGACGAATACGGCGGGGACGAGCACGCAGCCGGCGGCCACGCTCGGCAGGGGTCCGGCCGCCATCGGCGCGACCGTCCAGCCCGTCGCGGCGGCGGCGTGGCCCGCGACGGCCAGCCGGGCGAAGGAGGCGCTGACGGCCCGTACCCGGATGGAGACCACGCGCGAGCCGAGACCGCTGAGCAGCAGCAGCGCCGTCGTGCTGATGCCGACGGCGTTGGCGGCGGCGATGCCGTGGACGCCGAAGCGGCCGACCGCGGCCGCGCCGACGGCGGTGGTGACCAGGAGCCCGGCCGCCATCGCGGCGGCCGGGTACCAGGTGGGCCGGCCCGTGGAGAAGAACGGCCGGCTCAGGGCGCCGACGAGGCAGTGGCCCAGGAGGCCGGCCGCGTACACCCGCATGACGGTCGCCGTCGTCGCGGTGTCCTGCGCGTCGAACGCGCCGCGCTCGAAGAGGACTTCGACGATCTGGGGCGCGTAGCCGAGGACGAGCGCTGTTCCCAGGAGGACCACCATCGCCGCCAGGGCCAGGTCGCGTTCGACCCGCAGGCGGGCTCCCTCGTGGTCTCCCTCGGCCATGGCACGGGCCACCACCGGGTACGTCACCGTGCAGATCATGAGGGAGAGCACCATCGGCATCTGCGCGACCTTCTGCGCGTAGTTCAGGTGCGAGATGGCGCCGCCGGGCAGGGAGGACGCGAGGAAGCGCTCGACCAGGACCTGGGACTGACGGCCGATCGCGAAGAGGACCACGGGGGCCAGGACGGCGGTGCCGAGGAGGGGGGCGGCGGCGCGGGGGCGGAGTCCGGTGCGGGGGCGGGGGCCGGGGCGGGGGCGGGGGCGGGGGCCGGCCGCCAGTCCGAGGAAGGTGGGCAGTTGGGTCAGGACCATCAGGAGGCTGCCCACCGCGACCCCGGCCGCGGCGGCCCGTACGCCCCACAGCGAGTGCAGGGTGAGCGTGGTGACGATGATGCCGAGGTTGTACGCGACGTAGACGCCGGCCGGCTGGAGGAACTTGCGGTGCGCGCGCAGGGCGGCGCTGAAGTATCCGGCGATGCCGAAGGTGAGCACGGTCACGGCCGTCAGGCGGGTGCAGTCGACGGCCAGTGCGGGGTCGCTGAAGCCCGGCGCGAGGATCCGCACGACCCAGGGGGCTCCCAGGACCAGCAGGCAGGCGACGCAGGCCAGCAGGGCCGACAGCCGGGGCAGGGTGGCCAGGACCAGCGCCCGGACGGCGTCGTACGAAAGGGCCGGGTCCTGGGTGCGCTGGGCCGCGCGGCGGGCCAGGGCGTGGCTGAAGGCGGGGACCAGGAGGAGCGCCATGGCGTCCTCGATCAGGAGCGTGGAGGCCATCTCCGGCACGGTCCAGGCGATCAGGAAGGCGTCGCTGTCCACGCTCGCGCCGAAGAGGTGGGCGATGGCCTGGTCCCGTACGAGCCCGAACAGCGCCCCTGCCGCCGTCAGTCCGGCGGTGACCGCCGCGGCCCTCGCGAGGAACCGTCCCAGCTTCGGGGGGACGGGGGCGGAGGCTGCCGCGGGGCTCTGGGGCGTCGGGGGCGGAGGCGTCGGGGTCGATGGCGCGCCGGGGCGTCTCCTCGGGCGCCGAACGTCCGGGGGGGCGGTTCGTTCGGGCTCGTTGTGTTCGACGCCCTGCGGGGAGCGCCCCGGCGCGGCCCCTCCCGGCACCGGGGCGGGTGCGGCGGTGGGGGCGTCCGGTGCGGTGCGGGTGCGGGGTGCCTGGGGTGTCTTGCTCTGCTCGTCCGTGTCGGTCATGCGGCGGTCGCCTCGGCCGGCTGCGCCAGGGCCCACCACGCCGCCAGGCCCAGGACGATCCCGGTGAGCACCGTCGAGGGGCCGCCGATGTCGGCGTACAGGAAGTCGACGGTCTGCCAGGTCATCAGGCCCACCGCGGCCAGGCCGCAGTCCGTGGCTCTTCTGTTCCTGCGGGGGAGGGTCAGCCCGCGTACCCCGGCCACCAGGATCGCCGCCCAGCTGCCCACGAACGCGGTGATGCCGATCAGGCCCTGTTCGCTGAGCACGAGGAGGTACATGTTGTGGGGGGAGAGGAGGGCCTGCTTGTGGAATTCCTGGCCCGCGCCCGCCGTGTCGCTGCCGGAGGACAGGCCGATCGACGCGTGCGCGTCCCGGTGGACGGGGAATCCCTTGAGGCCCACTCCGGTGGCGGGCCGGTCGTCCCACATGCTCGTCGCGGCGGCCCACATCGTGTAGCGGTCGGTGACCGAGCGGTCGGGGGTCTCCGTCACCTCGGTGATGCTGGTGAGGCGCTGCGAGATCATCTCGGAGCCGATGCCGAAGCCGCCGACGAGGACGACCGAGACGGCGGTCAGGACGGCCAGGGCACGTACCGCCCGGCGCGGGCCGGTGAGGAGGATCATGGCGACGGCCGCCGCCAGCGTGGCGATCCAGGCGCCCCGGCTGAAGGAGAGCGCGAGGGGGACCACGAGCGCGGCGGCGGCGGCGGTGGCGGCGGGGCGCAGCCAGGGAGGGGCGTTCCCGGGCGTGCGGAGTGCCAGGGCCAGGGCTGCCAGGAGGCCGTACGAGACCACCGTGGCCATGCCCATGACGTCGGTGGGGCCGAAGGTGCCCACCGCTCTGATGTCCTCGCCCCGGTACGACGCGCCCGTGCCGGTGGCGTACTGGTGGACGCCGACGGCGCCCTGGACGAGGGCGAGGGCGATCAGGGAGCCGGCGATGACGCGGAAGTTGCGGGGGGTGCGGACCAGGAGGACCACCGCGGTGGGGACGAGGACGAAGACCTGGAGGTAGCGGACGAATCCGGTGAGGGCGGCGGCCGGGTCGGCGGCGGTGAACGTCGCCACGGCGATGCCGGCCGTCGGGAGGCCGAGGACCAGCGCGGCGGCCGGTGTCAGCGGCCGTCGGCGCAGGTGCAGTACGCGGCCGAGGGCGAAGGCCACCAGGACGCACGACGCGATGTCCGCCGGGGTGACGTTGGCGGACGTTCCGGCTCCCGCCGTCTGGACCGGGACGGCCAGGAGGAGCACGGTCGCGAGCAGGGGCAGCACCGGCCACCAGCGCTGTTCCCGCCACTGGACGCGCGGGTGCGGCGCCGGTACGGCGGTCCACAGGGCGGTCATGCTCAGCTGCCTCCGAGCCGGAACAGGGAAGTGGCGGTGCGCGTGAGGATGCACACGTCCTGCCAGAGCGACCAGGTCTCGATGTAGTGGTTGTCGAAGCGGGCGCGGTCCTCGATCGAGGTGTCGCCGCGCAGTCCGTTGACCTGGGCCAGCCCGGTGATGCCGACGGGCATCCGGTGACGGGCCTGGTAGCCGGGGTAGGTGTGGCTGAACTTGGTGACGAAGTACGGGCGTTCGGGGCGCGGGCCGACCAGGCTCATGTCGCCGCGCAGCACGTTCCAGAGCTGGGGGAGCTCGTCCAGGGACGTGCGGCGGAGGAGGTTGCCCGTGACGCTCATGCGGTGGTCCATGGCCACGCTCCAGCGGGTGGCGGACTCGTGCTCGTCGGCCGGGCGGAGCGTACGGAACTTGAGGAGCGTGAAGGGGCGGCCGTCACGGCCGATGCGCTCCTGGCGGAAGATGACGCCCGGGCCGTCGGAGAGGCGTACGGCGAGGGCGCACACGGCCATGACCGGTGCCGCCGCGACAAGGGCGACGGCGGCCACGAGGGCGTCCATGACGCGCTTGCCCGCGCGTGCCACGGGCCGGCCCGGTCCGGTGCGGAGCGGTCGTACGGCGAACCCCCAGAGGTGGTCGGGGTCCGGTGTGCGGTCGGGTGCCGTTGTTCCGGTCGTCGGGCCGTCGACGAGCCAGAGCCGGCAGTCGTGCTCGGCGAAGATCTCGACGAGCGCGGCCGCGTCGGGGGCCGACCGGGGCGGGTCGGTGAAGACGGCGTGGCGCACGGAGTTCTGGATGACCGCCCGGCTGACGTCCTCCAGGGTGGCGAGGACGGGGAGCGTGTCCGCGGGGGTGGCGTCCGCGGGCTGGTCCGCCGGGTCGAAGCGGCCGACCGGGCGCAGTCCGTACTCGGCCCGGGCCTGCAGGGCCGCCGTGACCTGCTGGGCGAGCGGGGTCCGGCCCACGATCAGCGCGGACTGCGGGCGGCGGACCGCCGCGCGGCGGCGGATCCGGTAGACCGTGGACCGGCCGGCGCAGCCGAGCAGGGCCTGGGCGGCGGCGGCGCAGGTCAGGTCCGTCCAGCCGACGCCGTACCGGGAGTCGTACGCGGTGAGGGCTTCCGCGGTGGCGTACCACTGCACCAGGGCGAGGAGGAGGAGCGGGGGAAACTCGTCGAGAGCCGAGGGGGACAGACGGGGGCGGTAGAGGCCGCGCCAGGTGTGCAGCGCCGGCATGAGCACCGCGAGCGGGACGCACGCGAGCACCGGCCAGGGCATCAGCGCCAGGGTGAGGCCCGTGGCGAGCACGTCGGCGGCGAGCACCGCCACGAGGGGGCCCCGCAGGCGCAGGCTCCGTGGTGCCAGGGGGGCGGGCCGGTGCCGTGCCGCCCTCCTCGGCGGATGGACCGAAGGAGCCGTCAGCTGCACGGCTGTGGCCTGGGCGGTGTCGGGCGCGAATGCACTCTCCGTCGTCATCGCTCGGTGCGCTTCCTCATCATGATCGCGGGTCGGGGCAGGCTGACAAGTTCCCTGTAGAGGCCGAAAACGGCTGCGGCGGTCTTGCGTACGTCACGGGTCGACCGGGTGTGGGTCTGGGCCGCGCGGCCCAGGGCCTCCCGGAGCCCGGGGTCGGCCAGCAGGTTCGTCAGTGCCGCGGCGAGGGCCCGCGGGTCCCGCGGCGGTACGAGGCAGTGGGCTTCGTGGCCGGGCGGCAGGCTCTCCCTGGCCCCGCTGACGTCGGACAGCACGACGGGCCGGCCGCAGGCCATGGCTTCGAGCGGGGCGAGGGCCATGCCCTCCCAGCGCGAGGGCAGGACGACGACGTCCGCCGCGTGCAGCCACGGCCTGGGGTCGCGGCTGGCCCCGGCGAACAGCACGCCCGGCGGGGCCTGGGCCGTCAGGCGTTCGCGGTCGGGCCCGTCGCCGACCAGGACCAACCGGGCGCCGGGCACCGCAGAGGCCACCTGCCGCCAGGCCCGCAGCAGGATGTCCTGGCCCTTCTGGTGGCACAGGCGGCCGAGGCAGACGACGAGGGGGGCGGTGGCGGGGAGGCCGGAGAGGAGCGGGAGGGCGGCGCGGGCCGGGGCGCGGCTCGCGCCCTCGTCGGGGCGGAAGTGGCGGAGGTCGACGCCGTTGCGGATCACCGACCAGCGGGCGGCGATGCCGGCCTCCTCCCCCGCCCGGCGCTCGGTCTCGCTGACGCACAGGGTCCGGGTGCTCCAGCGGGCCGCGTACCGCTCCCAGCCGAGGGCGAGCGCGGCTTCACGGCCCTGCACGGCGTCGAAGGACCAGGCGTGGGGCTGGAAGACCGTCGGCACCCGGCCGCGCACCGCCAGCCTGCCCGCGAGCCCGGCCTTGGCGCTGTGGGCGTGCACGACGTGGGGGCGGCACGCGCGGATCAGCCGGGCGGCGGTCATGACCTCCTTGGCGAGCCGGGGCCCGGGGGCGCGTTCGGCGGGCCAGGTGTGCACGCGCGCTCCGGCCTCGGCGGCCTCCGACGCCAGCGCGCCGTCCGGCGGGCAGGCGACGACGGTCCGCAGACCCGCGCCCGTCTGCGCCCTGACGAGGTCGGTGACAACGCGTGCGACTCCCCCTTCCACCGGCTGGACGAGGTGAAAAACTGTCAGTTGGCTCTGCTCAGTCCAACTTCTTTGCAGCACGTGCGGCTCTCTTCATACCTGGACCGTAGAACTGACCGAGAAAGCAACCGTGGATTTCGGCTTTGAACTTTGTCAGAAAGCCGGTGGGAAAATCACGCTTGAACTCGCCTGTTCGGCCATTTGGAGCCGCGCACCGATATGGCTGTGCCCCCGATGCGACATGCCGGATCGGGTTTCGCCCACTTTCGTGAAAACAACCCATCGGGTGATCGCGCCGAAAGGAATACTGCCCGGTAAACGCCTACGGCCCCGCGGGGCCGGCCCGGACGAGATCGCCGAGCCCGGTGAGACGCAGCAGCGCCAGCAGGTCCGGCCGGGGGCCGCGCAGCCGCAGACGGCAGCCGGCCCGGCGGGCGGTGAGCCGCAGACGGGCCAGGGCGTCGACGGCGGTGAGGTCCGGGCCGGCCAGTCCGGTGACGTCGCAGATCACCTCGGTGGCCCCGGAGGCGTGCAGCAGGTCGTCCAGCTCGCCGCACAGGCGGGGCACGTCACCGGGGGTCACCCGGCCGGCGACGACGAGGACGGCCGGCATCATGGCATTCACACCAGGCAGACCCGGGGCGCGGACGTAACTCATCGGTGGCCGCCTTCCGGTGGCCCGCCCCGCCCCGGATCCGGGGCCCGCACCCACTGGTTCCGGACCGGATCGACGGTGGGACGGTCCTCGCCGCTCAAGGACGCGCTGTTCCCGGTGTGGGGCGAGGAGGACGAGAAGGTACGGGACGCGGTCAACCACTGGATCCGTACGAGCGGGGCGTACGACACGGTGCTCGATACGGACCGGGCGATGTCCGGCCCGGCCGACCGTGACATGCCGCGCCCCGGATACGTCTTCGAGGACGGTCTGCATCCGAACGGCGCGGGGTGCCGCGCCATCGCCGCGGCGCCCGCTCCCGACGCGGCGACGCGGCCACGCGGCCACGCGTGAGCGGACGAAAGGAGCGGGGCCGGTGGAATCCACCGGCCCCGCTCGGTCGTGCCCGTCCTCGCCCGTCAGGCGATGCGGCCCAGCACGATCGGGTTCGGGGTGAACTCCGTACCCTCGGGGGCGGTCAGGACCCCGCCGTTCAGGGCTTCGAGGGCGTACTCGAACTTCTCCGGGGTGTCCGTGTGCAGGGTCATCAGGCGCTGGCCCGCGGTGATCCTGTCGCCCGGCTTGGCGTGGAGCTCGATGCCCGCGCCGGCCTGGACCCGGTCCTCCTTGCGCGCGCGGCCGGCGCCCAGGCGCCAGGCGGCGACACCGACGGCGTACGCGTCGAGGGTGGTGAGGACGCCGCTCTCGGAGGCGTGGACGACGTGCTGCTCGCGGGCGACCGGGAGGGCCGCGTCCGGGTCGCCGCCCTGGGCCGCGACCATACGGCGCCAGACGTCCATCGCGGAGCCGTCGGCGAGCGCCTTGACCGGGTCGGCGTCCTTGAGTCCGGCCGCGTCGAGCATCTCGCGGGCGAGCGCGAGGGTGAGGTCGACGACGTCCTGCGGGCCGCCGCCCGCCAGCACCTCGACCGATTCGCGGACTTCGAGGGCGTTGCCCGCCGTGAGGCCGAGCGGGGTCGACATGTCGGTGAGGAGGGCCACCGTGCGTACGCCGTGGTCGGTGCCCAGGCCCACCATGGTGGCGGCGAGCTCGCGGGCGTCCTCGATGTTCTTCATGAAGGCGCCGGAGCCGACCTTCACGTCCAGGACGAGTGAGCCCGTACCCTCGGCGATCTTCTTCGACATGATGGAGGAGGCGATCAGCGGGATGGCCTCGACCGTGCCGGTGACGTCGCGCAGCGCGTACAGCTTCTTGTCCGCCGGGGCCAGGCCGTCGCCCGCCGCGCAGATGACCGCGCCGGTGGATTCCAGCACGCCGAACATCTCCTCGTTGGAGAGCAGCGCGCGCCAGCCGGGGATCGACTCCAGCTTGTCGAGCGTGCCGCCGGTGTGGCCGAGGCCCCGGCCCGAGAGCTGGGGCACGGCCGCGCCGCAGGCGGCGACGATGGGGGCCAACGGCAGTGTGATCTTGTCGCCGACACCGCCGGTGGAGTGCTTGTCGGCGGTGGGGCGGGAGAGCTGGGCGAAGTTCATGCGCTCACCCGAGTTGATCATCGCCGCGGTCCAGCGGGCGATCTCGACCCGGTTCATGCCGTTGAGCAGGATCGCCATCGCGAGGGCCGACATCTGCTCGTCGGCGACTTCGCCGCGCGTGTAGGCGTCGATGACCCAGTCGATCTGCTCGGGGCTCAGTTCGCCCTTGTCGCGCTTGGTCCGGATGACGGAAATGACGTCCATGGGGTTTATCGGGTTCCTTCCGTGGTGCCGGGCGCCAGGTGCTGGGGGCCGAAGGCGTCGGGGAGCATGTCGGCGAGGGTACGGATACCCGCCGACGTGTCGAGCAGCAGCGCGGGGCCGCCGAATTCGTACAGCAGCTGCCGGCAGCGGCCGCACGGCATCAGGATCTCGCCCCGGCCGTCGACGCAGGTGAAGTGCGTCAGGCGGCCGCCGCCGGTGGCGTTGAGCTGCGAGACGAGGCCGCACTCGGCGCACAGGGAGAGGCCGTAGGAGGCGTTCTCCACGTTGCAGCCGGTGACGGTGCGGCCGTCGTCGACGAGGGCCGCGGCGCCGACCGGGAAGCCCGAGTAGGGGGCGTACGCGCGCGACATGGCCTCGCGCGCCGCCTCCCGCAGGGCCTCCCAGTCGACGGCAGCCGCTCCTCGCGTCACTTGCCCTGGCCCTTGCGGTACGGCATGCCGTTGGCCTTGGGCATGCGGAGCCGCTGTGCGGAGAGCGCCAGGACGAGCAGGGTGGTGATGTACGGCGCGGCGTCCACGAACTGGCTCGGGACCTCGTCGGTGAACGCGTACCAGGTGAAGAGGGCCACGGCGGCGACGCCGGAGACCGCGGCGGGCACGTACTTCTTCTTGTACAGCTGCCAGAACAGGACGATCAGCAGCAGGATCGCCAGCAGGAGCAGCATCGCGTGGACGTTCTCGGCGCCGCCGCGCAGCTTGAGGCTGTCGGTGAAGCCGAAGAGGCCGGCGCCCAGCGCCATTCCGCCCGGCATCCAGTTGCCGAAGATCATCGCGGCGAGACCGATGTAGCCGCGGCCGCCGGTCTGGCCCTCCTGGTAGATGCCGGTGGCGACGATGGCGAGGAAGGCGCCCGCGAGGCCGGCGAGTCCGCCGGAGACGACGACGGCGATGTACTTGTACTTGTAGACGTTGACGCCCAGGGACTCGGCGGCCACCGGGTTCTCGCCGCAGGAGCGCAGGCGCAGGCCGAAGGACGTGTGCCAGAGGATCCAGACGGTGGCCGGGATCAGCAGCAGCGCGACGACGGTCAGCAGGGAGAGGTTGGTGAGCAGGCCGCCGAGGACACCCGCGACGTCCGAGACGAAGAACCAGTGTTTGCCCTGGATGTCCCGCAGCCAGTCGGAGAGCCCCGGAATGGTGATCTTCGTGATCTCGTCGATGCGCGGGGACTGCTTGGAGGAACCGCCCGCGGCCTTGTCGAAGGTGAAGTTGGAGAGGTAGCGGGTGGCGCCCACAGCCAGGATGTTGATGGCCACACCGGAGACGATGTGGTTCACGCCGAAGGTGACGGTGATGACCGCGTGCAGCAGACCGCCGAGCGCGCCGCCGAGGATGCCGAGGGCGACGCCCGACCACGGGCCCCACTGGTAGCCGGCGTACGCGCCGAACCAGGTGCCCAGGATCATCATGCCTTCGAGGCCGATGTTGACGACGCCCGCGCGCTCGGCCCACAGGCCGCCGAGACCGGCGAGGCCGATCGGGACGGCGAGCTGGAGCGCGCCGGAGACCTGGCCGACGGAGGTCAGGTCGTCGGCGCCGCTGATGAGGCGCACCAGCGAGACCAGGACGAGCCCGCCCGCGATGATCAGCAGGATGACGGGGACGGACAGTTTGCGGCGGGCGCTCTTCTTCGGCGCCGCGCTCACGGCGGAGACAGTGCTGGTACTCATTACGCCGCCACCTCCTCACGGTTCTTGCGGGCGGCTGCGGCGAGCTCCTCGCCCACCTTCTGCTGCTGGCGGCGGAGCCCGTAGCGGCGGACGAGTTCGTAACTGACGACGACCGCGATCACGATCAGGCCCTGCATGATCGTGGCGATTTCCTTTTCGTAGCCGTACTGGTCGAGTACGGCGGACGCCTTGTCGAGGAAGGCGATCAGCAGCGCGCTGAACAGGATGCCGACCGGGTTGTTGCGGCCGAGCAGGGCGATGGTGATGCCCGTGAAGCCGATGCCGGTCGGGAAGCTGAGGCTGTAGGTGTGGGTGTCGCCCAGCAGCGTCGGCATTCCGGCCAGGCCGGCGACCCCGCCCGAGATCAGCATCGCGGTCAGGATCATCTTCTTGGCGTCGACGCCGGAGGCCGCGGCGGCGGTCTGGCTGGCGCCGGTGGCGCGCAGGTCGAAGCCGAAGCGGGTCCGGTTGAGGACGAACCAGTAGACGATGCCGAGCGCGAAGGCGACGAACGTGAAGCCGTAGATCTCGCCGCCGTCGCCCATGCTCACGCTCGGGAACCAGCCGGACTCCGGGATCTCGCCCGTGGTGAGGTCGTTGGAGCCCTCCGGCTGGAAGCCGAAGTTGTCGGGGAGGATCAGCCAGGCGATGAGGCTGGTGGCGATCGCGTTGAGCATGATCGTGGAGACGACCTCGCTCACGCCCCGGATGGTCCGCAGGATGCCCGCGATGCCGGCCCAGAAGGCGCCGGTCAGCATCGCGACGATCACGATGAGGGCGATGTGCAGCGGGCCGGGCAGCTCGACGCCGGCGCCGACCAGGGCCGCCGTCATCGCGGCGAGCCGGTACTGGCCGTCCACGCCGATGTTGAACAGGTTCATCCGGAACCCGACGGCCACGGCGAGCGCCGCCAGGTAGTACGTGCCGGCCTGGTTGAGGATCAGCACCTGGATGTCGGCGTACGCGGCGTTCTCGATCATCAGCGTGTACGGCTCGATCGGGTCGCGGCCCGAGGCGAGCAGCACCACCGAGGTGAGCGCGATGGCGACGACCAGCGCGAGCACTGGGCCGGCGAGGCCCAGGATCAGCCGGTCCTTGTCGAATTTCTTCATCAGGTCTCGTCCTTCGGGGCGTGCTCCAGATGACCGCTGGCGGCACCGGTCATGGCCGAGCCCAGCTCCTCCGGGGTGATGGTGGCCGGGTCGGCGTCCGCGACCAGGCGGCCGCGGTACATGACCCGCAGGGTGTCGGAGAGCCCGATCAGCTCGTCCAGGTCGGCGGAGATCAGCAGTACGGCCAGTCCCTCGCGGCGCGCCTCGCGGATCTGGTCCCAGATCTGCGCCTGCGCGCCGACGTCCACGCCGCGCGTGGGGTGCGCGGCGATGAGCAGCTTGGGGGCGTGGCTCATCTCGCGGCCGACGATCAGCTTCTGCTGGTTGCCGCCGGACAGCGAGGCCGCGGTGACCTCGATGCCGGGCGTACGGACGTCGTACTCGCGCACGATCCGCTCGGTGTCGGCGCGGGCCGCCTTCAGGTCGAGCAGTCCGCGCTTGGAGTTGGGCTCCTCGGTGACGTGGCCGAGGATGCGGTTCTCCCACAGCGGTGCTTCGAGGAGCAGGCCGTGCCGGTGGCGGTCCTCGGGGATGTAGCCGATGCCGCCCTCACGGCGCTTGCGGGTGGGCGCGTGCGAGATGTCGGCGTCGTCGAGCGTGATGACGCCGCCGTCCGGGTCGCGCATGCCCATGATCGCCTCGACGAGCTCGGCCTGGCCGTTGCCCTCGACGCCCGCGATGCCGAGGACCTCGCCCTTGTGGATGGTGAGGGAGATCCCGGCGAGCACCTCGCGCACGGCGCCGTCGGGGTCGACGGCGTTGAGCCGGAGGCCGTCGACGCGGAGCATCGGTACGTCGGTGACCGTCGACTCGCGGGTCTCGGGCGAGGGGAGCTCGCTGCCGACCATCAGCTCGGCGAGCTGCTTGGGGGTGGTGTTCGCCGGGTCGGCGGTGCCCACGGTCGTGCCGCGCCGGATGACGGTGATGTCGTCGGCGACCGAGAGGACCTCGCCCAGCTTGTGCGAGATGAAGATGACCGTCAGGCCCTCGGACTTGAGCTCGCGGAGGTTGGCGAAGAGCGCGTCGACCTCCTGCGGCACGAGCACGGCGGTCGGCTCGTCGAGGATGAGGATGCGGGCGCCGCGGTAGAGGACCTTGAGGATCTCCACGCGCTGGCGGTCGGCCACACCGAGGTTCTCGACCAGGGCGTCGGGGCGCACGTTCAGTCCGTACGCGTCCGAGATCTCCTTGATCTTGTCGCGGGCCCTGTCGCCGATGCCGTACAGCTTCTCGCCGCCGAGGACGACGTTCTCCAGGACGGTGAGGTTGTCGGCGAGCATGAAGTGCTGGTGCACCATGCCGATGCCGCGTGCGATGGCGTCGGCGGGGCTGTGGAACGTGGCCTGCTCCCCGTCGATGGTGATGGTGCCCTCGTCCGGCTTCTGCATGCCGTAGAGGATCTTCATCAGGGTCGACTTTCCGGCACCGTTCTCACCGACGAGGGCGTGCACGGTGCCCTTGCGGACGGTGATGTCGATGTCGTGGTTGGCGACGACGCCGGGGAAGCGCTTGGTGATGCCGTGCAGTTCTACGGCGGGGGGCGGGCTGGACGCGTTGATGACGCACTCTCCTTGGCGGAAAGGAGCGGGGGGCGGGAGGCGGAAAGCAGGGATGCGGGAATGCGGGAATGCGGGGATGCGGAGCGCGGCGAAACTATCGTGCTACGAGAGCGTCTACGCGCGTAGCTCCGCCGAATGACAAAAAGAGCCGGGCGGTATGCGGCCCGGGGGGCCGGAGAGGCGACGGAAACCGCCTCCCCGGTCCCCCGGGCCTCACGTCGTGGCCGGTGGCCCTACGGCGCGGTCTTGACCTTGATCTTGCCGGCGACGATGTCGGCCTTCGCCTTGTCGACGGCGGCGATGAGGTCCGTCATCTTCCGGTAGGCCGGGTTGGAGTCGGACAGGCCGACCCCGTCCTCCGCGAGGCCGTAACGGACCTCACCGGACTGCGGCTTGCCGTCCTTGACCGACTTGATCAGGTTGTAGACCGAGTCGGAGACGTCCTTGGTCACCGAAGTGAGGATCTTGTCCTTGTACTTCGCCAGACCGGGCTGCTTGTACTGGTCCGAGTCGACGCCGATGGCCCACTTGCCCTTGTTGGCGGCGGCCTCGATCGCGCCGGAGCCCGCGAGACCGGCGGCGTGGTAGATCACGTCGGCGCCCTTGTCGAGCTGGCCCTGGGCGGCGGCCTTGCCGAGGTCGGGCTTGGCGAAGCCGTCGAAGTTCGGCGGCTGGGTCAGGTACTGCTCGAGCACCTCGACCTGGGGGTTGGTGTCCTTGACGCCCTGGGCGAAGCCCGCCTCGAACTTCTTGATCAGCGGGACCTCGACACCACCGATGAAGCCGACCTTGTTGGTCTTGGTGGCCTTGGCGGCGGCGACGCCGGCGAGGTACGAGCCCTGCTCCTCGTTGAAGACCAGGTTCGCGATGTTCTTGCCGGTCACCGAGGTGTCGTCGATGATGCCGAAGGTGGTCTTCGGGAACTTCGGCGCGACCTTCTTGATGGCCGGCGCGTAGGCGAAGCCGACGCCGATCACCGGGTTGTTGCCGGTGCGGGCCAGCTCGGTGAGGCGCTGGACCTTGTCGGCGTCCGACTCGCCCTCGGAGGGCTCCTGGTCGTTGCCCTTGATGTCGAGGTCCTTCTCGGCCTTTTCCAGGCCGGCGTACGCGGCGTCGTTGAAGGACTGGTCGCCGCGGCCGCCGATGTCGTACGCGATGGCGGCGCTGGCTTCCTTCGAGCCGGAACCGGAGTCCGACGTCTTGCCACACGCGGTGGCGGACAGTGCGAGGGCGGTGGACGCGATGGCCACCGTGGCAATCCTGGTTACGCGGCGCAAGGGAGGGCTCCTTCGACCTGACCGAAGCGCCTCTGCCGGCGCTGGTTTCGCGGCGATCGTAACGCGCGTAGATGCCGGATAAGCGACCGTACGACAGCTGTTATCGGATCGTCGTGAACGAAAGGCGCCGTGGCTGGTTACGAACGGTGTCCTTCGAGCAGCGCGGCGGCGGTGAAGAGCTCGACGCCGACCTCGATCGCGGCCTCGTCCACGTCGAAGTCACCGCGGTGCAGGTCGTGACGGGCGGTGTCGCCCGGGGTGCGCACGCCCAGGCGGGCCATCGCGCCCGGGACCCGCTCCAGGTACCAGGAGAAGTCCTCGCCGCCGAGGCTCTGCTCGGTGTCCTCGATCGCGTGCAGTCCGCGCCTGGCGGCCATCGCGTCGGTGAGCAGCTCGGTGACGGCGTGCTCGTTCACGACCGGCGGGACGCCGCGGACGTAGTTGATCTCCGACTTGGCGCCGTGCAGGGTCGCGATCTCGTCGATCGCGGCGTGGATCAGGTCCGGGGCCTCGTGCCAGGCGCCGAGGTCCAGGCAGCGGACGGTGCCGGCGAGCACGGCGCGCTGCGGGATGACGTTGCAGGCGTGGCCGGACTCGATGCGGCCCCAGGTCACCGCGAGTCCCGCGCGCGCGTCGACGCGGCGGGCGACCAGCGCCGGGACGTCGGTGGCGACCCGGGCGACGGCCGTGACCAGGTCGGTGGTGAGGTGCGGGCGGGCGGTGTGGCCGCCGGGGCCGTCCAGCGAGATCTCGATCCGGTCGCAGGCCGAGGTGATCGGGCCGGTGCGCAGGCCGATGCGGCCCGCGTCGACCTTGGGGTCGCAGTGCACCGCGATGATCCTGCCGACGTCGTCGAGACCGCCGGCCTCGATCACGCCGAGCGCGCCGCCGGGCATCATCTCCTCGGCGGGCTGGAAGATCAGCCGCACCGGCTGCGCCAGCAGGCCCTGGCGGGCCAGGTCGGCGAGGACCAGACCGGCGCCGAGCACCACCGTGGTGTGCACGTCGTGGCCGCAGGCGTGCGCGCGGTCGGGGACGGTGGAGCGGTACGGGACGTCCGTCTTGGTGTCCGGGATGGGCAGCGCGTCGATGTCGGCGCGCAGGGCCAGGATCGGGCGTACGCCGTCGCGGCCGGCGGCGCCGGCCGGCTCCGTGCCGATGTCGCAGATGAGCCCGGTCCCCGAGGGCAGCACGCGCGGCGCCAGACCTGCCTGCTCCAGGCGGGTCTTGATCGCGGCGGTGGTGCGGAACTCCTGATTGCCGAGCTCGGGGTGCATGTGCAGGTCGCGGCGGAAGGCGATCAGCTCAAGACGCAGGCTCTCGGGCAGCGCGCCGGGGAGCGGGACCATCCCGGGCAGTGCTGCTTCTTCGGACTCGCAGATCAGCTGGCTCATCCCTGAAAGGGTAGGCGCCTCAGGGGGGTGCGTGACCAGTGATCTACAAAACTTCAGTCGCATAGGGGAAAGAAAAGCGGTCGCGCGGTGCATGGGAGCCTACCGGGGTGGGTAAGCTGCGCCGCTCTCATTGCGCCGTCGAGCTGGTGTTTTACCCTCGTGTCGAGGCCGTCCCGCGACCCGCGACCCGCGCGCCGGACCCGCTCCTTCGTGTGCGAGGTCACATATGTGGCGAAGCAGACATCCGCCGGACATTCAGCCCAGGGCCGGGAGCCGCTGGACGTCGCGGGCCGTGGTGGTGACGCCCGACAGGAAGCCCTGGGCGCGGGGTGAGGCCGTGTCCCGCAGCCACTGCGGGTTCACGTCGCAGACCGCGACCCGTACGCCCGTGCCCGCCAGCGCGAGGGGGAGGGTGTGCACGACGGTCGAGGGGAAGCTGAGGATCGTACGGCCGATCGGGCCGCGCCGGGCGATGAGCTCCAGCGGCAGGTCGGGGCGGACGATCTCCAGGCCCGTCTCGACGGCGAGGCGGTGCAGCTTGTCGGTGCTCTCGCGGCGGTGGGCGAAGTAGCGGGTGGCGCCGTGGGTGCGGGCCAGGGTGGTGACCGCCTCGACGTACCGGTCGGGGTCGACGACGCCCGTCTCGACCAGCGAGGTGCCGACCAGGTCCGCCCCGCGCGAGACCCGGGGCGGCCCGAAGCGGGTCCGGGTCCAGCCGAAGTCGTTGGCGGTGACGGTGATCCCCGGGGCCCGCTCCACCGGCATCGAGGTGAAGACCTCGACGGTGCGGGTGGGCGACGGGGTGAGGCGGCGGCGCGCCGACGCCGAGACCGGCCCGAAGACGACGTCGCGCGCCGCCCGGCGGCCGCCGCGCCGGTGCCAGCGCTCCAGGCGCTCGGCGCCGGTGAGCTGGGCGATGAACTCCATGGTGGCCGTGCCGTCGTCGACGACGACCAGGTCCCGGGCGCGCGTGATCATCAGCAGCAGCTGTACGTACCGCGAGAACGGGTCGCCGATGACGACGCGGCGCGCCCGGCGCAGGGCGGACGCCAGGCCGCCGATGGTCTGGAACGGCGCCCCCGCCCCGCCACGGGCCTCCTCCCACCGCACCCGCATGCCTTCGTGGCGGGCGAGCTCCGCCATGCGCCGCAGCTGGCCGCGGGTCATGGGGTCGGTGGGCGACAGGACGACGACCGTGAGGTCGTGCCGCCGCGCCGGTGCCCGGGGATCCGCCTGCGTGTGGGCCCACTCCAGGACGTTCAGGAGCTGGACCGGGCTCTCGACGAAGGCGAGGGTCCCGGAGGCGTCGGAGGCTTCGGGGGCTTGGGAGGTCTCGGAGGCGCGGGACGCCTCGGAGACCTCGGTGGCGGGGGGGCCGGGGGTGCCGTTCACGGCGACTTCGACCTCGGTCCGTCAGACCGCGACGGACTCGCGGTCGGCGCCCTCGGCGACGACGCCCGCGACCCGGCGCAGCTTCTTCATCGGACCGAGCTCGGACTCGTACACCTTCTTGACGCCGTCGCCGAGGGAGGCCTCGATGGTGCGGATGTCGCGGACCAGGCGGGACAGGCCGCCGGGCTCGACGGAGGCGGCCTGGTCGGAGCCCCACATGGCGCGGTCGAGGGTGATGTGGCGCTCGACGAACGCGGCGCCGAGGGCGACGGCGGCCAGCGTCGTCTGGAGGCCGGTCTCGTGGCCGCTGTAGCCGATCGGGACGTTGGGGTACTCCGCCTGGAGCGTGTTGATCACGCGCAGGTTGAGCTCCTCGGCCTTGGCCGGGTACGTCGAGGTGGCGTGGCAGAGCAGGATGTTGTCGCTGCCCAGCACCTCCACGGCGTGGCGGATCTGGCGCGGCGTCGACATGCCGGTGGAGAGGATGACCGTGCGGCCGGTGGCGCGCAGCGCGCGCAGCAGCTCGTCGTCCGTGAGGGACGCGGAGGCGACCTTGTGGGCCGGTACGTCGAACTTCTCCAGGAAGGCGACGGCCTCGGTGTCCCACGGGGAGGCGAACCAGTCGATGCCGCGCTTCCTGCAGTGCTCGTCGATGGCGCGGTACTCGTCCTCGCCGAACTCGACGCGGTGGCGGTAGTCGATGTAGGTCATCCGGCCCCACGGGGTGTCGCGCTCGATGTCCCACTGGTCGCGCGGGGTGCAGATCTCCGGGGTCCGCTTCTGGAACTTGACCGCGTCGCAGCCGGCGTCGGCGGCGGCGTCGATGAGCGCGAAGGCGTTCTCGATGTCGCCGTTGTGGTTGATGCCGATCTCGCCGGTGACGTAGACGGGGTGGCCCGGACCCGCGGTCTTGGAGCCGAGGGTGCGGAGGCGGGAGCTGGTGCTCATGTGGATCTTTTCCTTACGGGGGGGGTGGGTTACGGGGTGAGGGCGGGGGTGTCGGTGTCGGTGGTGAGTGACGGGCCGAGGACCCAGGCGGCGATCTCGCGGATCGCGCCCTCGCCGCCCGGGATCGTCGTCACGGCGCGCGCCGCCGCGCGCACCGTGTCGTGGGCGTTGGCGACCGCCACCGGCCAGCCCACGAGGGCCAGGCAGGACAGGTCGTTGACGTCGTTGCCGGCGTAGAGCACCCGCTCGGGTGCCACGCCCTGCTCCTCGCACCACTGCTTGAGGGCGAGGTCCTTGCGGTCGATGCCGTGGAGCACGGGGATGCGCAGCTTGCGGGCCCGTGCGGCGACGACCGCGTTCTGTTCCGTGGACAGGATCAGCAGCTTGAGTCCCGCCCTGCGCAGGGCTGCGATGCCGAGCCCGTCGCCGCGGTGCACGGCGACGAGTTCGCGCCCTTCGGAGTCGATCAGCACCCGGTCGTCGGTCTGGGTGCCGTCGAAGTCGATGACGACGGCGTCGATGTCGTCGCGGGTGGGGAGGGCGCCCGGTGTCTCCCGCGGGTCGAGGAGCGGCGCGAGGGCGCGGGCGCGGGCCAGGTCGTGCGGGTCGTCGATCTCCAGGACGCGGGCCGGGTCCGTGACGACGAGTGCGGTGCGCCCGAAGAAGCGGTGCCCGGCCTTGCGGAATCCGGCCGCGTCCATGGCGTACGCCGCGCCCGTCTCCAGGAAGTCCCTCGGACGGTCCTGCCGGCGGGGGCGGAAGCTCTTGTCGTGGTTGACACCCTGCGCGGCGGACTCGGCGGACTCGCGCCAGACGAAGCCGTGGAAGGGGGCCACCGTGTGGGCCGTGTCCGCGCCGTCCCCGACGACCGCGGCACAGACGCCGTCGACGTCCTCGCTGGTCAGGAACGGGCTCGTGCACTGCACCAGCAGCACCACGTCCACCACCGCGCCGTGCAGCGCCTCGTGGGCGTCCAGGGCGTGCAGCACGGCCGCCTCGCTGGTCGCCGTGTCCCCCGCGATGCCGGCCGGACGCGGCACCACCTCGGCGCCCGCGCCGCGCGCCGCCGCCGCGATGGCGGGGTCGTCCGTGGAGACGACCACGTCCGTGACGTGAGCGGCGCCCCGGCACGCCCGGACGGCGCGCGCCACGAGCGGCACTCCGCCGACGGGGGCGAGGTTCTTCGCCGGTACGCCCTTGGATCCGCCGCGGGCGGGGATCACGGCGAGGACGCGGCGTCCGGGCCGTGCCGCGTCGGTCTGGGGCTCGGGCTGGCTGTTCACAGTTCTCCCATGCGGCGGATGACGGGCGCCACGCGCTGCACCCCGTGGCGATAGGCCCCGCGCGCCGCCTCGCGCACGGCGTCGCGCAGGACGCGGCGTACGCCGGTGACGTCGGCGGTGGTGTGCGTGCCGTCGAGGCGGTGGCGGGCGAGGATGCCGGGGAGGTAGCCCGGCGCGGTGGCGGAGGTGTAGTAGGGGGCGACCGGCGGGAGGCCGGGGCGCTCCAGGAGCGCGGCGACCCGTTCGCGTACGGCGTCGAAGGCCGTCTCGTACGAGCCGTCCGCGGCCACTCCCTGGCGCCCGAGCCACTCCTCGTCGGCCCGCGGCCGGTGGCCGGCGTCGAGCTGGTCCCAGGAGGCGAGGCAGCCGGAGCCGAGGAAGTGGTGGTTGCCGAGGACCTCGCGCACGCCCAGGTCGGTGAGGACGGCGGTCGGGATGCGGCGGTGCAGGGACTCCAGGGCGGCGGTCGAGCTGACCGTGACGAGGAGGTCGGCGCGGTCCAGGACCTCGCCCATGTGCCCGTACACGAGGCGGAAGTTGGGGGGTGTCCCGCCTTCGACGCGGGCCGCGAGCTTCTGGTAGGGCAGTTCCTCGATGTGCGTGGTGTGCTCGCCCGGCCTGCTGCGGAGCTTGAGGAGGACCTCGCGGCCGGGGTGCAGACGGGCGTGCTGGACGAGGCGGCGCAGCAGGTAGGCGCGGTCGGCGCGGGACTGCGGGACGGAGGGCTGGGCGGCGAAGACGACGGTGCGGGTGTCCGTACCGGTGTGGCGGTCGCCGCCCAGGAAGGGCAGCGCGGCCTCCGTGACGGCCGAGGCGTCGGCACCCACGCCCTCGTACACCGCGCGGAAACGCTCCGCGTCGTGGCGGGAGTTGGCGAGGACGATGTCGGCGCCGTGGCGCAGCAGCAGTCCGTCGGCGAGCTTCTCGTAGACGACGCCGACGTAACCGGTGCCGATGACGGGCCGGCGGCCGGTGCCCGGCCACAGCGGCGCCAGGCCGTGCAGCATCGCCTGCACGGCGCCGCCGACGAGGGCGAGCAGGACGACGTCGTACGCCTCGTGCTCGACCTCGGCGATGAATTCGGCGGCGGTCACCTCCCGCACGCCCCCGGCCTCCACGCCGACCTCGGCGAGCTGACGGGGGGTGGGGGTGGCCCGGCCGCGCAGCAGGAATCCGCTGACTCCGGCTTCCGGTGCGATGCGGCGGGCGGTGAGCGCCCCCCATTTCCATCGCGTGTCGGAATCGGCGATCACGGCGATCCGCAGGGCTTTGCTGGTACTTGCTGGCACATCGACGAAACTAGGGAGGCATTCCGATTGACGGCCCAACTCAGCCGCAACAAACGGTTAACAGCACATCGACGGTCGGCGTCGGCGCCCGGAAAACAGGCAGGTTAACCATTCCGCCATTCTTCGTTCACCCGCCATCCCCGTGGGGGTCGCGGCGAATGCCGCAGTGCGCCCTAGCGTCGCGGGGGTGGTCAAGCTCTCTGTCGTCGTGCCGTTCTTCAACGTGCAGACATACGCCCCAGACACCCTTCGAAGCCTGCGCGCGAACGCCCGCGAGGACTTCGAATTCATCCTCGTCGACGACTGTTCGACCGACGGCACGCCGGAGATCCTCCGGCGTGCCGAGCGCGAGCTCCCGGGGGCGGTCCTGGTCAGACACGAACGCAACGGCGGCCTGGCCACCGCCCGCAACACCGGTCTCGACGCGGCGCGCGGCGAGTACCTGACCTTCCTCGACGGCGACGACTGGCTGGCCCCCGGCCACTACGCGCGCCTGCTCGCCGCCATGGAGGAGCTGGGCTGCGACTTCGTCCGCACCGACCACGTGCAGTGCACGGGGCGTACGCGTACGGTCCACCGCGTCCCGCACGGCCGGCGCGGCGTCGCCATGTCGCCGCGCGAGGCGATCCTGCCCGCCACCCGCTCCACCTCCGTCGACTACGCGTACGCCTGGGCCGGCATGTACCACCGCAGGCTCGCCGACCGGGGGCTGCTGCACTTCACCGACGGCCTGCGCACGGCCGAGGACCGGCCGTGGATCTGGCGGCTGCACCGGGAGGCCGGGAGCTTCGCCGTCCTCGGCATGCTGGGCGTCTTCTACCGGCGGGGCGTCGCGTCGTCGCTCACGCAGATCGGTGACGTACGGCAGCTCGACTTCGTCCGGGCCTTCGACCAGGTCGTCGGGGAAACGGCGGCGGACCGCGACGCGGACCGGCTGCTGCCGAAGGCGGTACGCACGTACTGCGCCATCATCTCCCACCACCTGGGAAGCATCGAGAGGTTCGAACCGGCCGTGGCGCGGAAATTGCGGACGATGAGTGCGGCGGCCCTCAGGCGGATGCCGCAGGACGTCCTGAAGGACGCGCTGGACTCGATGGACACCGAGCGCTCCGTACGGCTGCGCCGCCTCCAGCGCCGTCCCGCGGGCGCGCGGACCGCACCGGCCGCGCAGGGCTCGTCGGAGGCCGCTGCCTGATGGCCACGACGCAGATCTTCCTCGCCTCCACGCTGTACGGCGCCGCGACGCTCGCCGCCGCCGTCGACAGCGACTGCTTCGCGCCGGCCGGCCGGCGCCTGCTCCTCGTCAGCAACAACGCCACCACCCCCGAGACGACGCCCCCCCTCGACGAGATGCCGGGCTTCGAGCGGCTGCGGAACCGCTTCGACCGGGTGCTGTCCTGGAACGAGGCCCTCGCGCCCTTCCACCCCGGCGCCTGGTCGCCGCGCACCGACGACATCCCGTTGTGGGAACGCCACTTGAGGCTGCTGTGGGACCTCGGCGACGACACGGTGGAGCTGGTCGTCGAGTCCATCCAGGTCAATCCGGCGCTGGCGCTCACCCAGCTGTTCACGGACGCGCCCGTCGAGGTGTACGCCGACGGGCTGATGAGCTACGGCCCGACCCGCAACAAGATCGACCCGCTGGTCGGCACGCGCGTACGCCGCCTGCTCCACCTGGACCTGGTGCCGGGCCTGACCCCGCTGCTGCTCGGGGAGTTCGGCGTACCGCCGGAGGTCGTACCGACGGAGTCCTTCCTGAAGGTGCTCGGCGAACTGTCCGACGGGGAAGAGGAGTTGTCGCTCCCCGTCGGTTCGGCGCTCCTCCTCGGCCAGTACCTGTCCGCGCTCTCGATCCTCACCGCGGAGGAGGAGGAGGACCTCCATGTGGCGATGTTGCGCGGGGCCGTCGACCGGGGCCACCGGCAGATCGTCTTCAAGCCGCACCCCACGGCGCCGGCCCGCTGGTCGCGCCTGCTGGAGCGCGAGGCGGGGACGCTGGGCGTCGAACTGACCGTCCTGGACAGTCCGGTGCTGGCCGAGGTGGTGTACCAGCGCTTCCGTCCCGCGCTGGTGGTCGGGTGCTTCTCGACGGCACTGCTGACGGCGAGCACGTTCTACGCGGTCCCGGTGGCCCGTACCGGCACGGACCTGCTCCTGGAACGCCTCTCGCCGTACCAGAACAGCAACCGCGTGCCGGTCACGATCGTCGACGCGCTGGTCCCCGGTCTGGCGGAGGACGGCGCGCACACCGGCCCGCCCGACCTGGCGGGCCTGCTCGAGGCGGTCGGCTTCGCGATGCAGCCGCAGATCCGCGCGGACCTGCGGCCGGCGGCCGAGCGCTTCCTCGCCCAGCATCTCGGGGGCGGCACCTGGCGCTACTTCAAGCGCCGCCGGCTGACCACGCTCGCGCTGCCGGGCGCGATCCCCAAGCAGTTCGCCTTCATCCCGCGCAACGCGGCGCTGCGGCGCGTGGTGCGCAGGGCGCGGTCGCTGAAGCGGGCCGCGCTGCGGAGGGCCGCGACCGGCTGACGGACGGAAGGGGGGGGCCACCGGTCGGTGGCCCCCCTTCCGTCCGCCCTCAGGGAGCCGGTCGGCGCCCCAGGACCACCCGCAGGTCCGCGGCGTTCGCCTCGGTCACCTTCCACAGCTCCTGCTGCCGTCCGTGCACGTCGGCCACCGACGCCGCGTGGTCGTCGAGCAGGCCCAGCGCCCGCTCGGTGAGGACCGCCCCGAGGTTCTTGTCGTGTACGGAGATGCCCCACTCGGGCCGGTCGATGTCGGACAGGAAGTACGCCATCTTCGGGTGCGAGATCAGGCTGATGATCGGCGTACCGCAGCCGAACGGGATCATCCCCGCGTGGCCGCGCATCCCGATCACCAGCTTGGTGCGGGCGTACGTGTCCCTGATCGCGTCGTTGCCGAAGTCGTACATCGGGATCACGGGCAGCGAGACGCCGTGCTCGCGCCGCAGGTCGAAGGCGATCTTCTCGTCGTCGAGCGAGTGCGCCACGCACTTCACCCCGGCGTGGGCGCCGAGCGCGCGCACGGCCTTCGCCATCTCGGCGAGGAAGTGGCCGTAGTCGTGCCCGAAGCGCAGGCCGGCCCTGTCGTACGCCGCGTTGACGAGGATCGTGTCCTCGCGGTGCGGCGGGTCGGTCCAGCCGTCGACGAGCTGCCGGGTGACGGTCGTCGGGCAGGGCTGGAAGCGCACCTTGTCGTGCAGCCCGGCGGGGAGCAGCGCGCGCACCTTCTCGATCGAGCCGTGGTTGCGGAGTCCGAAGAAGGAGGCCCGCTCGACGAGGGTGCGCAGGGCGGTGTTGAAGCGCCCGGCCCGGTAGGACTGGCCGTCGAAGGCGTTGAAGCCGACGGCGTACACCATGACGGGGACGTCGATACGGTTCAGCAGCGCGTCGGGGACGTTCCACTGCCAGGCGCTGTTGCCGTTGGGCGCGGTGTCCGGGATGAACAGCCCGCCGCCGCCGACGACCAGTCCGCGCCGGGCGTTGACGCGCTCCAGGGCGGCCTCGTCGAAGAGCCGGTGGGCGTGGACGGAGTGCCAGCGCCGGGGGCCGGGGTCGGCGTCGAAGGCCAGCCGTACGCTCTCGGGCAGCAGCTTGTCGCCCGCGTTGCCCTGGCGCTCCATGTAGAAGGCGACGTGCGCGAGCTGCTCGGCCGCCACCCCCTCCTGCGGAGCCTGCGGATTTTCCGTACGCCGCTGCATCAGCCGGCTCGCCCGGTGGGTCGGGTCGACCCTGAGCCCGTCCAGCGCGTACCGCTGCGCCGCGTCGTCGTCGCCGTGGATCCAGGCGATCTGGGCGAGCCGCCCGAAGGCGGTGGCGGCCCGGTTCGGGGCGGCCGTGGCCAGCAGCAGCTGCGCCCGGGCCTCGTCGTAACGGGACACGCTCATCAGGGCGTGGCCCAGCACCTCGTGCGGCCAGGCCGAGTCCAGCGGGATGCGGACGCCCCCGAGCAGGTCCACCGCCTCCTGGTACTCGCCCGCCGCGATGTGGGCGGCGGCGACCTTGCGGGCGCTCTCCACGTCGCCGGTGCGCCGGACGTGCGGGGTGCCGAAGTGGACGAGCAGGTCGTGGTGCGCGCCCTTGGACTGCGCCAGGAAGGCGGCGTGGAACTGCGCGTCGGACAGCTCGAACTCGCGCCAGCGCTCCTCCGCCTTCCCGTACCCCGCCTCACCGCCCTGCCAGGGCTTGTGCCGCCCGGTGAAGTGCAGGACCACGGTGTCGTCGGGCACCGGGAGGTCGCCGGACAGCCGCCGCTTGACGAAGTTGTAACGGGCGTCGAGCTGGACGAAGTCCCCGTCGAGCACGGCGTTGAGGATGCCCTGGTCGTGCTTGTCGAGCTCGTACGCGCCGCTGCGGCCGGTGGCGTCGATGCGCGCGCAGAACTCGTCACTGAGGTATTCGCGCTGGATGACGAGCAGACCGCTGTTGAGCTTGTGCTGCCCGTAGAAGAACTGCGGTACGGCGGCCAGCCCTTCGCGCAGCTTCAGCAGCTCGCCCAGGTCGCCGAGGACCACCATGTCGGTGTCCAGGGTGATCACGGTGTCGTAGTCGCGGATGCGGAAGACGTCGAGGATGAAGTACGCCTTGCGGACCAGGTAGTTGTCCTGGTCGCCCTTGGCGTACGTGTCGTAGCGGGCGGCGTCGACGCGGCGCAGCTCGACGCGCGGGTGCAGGGCGTGGATGCGGGCGACGGAGGAGGGCTTCAGGTCGTCGTGCAGGACGATGAAGTCCTCGCACAGGCCGGGGTTGGACAGGGCGAGGCTGCGCAGCAGTGCGAGGAAGCCGGGCAGGTAGTTCTCGTCGACGAAGCTGGCGAAGGCGATGCGGCGCTTGCCGGTGAGAGTGGGGGTGGGGGCGGGGGATGTCATCGCAGGGAGATCCTCATGTCGCTGACGCTCTGGGCACGTTCCATGACCCACGCCTTTTCGCTGGTGTATTCGTGCACGGAGGTGATGGGCATCCGCATCGCCTCCTGGAGGCGGTAGGCGCCGCTCTCGTAGAAGTCGAAGCCGATGAGGTCGAGCGTCGGGCTGACGTCGAGGAAGTCCAGCAGCCACAGCATGTTGAAGCCGCTGGTGGGGATGGACGACCACACGTCCGTTCCGACCCTGCCGACGTTGCGCAGCGGCCAGCGCAGCGACTCGTCGCCGAGGTACTTCTGGGCGCCCGGCACGAGCCGGTTGCGCAGCGAGTGCTTCCAGTCGCCGGACACCCCGCCGAAGACGAGCCTGGTCGTCACGGGCCGGTCCCAGTTGAAGCCGTGCTTGTGGATGGTGGCGTGGATGTCGGTGCGGCTGCCGGTCGCGGCCGCGTCGATCCTGTACGAGTTGAAGCGCACGACGAGGTCGTACGCGTCGATCTCCGCTCCCAGCGAACCGCGCCCGACGCGCTGGGAGTTGGCTATCAGGCAGATGGACCTGCCCGCGATCTGGTTGCGGAACTCGCCCAGGGTGATCCAGTCGACGCCGCCGAAGGTGGGGTCGGCGACCGGCCCGCGCATCCGGTTCCGGCGCTGCTCGGCGTAGAGCGTGATCAGCTCGCTCAGCTCCGCCGCCTCGCCGCCGTTCGCGGTGACCCGCAGGTCGAGGTACTGGCTCACGGCCGCCTGGATGTCCTGCACCGGGCTGCCGTCGTGCTCCATCGCGAGCAACGCGCCGACCAGGCGCGGTTCGGCCTCCTCCCGGTTCCCGCGCGCGTGCAGCGCGAGACCCTCGGCCCAGACGTCGGTGGCCGGTCCGGCGGAGTACGCCGCGGCCCCGGGGCACTGGCGCTCCAGCAACCGCAGCAGCTCGTCCTGCCGCCGCCCGCCCTCCCGCATGCCGGCGATCTTGGGGGCCACCCCGAAGCCGTCGTCGTCCGTCAGCGCGAGGTAGCGCTCGTACGCCTCGACGGTGGCGGCCTCGTCCCCGACGGCCTCCAGCGTCCGGGCGCGCAGCCGCCAGCCGGCCCGGGAGTTCCTGCGCAGGGTCAGGACGGTGTCGCTGATGAGCAGGGCCAGTCTCAGCTCGTCGTCGTAACCGCACTCCAGCGCCTTGCTGCCGACGGCGAGCAGCGCGTCGAGCAGCTCGGCGCCCAGCGTGTCGGCGGGGCCGGCCGTGCCTTTGGCGGCGCGCCGGATCAGGGCGGTGGCACCGGAGGCGGACGGCGCCGGCGCCGGCGCCTGCGCCATGGCCTGCACGGCGAGCAGTTGCCGCAGCCTCTCGGCGAGTTCCGTGCGCCTGCGGTCGAGTCCGGCGACCAGCTTGCCGCTGTGCACGGCGCACGCGCGCAGGCACTCGTCCAGTCCGGTCGGGGTGATTCCCACGGGCGACGCATGGGGTGACACGTGGCCGTCGGGCGCGGTGGCGGGGTTCTCCCCGTCACGCGGTCTCGGCCATCGGTTGCGGGCCTTCGTCATGATGCTCCAAGGTCTTTCCGCCCCGCTGACAGGTCGCGGGTCCGCGTCACCCTAGGAATCCAGCACGACTCCCGGGTGAACTCCCCTCGTCCGCACGGCAAATTGCTCGCCGTGCCCGGCCGGGCCCTGGCGGACAGCGCCCGGCCGGGTGTGCGCGGCGGAAGCCGGCGGAGCCTCAGTGCCGGGGCCGTCGGGTCGACCGCGAGCAGCGCGGGCGGGCCGGGCGGCCCGTGCGGCAAGGCGCAGCGCGGCGACCTCACGGGCGTACCGCGCGTCCTCGTCGCCCGCGGACCTCGCACCGGACCCCGACCCGGTCCCGGACCCCGACCCGGCCCCGGGCCCTGGCCCTGGCCCGGTCCTCGTCTCGCCCACGTCGGCGATCTGCTTGACGACCACCCGGTCGCCCCCGCGCAGATCGACCCGCCACACCCGCGAGCGCGGACCGCTCTCCAGAACAGTGGCCTCGGCGGGCGTACCCACCGCGGAACGCAACACGTCGCTCATCGGCACCTGGAACGACATGGCGCCCAGCGTAGGACTCCGCGTCGATCAGACGCTGCTGAGCGACAGCTTCGCCGCGAAGCCCAGGAACAGGACTCCCGCCGCCGAGGTGGCACCCGCCGACAGGCGCCTGCGGCGGCGGAAGGCGGCGGCCAGGTGGGTGCCGCCGAAGATCAGGGCGGAGAGGTAGAGCACGCTCGCGAGCTGGGCGAGGGACCCCAGCAGGACGAACGAGAGCGCGGGGTGGGCGTACGCCGGGTCGACGAACTGCACGAAGAAGGAGAGGGAGAAGAGGATCGTCTTCGGGTTGAGCAGGCTGATCGCGAGGGCCCGGCGGAAGGGGCGCTCGGCGGTCGGAGCCGCCTCGACGGCCGCGGTCCCGGCGTCGTCCGTGCGCTCGTGGCGGGTACGCCACATCGACCAGGCCGCGCGGATCATCCCGATCGCCAGCCAGGTCAGATAGCCCGCGCCCAGGTACTTCACGATCCCGAACAGCAGCGCGTTCGCCTGGAGCAGCGAGGCGGCCCCGGCGGCGGACAGCGTCATGAGCACCGAGTCCCCGCAGAACACCCCGGCGGCCGCCGCGTACCCGTTCCGCACGCCGCGCCGGGCGGCGACGGACAGCACGTACAGCGAATTCGGCCCCGGCAGCAGAATGGCCAGCACGAGGCCGGCGAGGTAGGTCGGAAGGTCGGTGACACCCAGCATGGGCCGAGTGTGGCACAGGGGTACGACACTCGGCCGGGGCATTTCGGAGCCGGTCAGTCGCCGTCGAGGAGGGTGTCCACGGGCAGTTCGAGGGTGACGCCGACACAGGCGGGGACGGGGACCGAGGACCCCCGCTCGTACCGCTGCGGCGCCGGATACTTGCCGTTCACCGGATCGCTGTGGAGCAGCACTTCGCCGTGCTTGCGGTCGGCCACGATGTAGACCGGGACCCCGGCCTCGGCGTAGCTCTCGACCTTGGTCCCGAGGTCGTCGGTCCAGTTCGAGGAGGTCACCTCGACGACCAGGCGGAAGACGTCCGGGGCGTAGCAGTTCTTCTGGACGAGGGCGTCCCGGAAGTCCTCGTCGACCACGGAGAAGTCGGGGATCGCGTAGTCGTCGGGCAGGCCGGGCAGCCACAGGCCGATGCCCTGGACGTACCTGAGCCCGGTCTGCCTCGCCCCGGCACGGTCGAACGCCACGACCAGCCAGGTCAACGACAGTGCATGCGAGCCGTCCGGCGGCGGTGTCACGATGAGCCTCCCCTGGAGGATCTCCACGCGGTGCCCGGGCAGTGCACGGGAGAGCAGGTCGGCGGCTTCGCCCAACGTCAGCTCGTGTTGCATGACAGCCACGGCATCCTCCTTGTCGGGATCACTCTCCACCGAGAGTAACCGGGGGCGCCGACACTCCGCCCCCGATCACTTGACCGGGTGACCACAGATCCGGTGCGCTCAGAACGCGTCGGTGGGGACGTACGCCCCCCACACCTCCCGCAGCGCGTTGCAGACCTCCCCCACCGTCGCCCGCGCCCGCAGCGCGTCCTTCATCGGGTACAGGACGTTGTCCGTGCCCTCCGCCGCCTTCTTCAGCTCCACCAGCGCCGCGTCCACCGCCGCCTGGTCGCGCTCCGCGCGCAGCTTCGCCAGCCGCTCCGCCTGCTGGGCCTCGATCGCGGGGTCGACGCGCAGCGGCTCGTACGGCTCCTCCTCCTCCAGCTGGAAACGGTTCACGCCGACCACGACGCGCTCGCCGCCGTCCGTCTCCAGCGCGATGCGGTACGCGCTGCGCTCGATCTCGTTCTTCTGGAAGCCGCGCTCGATCGCGCTGACCGCGCCGCCCATGTCCTCGACCTTCGCCATCAGTTCGAGGGCGGCGGCCTCGACCTCGTCCGTCATCTTCTCGATGACGTACGAGCCGGCGAAGGGGTCGACGGTGGCCGTGACGTCCGTCTCGTACGCGAGGACCTGCTGCGTGCGCAGGGCCAGGCGGGCGGACTTGTCGGTGGGGAGGGCGATCGCCTCGTCGAAGGAGTTGGTGTGCAGGGACTGGGTTCCGCCGAGGACGGCGGCCAGGCCCTGGACGGCGACGCGCACCAGGTTGACCTCGGGCTGCTGCGCGGTGAGCTGCACGCCCGCCGTCTGCGTGTGGAAGCGCAGCATCAGCGACTTGGGGTTCTTCGCGCCGAACTCCTCGCGCATGACCTTCGCCCAGATGCGGCGCGCGGCGCGGAACTTGGCGACCTCTTCGAGGATGGTGGTGCGCGAGACGAAGAAGAAGGAGAGGCGGGGGGCGAAGTCGTCGACGTCCATGCCGGCCGCGACGGCGGTGCGGACGTACTCGATGCCGTCGGCGAGCGTGAACGCGATCTCCTGCGCGGGCGAGGCACCGGCCTCCGCCATGTGGTAGCCGGAGATCGAGATCGTGTTCCACTTCGGGATCTCGGCCTTGCAGTACTTGAAGATGTCCGCGATCAGGCGCAGGGACGGCTTGGGCGGGAAGATGTACGTCCCGCGCGCGATGTACTCCTTGAGGACGTCGTTCTGGATCGTGCCGGTCAGCTTGTCGGCCGGTACGCCCTGCTCCTCGCCCACCAGCTGGTACATCAGCAGGAGCAGCGCGGCGGGCGCGTTGATCGTCATCGACGTCGAGACCTTGTCCAGCGGGATGCCGCCGAACAGGACCCGCATGTCGTCGATCGAGTCGATCGCCACGCCCACCTTGCCGACCTCGCCGCTCGCGATCGCCGCGTCGGAGTCGTGGCCCATCTGGGTCGGCAGGTCGAAGGCGACCGACAGGCCCATCGTGCCGTTGGCGATCAGCTGCTTGTAGCGGGCGTTGGACTCGGTGGCCGTGCCGAAGCCCGCGTACTGGCGCATGGTCCACGGGCGGCCCGTGTACATCGAGGGGTACACACCGCGCGTGAAGGGGTACGCACCGGGCTCGCCCAGCTTCTCTCGGGGGTCCCAGCCCTCCAGGGCGTCCGGTCCGTACACCGGCTCAATAGGCAGTCCCGACTCCGACTCGCGCGCCATCTGCTGTGCCTCCCGCTGAACGTACTGGCTGGTAATGAACCGACCCTCGCGACGGACTGTAGCGGTGGGCGTGCGGCGGGTGGAGGGCCGCAGGCTGGGACCTTGCTCACAACGTCGCTCCGCGTCGCTGCTTCCATGATGCGGGGGCTTTCGCGACCGGGCAGACCGGGAAACACTCCCTGGGGACCTACGAGATGCCCGGGGGGCGGGGATGGACGAGAAGCAGCGGAACGACAGGGCCGTGCGCAGAGCGGTGGCACTGGCGGCGACCGCCGTCGTAGTGGTGGTGACGGCGGGATGCACGGCGCAGACGAACGGGGCGGGGGCGGGTCCGGCGGCGGGCGGAGGGGCGGCCGGCGGGGCGCCGAGGTCGGCGGCTCCCGCGTTCGAGGCCGCCAACGCGCCTTCGGCGAAGCCTTCGCCCGACACGACGCCGACGAAGCCGAGGACACCGACGCCGGAGCCGACGCCGACGAAGCCGGAGGAACCGGCCGCCGGGCCGACGGCGCCCGGGGCCGGGACCGGGACACCCGAGCCCCGGCCGGAAGCGGAACCGCCGGCGCCCGAGGTCCTCATGGCGCGCGGATCCGGAGGCGGCCGGGTGCGCGAACTCCAGGCCAGGCTCCGCCAGATCGCCCACTTCGACCGCGCCCCCACCGGCCACTACGGCCCGGTCACCGCCGCCGCCGTCTCGTCCTTCCAGGACAGGCGCGGCCTGCCCCGCACGGGCACGACCGACACCGTCACCTGGGACAGGCTCCTCGGGATGACCAGGGAGCCGACGCGCGCCGAGCTGCACCCGCCGGCCGCCGACCCGGTCGCGAAGCCCGACCCGCGCTGCATGAAGGGCCGGGTCCTGTGCATCAGCAAGACCAGCCGGACCCTTTCCTGGATGGTCGAGGGGCGGGCAGTCTCCGTGATGGACGTGCGGTTCGGCTCGGAGTACACGCCCACCCGTGAGGGGACGTTCGAGGTGTACTGGAAGTCCCGGCACCACGTCTCGACGCTGTACGACAGCCCCATGCCGTACGCCCTGTTCTTCAGCGGCGGTCAGGCCGTCCACTACTCGTCGGACTTCGCGGCCCGCGGCTACAGCGGCGCCTCGCACGGCTGCGTCAACGTCCGGGACGAGGCGAAGATCGCAAGCCTGTTCGCGCAGGTCCGCAACGGCGACAAGGTCGTCGTCCACTGGTAGCGGCGGGGGAAGAAGAAGGGGCGCGGACGGGACCGGGGGAACGTGTCCCGCCCGCGCCTGTTGCGCGGAGCCGTAGGTACGGGGGGAACCCCGGCTCGTCGCGCTGCCGATGACCAGTCGGCTCACTCTCTACTGCGTCACGGGGCGGAAAAACGTCACACCACTGTGAGCGAGTCCGCGAAACCGCAGGTCAGAGCAGTTTCGACGAGAGGGCTGCGATGACGGACGAGGTGAGCGCCGGGGACGCCGGCCGGGTGACGGAGAGCTGCGGAACGGAGCGGCGGATTCCGTCGGGGGCTCCTTGGCCGCCGTCGACGCTGCGGCCGCCGGTTCCGCCGTTCCCGCCGGTCCCGCCGTTCGTGTCACCGGCGGAACCGCCGTTCGTGTCACCGCCGGAACCTCCGTTCGTGTCACCGCCGGAACCTCCGTCGCCGTGGCCCTCGCCCACGCCGTCGCCGTCCCTGCCCTCGGTTCCGCCCGCACCGGCGGCCTCGCCTCCGGCCCCTCCGCCGGCGCCCTTCAGCAGGCGGTCGCAGAACCGCTCCACCCGGTCGGCCCCCTTGGCCGCCGCCTCCAGGCGCCGCGCGCGGTCGGGGGCGAGGTCGCCGCTGCGGTAGTCCTGGCAGGCCTTGGCCGTCTTGCGGTACCAGTCGCCGGAACCGGGACCGGAGCCGGGACGGGAAGCGGGATCGGAGCTTTCACCTGTTCCCGGTGCGCCTGCGTCGGCCGGGCCCGGGCCGGTGGGGGTGCCGGTGTCCGGCCCGGGAGAGGAGTCGTGCGTACCGCCGCTTTCCCCGTTGCCGTCCCGCTCCGCGTCGCCGGTCCCACTGCCGGGCGTCCCGTCCGCGCCGCCGGGGGTGCCGGTGGCGCCCGGCGCGGGCTCGCCGGAGGTACCCGGTTCGTCGTCGGCGGTCCCGGGGGAGGCCGGGTGCGGTGTCGCGGCCGTGGACACGGAGGACGCGGGCGCCGGATCGGTGTCACGCCCGAAGGGGCCCGGCAGTACGCCGGTGCCCGCCGCCACCGCGACGCCGCCGAGCGCGACGCCGGCGAGCGCCCCGGCCAGCCCGACGCGCACGGGACGCCCCCAGCGCACGGGGGCGGGCGCCCTGCGACCGCCGCGTACCGTGGAGAAGACTTCGGGGGACGCCGCCCTGGCCTTGCGGAACGCCGCCAACGCGGCTGCCTCGCCCGGGAGTTCACCGCTCTCGGGACCGCCGGCGCGGGCCACCGCGTCCAGGGCGGCGGAGAGGCGCTCGGCCTGGGCGCGTGCGTGGTCGCCGACGGGCCCGACGGGTTCTCCGCGCAGCAGTCGCTCCGCCGCGCCCTTGTCGAGCCACTCGTACCGCTCGTCGGCCATCACATGTCCTTCTGCGTCCGCACGCACGTATGCGTCACACCGGCGGACGTCACCCGACCCGGTCGCGGGCGCCGCTGGGGCGGTACGGCGCCGAGTTCCGGCCGTACGCCGACCGGACCCGCAACCGTACCGCTGCTGTCTTCACGGTCCTCACCACTGCCACCACTCTCGCTGTCGCCGCTGCCGCCGTCCGCGGCGTTCAGCAGCTCGGCCAGCCGCTTCAGCCCCCGGTGTGCGGCGGTCCGTACCGCGCCGGGGCGCTTGCCCAGGGTCTGGGCCGCGCTCTTCGCGTCGAGCCCGACGACCACGCGCAGGACGACGGCCTCGGCCTGGTCCTGGGGAAGCTGGGCGATGAGGGCGAGAGCGTCGCCGGTGGCAAGGGCTTCCATCGCCTCGTCGGCGGTGTCGCAGGCGCCGGGCTTCGTGGCGAGTTCGGTCTCGTCGCCGCCGATGGCGGGGCGCCTGCCGCGCATCCGGATGTGGTCCAGGGCGCGGTTGCGCGCTATGCGCGCCGCCCAGCCCCTGAACCGGTCGGCGTCTCCGCTGAACCTGTCGAGGTCGCGGGCTATCTGGAGCCACGACTCGGAGGCGACGTCCTCTGCCTCCGGGTCGCCCACCAGCGTCCGTATGTAGCCCAACAGCCGCGGGTGCACGGCGCGGTACACAGTCCGGAAAGCGTCCTCGTCCCCGTCCTGTGCCGCGAGCACCGCGGCGGTCAGCTCCGCGTCGTCCCCCAGCACTCCCTCAACCTGTCCCGAGTCGCGGCTGGTCACCGCTGCCGCGCAGCCCAGCGCGAGTCAGCACGCTACGACGTCGCACGGGGTCGCGTCCACGACCTGCACACCGTGCGACGAGGCGCTGACAGAGAGCGGTGTGACAGAAAACGCATGCATGGCGCTGAGAGAAGTACGGGCCGCCGCATGGTCCGCGGACGGCGGCCGGGGCCTCTCCTGTGGGGGGTGGCGGCCCCGGCCGTCCTTCCGGGACCGGCGGCGGCCCCACTTCGCCCTCCCGGGGCTCGGGACGCGGGGCGGCGGACCGCACGCGGGCGCCGCTCACCGGACCCCGCCGGGCCGTCCACCGGACCGCTCACCGCTTGCGGGGGCCGCTCTCGCCGTTGCGTTGGGCGCCGTTACCGCTCCGGTGGCCGTCGCCGCCCGTGCTCTTGCCCTTGACCTCGCCCTTGTCCTTGGATTTCACTGCCTTTTCGGGCTTCACGGGCTTCACGGAATGTGAGGGTTTCGCAGGCTTCGCGGGGCCCGGGGCGCCACCGGCCGGCTGCGCCGGGGGTTGAGGGGTCCTCGGCACCCCGGCCGCCTTCGACGGCTTCGATGCCTTCGCCGGTTTCGGTGATTTCGGCGGTTTCGGTGATTTCGGTGATTTCGGCGCCTTCGAAGCCTTCGAGGAGCTCTTGCCCACCGGTTCCGGCCCCGGCCGCTTTCCGGCCTTCACCAGGTCTTCGCAGTACGCCTCCACCGACTGCCCGGCGGCTGCCGCCGGCCGCTCTGAAGGCGCGCCGCGGCGGGAGGCCGTCCCACGCCCGTCGGACGCCGGATACGCGGCGCAGTACTCCACGTCGTCCCGGGTCCGGGGCGGGCGCGCGGGCGCCGGGCGGGTGATGTCGGCCGAAGGGCGGCGCGCCGTGCCTCCCGCCGGTTCCCCCGCACTCCCCCGCTCCGCGCCGGGCGCCGTCGGCGCGCTGCTGTAGGTCCCCGCCGTTCCGGCGCCGGTCCCGCCGCCCGAAGCGCTGCCGCCGCTGCCGCCGCCGTTCCCGAACGGCGCCGGGATCGCCCCCGTGCCGGCCGCCAGCGCCATCCCGCCCAGCGTCACCGTCGCCGCGGCCGAGGCGAACGCCGCCCTGACCGGCAGCGCACCGCGCCGCCGCCGGGACGGCCGCCAGTCGTCACGCCCGCGCGCCCGCCACCAGCGCCCCGGGAGGGCGTGCACGCCGGAGTCGCGTGCCTCCCGGTACGCGGCGAGCGCCGCCTGCGCGCTCTCCTCACCACGGCGAGGCGCGGGACGGCGTACGGCGGCCAGCAGCGCCTCGACCTCCGGCGTGCCCGGCTCCTCGCGCGCCGCTTCCCGTTCCCCGGTCCCAGTCTCGGCAGTCTCGGCCCGCCGCCGGGCCCTCGCCTGTTCCCATACCCGTCTCATGTCTCATCCTTCAGCGTGCGCGGCGCCGCAGACGTCACAGCGCCCGCCCGGCCGCCGTCCGTCGCCAGCTGCTCGGCCAGCCGCTTCAGCCCGCGGTACGCGGACGTCCGCACGGATCCGCTGCGCTTGCCCAGCACCCGGGCCGCCGCCGGGCCGTCGAGCCCGACGACCACCCGCAGCAGCACCGCCTCCGCCTGCTCGCGCGGCAGCGTGGCGATCATTTCCAGCGCCCGCCCGGTCGACAGTGCTTCGAGCGCGTCGTCGGCGGTGTCCTGGCCGGCGGGCAGCTCCAGTACGTCCTGTTCCAGCAGCGACGTACGCGGCCTTCGCTTCAGCCTGCGCAAGTGATCAAGTGCGCGGTGACGGGCGATCGTCGCCGCCCAGCCGCGGAATCCCGCCCCGTCGCCGCGGAACCGCCCCAGATCGCGCGCGATCTCCAGCCACGCCTCGGACGTCACGTCCTCGGCGTCCTCCCCGACCAGCCCCCGTACGTATCCGAGCAGCCCCGGGTGCACGAGGCGGTAAGCCACCGCGAACCCGTCCTCGTCCCCCTGCTGGGCCCGCTCGACGGCAGCGCCCAACTCCGCGTCGCACTCCTGTGTACGACGCCGCTCCCCGCCCCTGGCCACACGTCCCTCTTCGTGCCGACTCGGCACTGGTCACCGTGCCCATGCCCCCCTCTTGTTCTGCGCCCGGAGCCACGGAAACGTCACAGTTCCCGCGCCCGGCCCGGCTCGAACCGGCCGGCGAACCTCTCCGGCGGGGACCACGTCACCGGGCGAAACGCCCCGCGCCCGTGCTCACGGACGCGATCCGGACGGTGCACGGACTCACATCTGCGACTTGAGGTGGTCGATCACCTCGTTGAACTCCTCCGTCGGCGAGAAGTCCAGATATTCGCAGTCCTCGAGCGCTTCGGGGACGTGACCGGGCGCCCAGTAGAAAGCCTGCCCCGCCTCGTAAATCTCTTCGCCGCCCTCGGTCCGCATTTTCAACCGGCCCTTGAACAGGTAACCCCAATGCGGGCACTGGCACAGATCACCGGGCAGTCCCTCGGCGAGCGGCCTCATGTCCGTGCCCTGGGGAAACCGCGCGAAAGCGACCGTCATGTCGCCCCCGATTTCCTGCATACGCAGCTCCACCCCGCCGCCTTCGATCGCGACAGGAGTGTCGTTCCGCGTGGTCGACTTCATGGCTCCTCCACGGCGGATCCGGCGCGGAGGTTCCGGGAGGCTCCGCCTCCTTCCAGTCTGGTCCCGCCCCTTGCGGGGCGCGACATCTGGGGCGCGGGAGCGCCCGTTACCACCCCCGGGCCCACCCGCGCGCCGACGCCCGGCCGACATGAGCCACGCCGCGGAATTCCGCTGCTGCGGAAACCCACGGAACTCGGCCGCGGGCGTGCACAGAGACCGAGGACGACGGCCCCACCAACTCGAATAAACCTATTTCTTCCGCATGCTCGCACGCACCGCTCGCCCGGTGTATAACCACCCGGTTCCGAGTTGTCTGCCGAGTGAGAGACGGAGCCCCGTGCCACCACCGATGAATTCCACGCGAACAAACGGCATTTCCACAATCCAAGAGGTTTCGGCAGGAAAGCCGAAGGCGTTCGGCCGCACCGCCGTGCTGCTCGCCGCGTCGTCCCTCGCCGTCGGCCCGCTCGCCCTCGCCGGCCCCGCCGCCTTCGCGACCCCGCCCGTCCCCGTCACGACCGCCGAGACCGCCGAGCCGTCCGGTGTCCTGCACACCCTCGCCGTCCCGGCCGGCGGCGACCCGGCCGTGCGCGCGCTCCCGCGGCACACCACCCCTCCGTTCAGTCTGGTCGGCCTCACCTGGGACGACCCCTACGCCGAGCTCGGCGGTACGGCCGAGGTCCGCACCCGGGACAGCCGCACGGGAGCCTGGTCCGGCTGGCGCGCGCTCGACACGGACGCGCGTACGCCGGAGAGCGGGCCCGAGCACGCCGGGCCCGGCCTGCGCGCCGGGACCCAGCCGCTGTGGACCGGCCCCTCCGACGGCGTACAGCTGCGCGTGTCCGCCAAGCGGGGCCTGCCGGACGGCCTGCGCGTCGATCTGGTCGACCCCGGGGACACCGAGGCGCCCGTCCCCCGTACCGCGACCGTGGCACCCACCGCACCGGGACAGCCGACCATCACCTCGCGGGCCGGCTGGGGCGCCGACGAGTCGCTGGTGGCGAACCCTCCGACGTACACGGGCGACACCGAGGCCGTCTTCGTCCACCACACGGCCGGGTCGAACGACTACACCTGCGCCGAGTCCGCTTCGGTCATCCGGGGCCTCTTCGTCTATCACGTGAAGAGCCAGGGCTGGAACGACATCGGCTACCACTTCCTCGTCGACAAGTGCGGCACCCTCTTCGAGGGCCGCGCGGGCGGCGTCGACAAGCCCGTCCAGGGCGCGCACACCTACGGCTTCAACACCGGCACGAGCAGCGTCTCCGTCCTCGGCGACTACAACACCGCGACCACCACACCCGTCGTCCGCGAGTCCGTCGCCAAGGTCGCCGCCTGGAAGCTCGGCCTGTACGGGCACGACCCGAGCGGCACCGTGACCCTGACCGCCGGTGCCGACAACGGCAAGTACAAGCTGGGCCAGAAGGTCGTCATGAACCGGATCTCCGGGCACCGGGACGGCTATCCGACCGAGTGCCCCGGCAGCAACCTCTACGCCGACCTGCCCGCCATCCGCACCGCGGCGACCGCGACGACCTCCCCCTCCGGCCCCTCCGCGCCTTCCACGCCCCCCGCGCCCCCCGCACCCCCCGACACCGGCGAGACGCCGGCCCCGTAGCGGAGCCGGACGCGCCCCCTGCCCCGCCGCTCCCGGAGGAGTGCGCGGGGCAGGACTCCCCCTCCCCTGCCGCCCGCCACCACGCCGGAGCACCTCAGCGCCTCAACCCCTCAGTGATCTGCGCCACAACTTCACCCACATGGGTGACGTTTGCGCGCCAGGGCTCGCTGGGTAGAGCAGGCAACCTCCGCGAGAGGTGAGCCTCAAGTGAACTCTCATGAGGGGTAAGGGATTTGAGCCCGCGCAAGTCGCACGCCTACAGACCGCTGAGCATGAAACGCCGAGCATGGCTGACCATCGGCGCGGTCGTACTCGGCGGTACAGGGGCGGTCACCGTCGCCATAGCCAATCCCGAAACGGGCCCGTCCCAGCACGGACCGAAGCCGCGCAAGGCAGAGGTCCGCTCCCTCACCTTCAAGGGAACCGGCAGCGAGAAGCGCGAGCTGCCGCGCACCGGCACCGAGCCCTTCTCCCTGGTCGGCGTCACCTGGGCCAACCCGGACGCGGAGATCGACGGCAAGGCGGAGGTGCGTACGCGCAACCGCGAGACCGGCGAGTGGGGCACGTGGCTGGAGGTCCACCTCGACCAGCACCTGGCCGAGAAGCGCGACGCCGGGGCCGACCTGCCCGGCATGTCCGAGCCGCTGTGGGTCGGACCCTCCGACGCCGTCGAGGGACGCATCCTGCGGGCGGACGGCACCTCCACCGCCGGTCTGCCCAAGGGGCTCGAACTGACCCTGGTGGACCCGGGCGTGACGGCCAAGGAGGCCAGGGCCCCCGGCGCGGACGCGCAGACCGCGGCGTACTCGGCGTACGCGGCCGAGGAGACCACGGCCCCGGTGCCGAGCGACACGCCGACGGAGTCCTCGCCCGCCACCCCGGCGCCCACGGGCACCGCCACGGCGGCCGAGCCCTCGCCGGCCTCCCCCACGGCCTCCCCCACGACGCCCCCCACGGGCACGCCGACCACCGCCGGCCCCTCGCCGTCGCCGACGCCGACGGTTCCGACCGCGCCGCCGTCCACCGTGACCCGGCCGCCGATGACCCTGCGCGCCGGATGGGGCCCGGACAAGTCGCTCGCCACGAACTACAGCGACCCCGAGTACATCGACAGGGTCCAGGCCGTCTTCGTCCACCACACGGTCGACTCGAACAACTACAGCTGCGCCGAGTCCCCCGCCATGGTCCGCGCGATCTACGCGTACCACGTGACGCCCCGCCCCGGTTACGAGGGCTGGAAGGACATCGGCTACAACTTCCTCGTCGACAAGTGCGGCCAGATCTTCGAGGGCCGTGAGGGCGGCACCGACCTGCCCGTCCTCGGCGCGCACACGTACGGCTTCAACTCCTACTCCACCGGCATCGCGCTGCTCGGCAACTTCGAGACGGGCAGGCCCACCCAGGCCGCCCTCGACTCGGCCGCCCGCGTCGCCGCCTGGAAGCTCGGTCAGTACGGCGTCAGCCCGACCGGCACGGTCACGCTGGAAGCGGCCGCCGACACCGGCAAGTACACCAAGGGCCAGAAGGCCACGCTGAACACCGTCTCCGGCCACCGCGACGGCTTCGCCACCGCCTGCCCCGGCGCGAACCTGTACACCAAGCTCCCCGCCATCCGTAAGTTCGCCACCGGCGCGGGCCGCAACTCCGCGATCCCGACGACCGACTTCAACCGCGACGGCGTCACCGACCTCGCCGTCGGTACGCCGAAGGTCGCGAGCGGCGACGGCACCGTCACCGTCCTGCCCGGCTCCACGGACGGCCCGGTCGCCGGGGCCCGCCGCACCCTGGGCCAGAGCAGTCCCGGCGTCCCCGGCTCCTCCGAGAGCGACGACCGCTTCGGTTCCTCGTCGGCGTACGGCGACGTGAACGGCGACGGCTTCGCCGACCTGGTCGTCGGCGCGCCCGGCGAGAACGGCACGACCGGACAGGCCAACACCGGCTCCGTCACCGTCCTGTACGGCCCCGGCCTCACCTCCGGCACGTCGTACTGGACCGACGCGGCCACCCGCACCGCGAGCGAGGCCCTCGGTACGACCGTCGCCACCGGCGACTTCAACGCCGACGGCCGGTCCGACGTCTTCTCCGTCGCGCCGGGCCAGCCGGGCCGCTGGTGGGCCTGGGACTCCAAGTCCGGTGCCGCGAAGAAGGGTTACCTGAACACGGCGGCGTACACCGGGGCCGTCTCCTACGCCTCCGCCGCGAGCGGCGACTTCAACCGCGACGGCTACGCCGACGTGGCGGTCTCCTACCGCGACCCGTCCGGCGTCGGCCGCCTGCTGTGGCTGAAGGGCTCGTCGTCCGGTCTCCAGCGGGCCGGCATCCTCTCCTCGCGCGGCGGCCGTTCGCTGGCCGCGGGCGACATCAACGGTGACGGCTACACCGACGTCGCCGTCGGCCAGCCGTCCGCCACCGAGTCGGGTCACACCGCCAAGGGCGGCGCGCTCACCGTCGTGTTCGGTTCGTCGGCCGGTCTGACCGCCACCGGCAGCAAGACCGTCCACCAGGGCACCTCCTACGTCGCGGGCGCCGACGAGACCGGGGACGAGATGGGTGCGTCCGTCTCGATCGGCGACGTCGACCTCGACGGCTACGGCGACATCCTCGCCGGGCTGCCCGGCGAGGACCTGACCCGCAGCGACATCGCGCACTCCAACGCCGGCTCGACCCTGCTGCTGCGCGGCACGGCCACCGGACCCACCGGCACGAACTCCGCCGTCTACTCCCAGGACACCTCGGGCGTCTCCGGCGCGTCCGAGGCCAATGACCGCTTCGGCTCGGCGGTCTCGCTGACCGACCTGTCCGGTTACGGCCGGGCGGACCTGGCGATCGGCGCGAGCGGCGAGGACGCGGGCAACGGCACCGTGCTCCAGCTCGACAACAGCAGCACGTCGGGCGTCGTGACCACCTCGGGCGTCTACTACGGCACCACGGCGCTGGGCGCCCCCGCGGGCGTGGCCATCGGCAAGGTGCTCCACCCGTAACCCCTGCCACGCACACCACCGGGGCCCCTCCTCAGGAGGGGCCCCGGTCTTTTCGCCCACCGGAGGCAGTCATGAAGACTCCCGCTTTACGCCGTCCCGCCCCGCACCGTCCCGCCTCGCGCCGTCTCGCCCCGGCCGTCACCGCCGCCGTCCTGCCGGCCGCCCCGACGACGGGCTGTTCGAGCACGGACCCCGCGCCGGCCGAGGACGGCAGGCCCACGGCCGAGCGCCCGGCCGGGCCCGCCGGCACCGTCCTGCCCGAGGCCCCCGGCTGAAGGCCGCCCTCGTCACCCCGGCCGACGCGAAGGGCTGCACGGCCGAGGACAACACCGCCCCGCCCGTCCGCCCGAAGGCGGACCAGCCCCGGTGCGCGCCCCTGGCGGACATGACGGCGACCGACATGACCCGCAGCCCCGAGCCCGCCGCCATGGCCGGCCGCGGCTACGGCTCCGGCGCCGCGCCCGGCCGTCTCGATCGACCGCCTCTTCCCGTACGAGGGCCAGGGCGCCCGGCAGACGCTCGACAACACCCGCAAGGCCGTGACCGACTGCGCGGGCGCCTTCCCGACCAGCGGCAACAACGGCGGCGCCACGATCGCGTACAGCTCGGTGAGGGCCGAGGAGCACCCCGGGGCGGGCGACGGCCCGGTGTCCTGGGTGATGACGGCCGAGGCCGAGGGCAGCGAGTTCCCGATGCGCTGCACCGTGGTGCGCGAGGACAGCACGGTGGCGGTCCTCCTCGCGATCCGCCTCGCCGACCCCGCGAGGGCGAAGCTCCCGCAGGACCTCTTCGACCGCCGGGCCGCCAGGCCGGCCGAGCACGCCGGCCAGGGCGCGGCGAGCTGAGCGAGCCGGTCAGCCGCTGCTGCGGGCCCGGCGCGAGGCCGCGGCCCGCAGCACGCGTTTGCCCTCGTTCGAGAGCTGGAGGGCGTGATTCAGCCCGCCGCCCGAGTCCCCGGAGAGCATGTCCAGGAGCTGGAACTGGCGGCGCAGCTCGCCGGCCGTGAGCGGGCCGATGCCGTCGGTCTCGCCGTTGCGGTACGCCTTCACCCGCGCCTGGTGGCCGCCCGGCGCCGCCCCGTCCAGCCGCAGGTGGACCTCCAGCACGGCGGCCGAGCAGTCCTCGGCCCACGCGCGCAGCGCGAGCTCGTCGTAGGCGGCGGGGACCGCGGCGGCCATGCGGCTGGCGAAGCCGGCCAGTTCGCCGGGGGCCGCCCCCGCGACCCGCTCCACCACGGTCGCGACCCGGCGCAGCCGGCCGAGCCAGGCGTCGCCGCCCTCGACCGCGACCCACAGCGGCCTGAGCGCCTCGTCCGTGTCGAGGCCGATGCGCTCGGCACCCTCGACGTACTCCAGCAGGGGCAGGCAGCGGTCCAGGCAGGCCACCGCGCTCGCCGCCAGACTCCGTTCGTCGGCGCGGCCGATCAGTTCCACCAGGGTCACGGTGCCTCCCTCGGCACTGCAGGGCCCGCTCGGTGCGGACCTTCTCCTTCCGTCTGCGTACCGCACCCCGATTACGTCACTGCCCGCTCACTGCATGATCACTGACCGCTCACCATCCGCTCACAGTCCCAGCCGGTCCAGGAAGCGCGCGAAGAGCTCTTCGGCCAGAGGGTCCGCCTCCTGGCGCAGTACGTCGAGCAGCGCGCCCGGGGCCACGGTCCGTCCGGTCGCGGCCGCCCACTCCACCGCTTTCGCCGCGGCTCTCTCCGGCGTGAGGAACAGGTCTTCCGGTACCAGCCCGTCGGCGCCCAGGTGGCCCGCCATCGCCTCGCGCCCCAGGCAGCCGAACCAGGAACCGGCGGCCTCCGCGGAGGCCGCCGCCTCCACGGCCACGCAGTCGCTGTCCATGACGAACGCGAACAGCGCGGGCGTCCCCGTCTCCCCGCACACCCCCCGGGCGAGCGCCCCCATGTCGCCGGCCTGCGGCTCGCTGGAGCGCACCCACACCTGCCACCCGTCGCCGCGCGTCTCGTGGAGCACCAGGCCCTCCCGTACGTCCGCGAGCGCCGCCAGCTCCGCGAGCGGCCGTCCGCTCCGGCCGACCACGAAGTAACCCCAGAAACCCATGCCCCGCTCTCCCCACGCCTCCGGCACATTCTGCCCGCGTCACGTCATGGTGTGGCCATGTCAGTCGAAACGGGAGAGGGAGTGGTCGCCCTGAGGTGCTGCATGCGCGTCAGCGCGCGTACGAAGAGGATCGCGAGCACGGCGGCCGCGATGTCGATCAGGTCGGCGGTGATCAGGAGGTCGAGGGCGTCGCGGATCTCGCCCGGCGCCTCGGCCTTGTTGTAGCGGTAGGTGGCGAACCCGGCGTACAGCTTCGACGCGACCCATGCCGTCCACCACAGGTCCAGGACGAGCTTCGGCTCCCGTTTCGCGCTCTCCAGCCCGTACGGGTCGCGCCGGCTGGCCGCCCAGACGTCCACGGCGATCCCCCGCGGCAGCCAGAAGTTGCCGATCGGGACGAACCAGGAGCCGATCGCCCAGCCGGCCCCTCTGCGCTGGAGGTCCGGCGCGAAGACGCCCGCGTTCCGCCGCACCCGGAAGAACCAGACGATGAAGACGATGCCCGTGACCAGCACCAGCGGGACGCCCACCTGCGACGCCCAGACCAGCAGGGTCTGGGCCCGGTCGATGTCCTCGTCGCTCACGGCGGAGAAACCCTCGGACGCCAGCTCGGCCCACTGGCCCCGGGAACGGAACAGGGCGAAGAGGTCGAAGCAGTCGGCCGCGACGACGGCGCCCAGCAGCGCCGTCACGGCGTACGACAGCCCCACCGGCGAGCGGAGCACCGCCACGGGCCCGGAAACGGGCACGGCGGGCGCGGGCGGCGGCAGCGGCGCGTGGGCGGCGGCGGTCACGCACCCGTCGCAGAGCCCTTCACCGGCCGTGGCCCTGGTCGTACCGCAGTTCGCGCACAGCATGGCTGGGCAGCCCCCCAAGAGCGTCAGGACGCCCCTCCCCGGAGGCGTGACGGATGTGCGGACGCCGGCCGGCGGCTGCCTGCGGAACATACGCCGCCGCCGGCCGGGCCGTCCATCACAAATGCGCAGCTCAGGCCGTCAGCCCGTACGCCCGGCCAACGCCTTGAAGCCCTCCCAGTCCAGCGCGGGCTTGTCCGGGTCCCAGGTCTTCTGGGCGAGGGCGCGCAGCGGGAGGTGGATGCCGCGCGCGACCTCCGCCTGCGTCTGGGCGTTCGGGAAGTCGCCCCAGACCGCGAGGCGGCCGCCCAGGACCTGGTCCGCGTAACGCGCCGGCACCGGGTCGGTGCCGCGCAGGACCAGGGGGGTCCAGGACTCGTAGATGCGGCGGCCGGTCGGGTACGTGAAGGTGTTGGGCTCGCCGAGCACGTAGTAGAGGTACTCGTCGTTGGCGTTGACCAGCTTGCGGCCCTCGCTCAGGTACTCCGTCGGCTGCCGGGCGCCGATCTCCTTGCCGGTCCAGTACTCGACCTCGCGGTCCTGGTCGGCCTTGACGACGCCGCCTGCGTGGAGGCCGTCGTTCCACGACTTGAGGTGCCTGCCGTGCGGGCGGAGGGTCGCGGCGCGGTCGTTGAGCCAGCTGGTGGCCAGGTCCTGGATCCTCGCGCCGGGGCCGTGCTCACGGACGGCCGCGCGGGCGAGCTGCGGGTACGACGCCTCCGGATCCCGCTTCATCAGCGCCTGGTACTCGTCGCCGCCGAGGTGCCAGTGGCGGCCGGGGAAGAGACCGGCGTACTCCTTCAGCAGGTCGTCCACGATCCGCGCGGACGCGGGGTCGGAGATGTCCACGGCGCCGGGCGCCGCCACGCCGTTGACGTCGCGCAGCTGGAGGTCCGGGTGCGCGCGCATCACCGCGCCGAGGTGGCCCGGCGAGTCGATCTCCGGGATCACCTCGATGTGGCGGCTCCGGGCCAGCTTCACGATCCGCCGGACCTCGGCCTTGGTGAGGTGCTGCTCGGAGACGATCTCGGGGTGGCTGTCGGACGCGATCCGGAAGCCCTGGTCGTCGGAGAAGTGCAGGACGAGCTGGTTGAGCTTGAGGTCGCCCATCTCGCGGACGGTGTCCTCGATCCACCCGGCGGTGTAGTGCTTGCGCGCGGTGTCGAGCATCAGCCCGCGCTGCGGCTTGGCGGGCTTGTCGCGTACGACGCCCTCGGACAGGCGGCCGTCGGCGCGCAGGGCCTGCTTGACGGTGCGGGTCCCGTAGAAGACACCGGCTTCGTCGGCTCCGGTGACGCGGACCCGTCCGTCACGGACGGTGAGGGTGTACGACTCGGGGGCGCCGCCGGGTGCCAGCGCCAGCTCGATGTCCCCGGCGCGGCCGGACCCGGCGGACGAGAAGCCGCGCTTCATCTCCCGGGCGAGGAGCTCGCCCTCGTCGGCGAGCTCGCTGTCGCCCGGCGCCACGACGACACGCGTGGAGCGCTGGAGCTGCCAGCCCGGGCCGGTCGCGGCGTCGTAGTCCCGTACGGAAGGGACGGCGCTGGGCGGCTCGGTCGGCCCCGCCTCCGGGGACGGCTTCGCCGGTGCCGCCTTACCGGTCGGTGCCGCCTTCGTGGACGGCGCTGCCTCGGTGGACGGCGCTGCTGGTTCTGCTGGTGCCGACGACGCCGGGGGGACGGCGGTGGCGATGAGCGGGACGAGCAAGGAAGCGGCGGCTACGGCCAGCGGCCCCCTGAATTGCGACATCATTTAGCAAACGATGCCCAATCGGCCCACCAATCGTCCACCAATAGACCAGTATGTGTGTTTAAACTCTCCCGTTCGGGTGAGATTCGCACATCCGTCGGACAGCGTTCGAAGAGCATCGATAGCGTCGTGTCCCGTCTGCCCCACACCTTCTCGCCCATCCCACTTTTTCGCCTGCCCCCTTCTCGCCCGTCCCCTCCCGAGGGGTTCACGCTGTGCAGCGAATCGCCGGGACGTACGGCCATACCCCAGCAGCACCGCGGGCCCGCGACCCCCGTCGGCCTCGGCCGCTTCAACGCCGCGCCCGCCGGCGCCGCCGAGGCCGCCCTGCTCGCCTGCTGCGCCGGTCCGCGCTGGGCGCGGCACGTCGCCGCCCACCGTCCCTACCCCGATCTCGGCTCGCTGCTCGCCGCGGCCGACGAGGCGGCGTACGACCTGTCCTTCGACGAGATCTCCGAGGCGCCGAGCCGCGAATCCTCGGCGGGTCCGCACGAGGACGCCCCGGCCGCCGCGCACACCGCGCTGCGCGCCGCCCACGCGGCGTACGAGAGCAGCTTCGGCCACGCCTTCGCGATCCGCCTGGACACCTTCCGCCCGAGGAACGCCTCGACCAGGTGCTGGCCGGGATCCGCTCCCGGCTGGGCAACGCACCGGACGAGGAGCGGGCGGTCGCCGCCGACGAGCTGCGCGGGCCGGCGCGGGGACGGCTCGCCCGTATGGCCTCCGATCCATGGAAAACTGAAGTTTTCCTGCCAAACCCTGACCTTGCCCGTCAGACCGGCTGCTCGGAGCCCGTCCGATAGCCCGTCCGTGGCGGTTTGGCTGCCACTTTGATCACACCAGTGGACCCCGCGCGAACGAACCGACAAGTCGTCGCTACGATGGCCGGGGCCGGTGGACCGTACCCGGCCGGGCCAGACCGACACAGAAGCCGGCATGGCCCCAATCCCCGCTCCCGGAGGGTTTTTCCGTGCCGGCTGGAACGCTGTACCGCGGCCGGGAAGGTATGTGGTCCTGGGTGGCTCATCGAGTCACCGGCGTCCTCATTTTCTTCTTCCTGTTCGTACACGTCCTCGACACCGCTCTCGTCCGCGTCTCCCCCGAGGCGTACGACGATGTCGTGGCCACCTACAAGACCCCTCTCGTGGCATTGCTGGAGTACGGCCTCGTCGCCGCCATCCTCTTCCACGCGCTCAACGGTCTCCGTGTCATCGCCGTGGACTTCTGGTCCAAGGGCACGCGCTACCAGAAGCAGATGCTCTGGACCGTGATGGGCATCTGGATCGTGCTGATGGCGGGCGCTCTCTACCCCGTGCTCGGCCACGCCGTACGCGAAGTCTTCGGGAGCTGAGGCACATGTCCATCGAGACCACTGGCGCAGTCGGTCCCGTCGAAGGCGTAAGCCGTTACGACGTGGACAACCCCGCTCCCGTCATCGAGCCGCCCCGCGCTCGTACCGGGAAGACGCCCAAGTCGACCCGCACGAACTTCGAGCTGTACGGCTGGCTGTTCATGCGGCTGTCCGGCATCGTGCTGGTCGTCCTGGTCCTCTTCCACCTGCTGATCCAGCTGGTGCTGGACGGCGGCGTGTCCAAGATCGGCTTCGCCTTCGTGGCCGGCCGCTGGGCCTCGCCGTTCTGGCAGACCTGGGACCTGCTCATGCTGTGGCTGGCCATGCTGCACGGCGCCAACGGCCTGCGTACCGTCATCAACGACTACGCGGAGCGGCCGAACACCCGCTTCTGGCTGAAGAACCTGCTGTACACCGCCACGGTGTTCACCGTCCTTCTGGGCACGCTGGTGATCTTCACCTTCGACCCGAACATCCGCTAGGCCCGGGGCTGAGGCAACCACCATGAAGATTCACAAGTACGACACCGTCATCGTCGGCGCCGGTGGCGCGGGCATGCGCGCGGCCATCGAGTCGACGAAGCGCAGCCGCACCGCCGTGCTGACGAAGCTCTACCCCACCCGCTCCCACACGGGCGCCGCGCAGGGCGGCATGGCCGCCGCGCTGGCGAACGTGGAGGAGGACAACTGGGAGTGGCACACCTTCGACACGATCAAGGGCGGCGACTACCTGGTCGACCAGGACGCCGCCGAGATCCTGGCGAAGGAGGCCATCGACTCCGTTCTCGACCTGGAGAAGATGGGCCTGCCGTTCAACCGCACCCCGGACGGCACCATCGACCAGCGCCGCTTCGGCGGTCACTCCCGCAACCACGGCGAGGCCCCGGTCCGCCGGTCCTGCTACGCCTCGGACCGCACCGGCCACATGATCCTCCAGACGCTGTACCAGAACTGCGTCAAGGAGGGTGTGGAGTTCTTCAACGAGTTCTACGTCCTCGACCTGCTCATGCAGGAGGTCGACGGGGTCCGCAAGTCCGCGGGCGTCGTCGCCTACGAGCTGGCGACCGGCGAGATCCACGTCTTCCAGGCGAAGGCCGTCATCTTCGCCTCCGGCGGCACCGGCAAGTTCTTCAAGGTGACGTCGAACGCCCACACCCTGACCGGTGACGGCCAGGCCGCGGCGTACCGCCGCGGGCTGCCGCTGGAGGACATGGAGTTCTTCCAGTTCCACCCGACGGGCATCTGGCGCATGGGCATCCTGCTGACGGAGGGCGCCCGCGGTGAGGGCGGCATCCTCCGCAACAAGGACGGCGAGCGCTTCATGGAGAAGTACGCGCCGGTCATGAAGGACCTCGCGTCCCGCGACGTCGTCTCGCGGTCGATCTACACCGAGATCCGCGAAGGCCGTGGCTGCGGCCCCGAGGGCGACCACGTCTTCCTCGACCTGACGCACCTGCCGCCGGAGCAGCTCGACGCGAAGCTCCCGGACATCACCGAGTTCGCGCGTACGTACCTGGGCATCGAGCCCTACACGGACCCGATCCCGATCCAGCCGACCGCGCACTACGCCATGGGCGGCATCCCGACGAACGTCCGGGGCGAGGTCCTCGCGGACAACACCACGGTCGTTCCGGGCCTGTACGCCGCCGGTGAGGTCGCCTGCGTCTCGGTGCACGGCGCGAACCGCCTGGGCACCAACTCGCTGCTCGACATCAACGTCTTCGGCAAGCGCGCCGGCATCGCCGCCGCGGAGTACTCGGCGGCGCACGACTACGTCGAGCTCCCCGAGGACCCGGCGTCGCTCGTCGTCGCCCAGGTCGAGCGCCTGCGCAGCAACACCGGCAGCGAGCGGGTCCACGACATCCGCCGGGAGCTGCAGGAGACGATGGACGCCAACGTGATGGTGTTCCGTACCGAGCAGACGATCAAGACGGCGGTCGAGAAGATCGGCGAGCTGCGCGAGCGGTACCTCAACGTCTCGATCCAGGACAAGGGCAAGCGGTTCAACACCGACCTGCTGGAGGCCATCGAGCTGGGCAACCTGCTCGACCTGGCCGAGGTCATGGCCGTGTCCGCCCTGGCGCGCAAGGAGTCCCGCGGCGGTCACTACCGCGAGGACTTCCCGAACCGCGACGACGTCAACTTCATGCGCCACACCATGGCGTACCGCGAGGTCGGCGACGACGGCACCGAGTCGATCCGTCTCGACTACAAGCCGGTCGTCCAGACCCGCTACCAGCCGATGGAGCGTAAGTACTGATGGCTACTCCGACCCTGGACAAGGTCGACGACGCTCAGCCCGCGTCCGTCGTCTCCCCGTACATCACGGTCACCTTCCGGATCCGCCGCTTCAACCCGGAGATCTCGGCCGAGGCCGAGTGGCAGGACTTCCGGATCGAGATCGACCCGAAGGAGCGTGTGCTCGACGGTCTCCACAAGATCAAGTGGGAGACCGACGGCACGCTCACCTTCCGTCGCTCGTGCGCGCACGGCATCTGCGGCTCCGACGCGATGCGGATCAACGGCAAGAACAGGCTCGCCTGCAAGACGCTGATCAAGGACATCAACCCGGAGAAGCCGATCACGATCGAGGCCATAAAGGGCCTCACGGTCCTCAAGGACCTCGTGGTCGACATGGACCCGTTCTTCCAGGCGTACCGCGACGTCATGCCCTTCCTCATCACCAAGGGCAACGAGCCGACGCGTGAGCGTCTGCAGACCGCCGAGGAGCGCGAGCGCTTCGACGACACCACCAAGTGCATCCTGTGCGCCGCGTGCACGTCCTCGTGCCCGGTGTTCTGGAACGACGGCCAGTACTTCGGCCCGGCGGCGATCGTCAACGCGCACCGCTTCATCTTCGACTCGCGCGACGAGGCCGGCGAGCAGCGGCTGGAGATCCTGAACGACAAGGACGGCGTGTGGCGCTGCCGCACGACGTTCAACTGCACGGACGCCTGCCCGCGCGGCATCGAGATCACCAAGGCGATCCAGGAAGTGAAGCGCGCGCTGATCACGCGTCGCTTCTGACCCTTCCCGGTCGTACGGGCACGAGGCGGCCCCGCCCTCCGGTTCACCCGGACGGCGGGGCCGCCTTGTGTCAGGATTCAGGGGCACAGGACGCGGGCCGAGGGGAGCACGGGGAACCATGAGTGAGCAGAATCCGAATCCGTACGCGGCGGACGGCGATCCGAACGGGAAGTACCAGTGGGGGCCGACCCCCGGTTACGGCTACCCCCAGGAGGCGCAGGGCTACGGCTACCCGCAGCAGCCGACGCTGCCGGGGGCCCCGATGCCGTACACCGGTCCTCCGGCGGACATGGGGGGCGCGCCGTTGATGTCGATCGGCGACATCACCGTCATGAGCGACTCGATCGTCACCCCTTCCGGCACGATGCCGCTCAGGGGCGCGGTGTGGACGGCCACCGACATGTCCCGCACCGAGGAGAAGATGCCGACGGTCGCGATCGTGCTGGCCGTCGTCTTCTTCCTCTTCTGCCTGCTCGGTCTGCTCTTCCTCCTGATGAAGGAGAAGACGACGACCGGCTTCATCCAGGTCACGGTGACCAGCGGCGGCCGCCACCACTCCACGATGATCCCGGCCACCGGCCCCGACACCTTCCACATGGTCATGGGCCAGATCAACTACGCCCGCTCGCTCAGCGTCTGACACCTGTCCGGGAAGGCCCGCCCATGTCCGCCACCGCCCGCAGTTCGGTCCACGAGGTCCTGGACGACCGCTTCCGCACCGGACGGTGCGCGAGCGGGGACGAGCGGCTGGAGACGCTGGACTCGCTGGTGATGTCGGTGGCGGGCGCGCCGCGGATCCGGCGTACGCGCTGAGCCGTCGACCAGGCGGTCCAGGGCCCGCAGGAGCCCTTCGCACGGGTGACGATGCTCGCGGCGGCCACGTAACCGCGGGGCCACGTCGGCCGGGGCCGGGGCACCCCGCCCTGCGACGACCGGTGCTCCGTCCCCGGCTAGGCTCGGACACCGTGAAAGAAGACAAGGCCCCCAAGAGCGAGCAGACCCGCACGCTCATCCTCGAAACCGCCCTCAAGCTCTTCCAGGAGCGCGGTTACGACAAGACGACCATGCGGGCCATCGCCAAGGAGGCGGGCGTCTCCGTGGGGAACGCTTACTACTACTTCGGCTCGAAGGAACACCTCGTCCAGGGCTTCTACGACCGGATCGCCGCCGAACACCAGGCGGCGGTCCGGCCGGTGCTGGACCGGGAGACGGAGCTGGAGGCGCGGATGGCCGGGGTGCTGAAGGCCTGGCTGGACATCGCCGCGCCGTACCACGAGTTCGCGGCGCAGTTCTTCAAGAACGCCGCGGACCCCGAGAGTCCGCTGAGCCCCTTCTCCCCCGAGTCGGAGCACGCCCGCGAGGCGGCCGTCGCCGTCCACCGGGAGGTCCTGGCGGGGTCGAAGGCCAAGGTCGCCGAGGAACTGCGGGGCATCCTCCCCGAGCTGATGTGGCTCTCCCAGATGGGACTCGTCCTGTACTGGGTGTTCGACCGCTCCGAGGACCGGGAGCGCAGCCGCCGCCTCGCCGAACGCGGCGCCCGCCTCACCAGTCGCGGGGTCGCGCTCTCCCGCTTCCGGGTGCTGCGTCCGCTCGTACGCGAAGTGCACGAGCTGTTCAGGGACTTCCTGCCGGGGATGGCCCAGGCGTCCTCCCGCACGGCGCACTGACCGGCGGCGGGACGCCGGGCGTCGCGGGTCGCGGCGGGCGGCTACGCCTGGCGGGAAGCCAGTTCGACCACCGTGATGTCGGACTGCGCGCCGACCCGGACGGGCGGACCCCACGCGCCCGCGCCCCGCGAGACGTACAACTGGGTGTCCCCGTACCGCTCCAGACCGGCGACGGTCGGATTGGCCAGGGCGGCGATGTGGTTGCCGGGCCAGAGCTGGCCGCCGTGGGTGTGCCCGGACAGCTGCAGGTCCACCCCGTGCTCCACCGCGTCGTGGATGACGACGGGCTGGTGCGCGAGCAGGACGCTGGCGCGGGTACGGTCCCGGTCCCCCAGCGCCCGTACGAAGTCGGGGCCCTGCCCCTCGCCCTCGCCCGCGACGTCGTTGACCCCGGCGAGGTCGAAGCCGGCGATCTCGACGCGGTCGTTCTCCAGCGGCCGCAGACCGAGTTCGCGCACGTGCTCGACCCACTGCCCGGCGCCGGAGAAGTACTCGTGATTGCCCGTCACGAAGAAGACCCCGTGCCGGGCCCGGAGCTGCGCCAACGGCTCGGCCGCGGGCCCCAGGTCGGCCACGCTTCCGTCGACGAGGTCACCGACGACCGCCACCAGGTCCGGCTGGACGGCGTTGATGGTGTCGACGATCCGTTGCGTGTGCGCGCGTCCGAGGATCGGCCCCAGGTGTACGTCGCTGACCACGGCGATCCGGAACCCGTGCGCGCCCCGTGGCAGTTTGGCCAGCGGCACCCGGACCCGCTTCACCCGCGGACCGCGCAGCACCCCGTAGGTCCCGTACCCGACGGTTCCGAGCGCGGCCACCGCGGCACCGGCGCCCACCACCCGTGAGACGAACAGCCGCCGTGAGAGGTCCTCCGAGGGGCCGGAGCCGCCGGTCCCGCCGGTCCCGTCGGTCCCGTCGGCGGGGGCGGGCTCCGGCGGGCCGGTGAGGCCGTCGGAGGCGGACGCGGTCACCGTGTCCGTACCCGTCTCCGTACCCGTGCGCGTGTCCGTGCCGCCCGGCGCCGCCACGGCCGGTATCCGGCCGGTGCCGGGGGCCCGGGCGGCCGGTCCCCCGGTCGCGGGGAGGGACGGGGCGGCGGAAGCCTCCCCGGCCGGCGACGCTCCGCCCCTGCGCTCCAGCCCCCACCGCAGCAGGGGCCGCACCGCCTCGCCCACCACCAGCGCCAGCAGCAGGTACATCAGCACCGCCAGCCACAGGAACCCCGGCCACGCCAGCACCTGCTGTGCCCGGAACGGGGCGCCGGCGCGCCCCGAGACGAGCGCGCCCACCGCCAGCAGCGGCAGCACCACCGCCGCCACCGTGCCCGCCCGCCGTGCGAGGCCGCCCGGCGCGGTCGTGTCGCGGACCAGCCGCCGCCACACGTACCAGTGCGCCCCACCCATCAGACCGAAGACCACCAGCACGCCCACGACGACACCCAGCACGGCACCCACAGTTATCCCCGGCTCCGCTCACGTCGCAGGGCCCGCACTCCACGGAACCCGATCACCCCGACCGCCGTCCCCAGAAGAAAGGACGTGACGGCGAGCAGCAGGTGCACCCAGAAGTACGTGGTCGGGTCACCCGCGTCGTCGAAGGCGAGCCCGCTGCCGTCCTTCCACAGGTTTTTGACGAAAGTGATCCAGATGAACCAGCTCCACACCCCGAAGGCGAGCAGGAACCAGGAGACGGGGCGGCTGAGCTTCATGAGCCCAGTATCGCCACCGTTCTCCGGCCTCCGCCGCCGGGGTGCGGACGCGGACCCCGGCGGGCGCCCGGCCACCGCCGCGGGCCCCGCCCGGCGGAGCCCGCGGCGGTGTGTCCCCGCCATGTCCGCCTCCACGCCGGCGCCCTGTACGTTCTCGATCGTGCCTGCCGTTAAAAAGACCGCTCTGACGGTCCTCTCCGCCGTGTTGCTGCCCGCACTCACCGCCCTTCCCGCGCACGCGGCGACCGCGGACGACAAGCCCGGCGCCAAGCAGCCGAAGCCCCCGGCCCTGATGTCGACGGTCGGCGGCGCGCAGCTCGGGCAGCCCGGTACGCAGGTGGTGCTCGGCCCGGGCGCACCCGTCCTCCCGAAGGAGCTGAGCGGCCGGTCGTGGATCGTCGCCGACGCCGAATCGGGCGACGTGCTCGCCTCGCACAACGCCCACTGGCGGCTGCCCCCCGCGTCCACCATGAAGATGCTCTTCGCGGACACGGTCCTGCCCCGCCTGCCCAAGACGCAGGTGCACAAGGTGACGGACGGGGAACTGGCGGACATCGGCGAGGGCAGCAGCCTCGTCGGCCTCAAGGAGGACCACACCTACACGGTCCACGACATGTGGCTCGGCGTCTTCCTGCGCTCCGGCAACGACGCCGTGCACGTCCTGGCGGAGATGAACGGTGGCTGGTCCAAGACCGCGCAGGACATGCAGAGGCACGCCGAGGAGCTCCAGGCCCTCGACACCCACGTCGTCTCGCCCGACGGTTACGACGCGAAGACGCAGGTCAGCAGCGCGTACGACCTGACGCTCATCGCCCGCAGCGGCATGCAGAAGAAGGACTTCCGCGAATACTGCTCGACGGTGAGGGCCACGTTCCCCGGCGAGAAGAAGAAGGGGAAGAAGCGCGAGAGCTTCGAGATCCAGAACACCAACCGCCTGCTGACCGGCGACCTGGGGGTCGCCCCGTACAAGGGCATCGCGGGCGTCAAGAACGGCAACACCACGCACGCGGGAGCGACGTTCACCGGTGTCGCGCAACGCGGTGACAGGGTGCTGCTCGTCACCGTCATGAACCCGTCCGCCGACGAGGGCCACGCCGTCTACAAGGAGGCCGCCCGCCTCCTCGACTGGGGCTTCGCGGCCTCGGGGAAGGTCGTCCCGGTGGGTGAACTGGTGCCGCCGAAGTCCGCCAGGACCGGCCGGGGCGCGCCGCCCGCCGAGGACCGGGGGAGCAAGGGGGGCGTCGGCGGTGAGGAGACCTCCGTCGTCGCCGCGGAGGACGCGACGACCCGGCTCGCGGCGACCGACGGCGGGGCCAGTGGTGTCGGCACCGCGCTCGCGATCACGGGTGGTGCGCTGGTGGCGCTGGCCGCCGGGGTGTTCCTGGTGAACCGGCGCTGGCCGCTGCCCGCCCTGACGCGTCGCCGCCCGCGCCGCTAGCCGGCGCGCCGTCACCGGTACCGGCGCCGTCACCGGTACCGGCGCCGTCACCGGTACCGGCCCCCTCCGCCGCCTCCTCCGTACGTTCGCTGTCGTGCCGCGTCGCCGTCCAGGCGGCGCAGCACAGCAGCAGCTTCGCCGTGAGGTTGATCCACAGCAGCAGCGCGACGGGGACGCCGAACGCCCCGTACATGCTCTTCGCCGCGACGTCCCTCATGTAGCTGCCCAGCAGCAGCTTGAGCAGCTCGAAGCCCACCGCGCCGATGAGTGACGCCGTGATCAGCCGGTGCCTGGCCGGGTGCACCCCCGGCAGCAGGGTCAGGACGTACAGCAGGATCAGGAAGTCCGCGCCGGCCGCGAGGGCGAGGGCCACGGTCTGCAACAGCACGCCGCCCGCGCCGTTTTCGGAGAGGCCGGCCCGCTCGGCGGTCCAGTCGACCGCCGTCGAACCGACCGAGGAAGCCGCCCAGGACGCGAGCCCGATCGCGCCGAGGCCGCACAGCACCACGGCGTCCATGAGCTTGCGCACGACAAGGTTGCCCTCGTCCGTGTCGTCCAGGTCCCACACGGCCCGGAGGCACTCCCTCAGCGAGCCGACCCAGCCGATGCCGGTGAAGAGCAGCAGGGCACCGGCGACGAGGCCGATGGTGCCCGCGTTCTGGACGAGGGAGGCGAGGTCGAGCTGCTCGGAGATGCCGGGCACCTGCTCGGCGAGCTTGCTCTCCATGCGGCGCAGCTGCCCGTCGGAGAGCAGGGCCGCGCCGATCGAGGCGGTGACGGTGATCAGCGGGAAGAGCGCGAGGAAGCTGATGAAGGTGATCGCGGCGGCCAGCCGGGTCCAGTGGACGCGGTCGAGCGTCTCGTACGTACGCCATGCGTGGGTGACCGCCAGCCGTGTCACGAACGGGCCGACGACGGGCAGGTTCTTCAGCCAGTCCATGACGTGCGTCTACCCTCCGCGACGGGAAACAGCGCGCTTTCGCCTGCCTGCGCCGAGGGCAGCGTCGGCAGGGTGCTGTCGCTGTTCCGGCGGCCGCCGGCCCGTCCGCGGACCTTTTCCCCGGGGGCGGGGGTCAGGACCGCAGCGAAGGCGCCGCGGGCTGGTCCACGGGCGAGTTCTGGGCCGGCACCACGCTCGCGGCACGGCCCCCGAAGGCGTACTCGCGGAGCTTGCGCCACACGCCGTCCGCGCCCTGCTCGTACAGCGCGAAACCGGCGCAGGTCCACTGCGCCTCGTACTCGGAGAGCTCCTCGTACGCCCGGTCCATGCCCTCTTCGGAGATGCCGTGGGCGACCGTGACGTGCGGGTGGTACGGGAACTGGAGCTCGCGCACGAGCGGGCCCGACGCGTCCCTGACCCGCTTCTGGAGCCAGGAGCAGGCCGACGCGCCCTCGACGACCTGCACGAAGACGACCGGGGAGAGCGGGCGGAACGTACCCGTACCCGACAGGCGCATCGGGAAGGCGCGCCCGGACGACGCGACCTGCGCGAGGTGCGTGTCGACGGCGGGCAGCAGCTCCGCGTCGATCCCGGTGGGCGGCAGGAGGGTGACGTGCGTGGGGATGCCGTGTGCGGCGGGGTCCCCGAAGCTCACGCGCCGCTCCTGGAGCAGGCTGCCGTACGGCTCCGGGACCGCGATCGAAACGCCGAGCGTTACGGTCCCCACGTCGTTCTCCTCCGTCGTCGTCCTGTACGTCCTGTGGCGGTGGTGCTGTGCGGTGCTGTTGCCTGTGTGCAGTGTGGCGGGAGCGCCGCCCTCGTGGCCAGGGTCCTTGGTCGGGGCACTGGTCCGGACCCTGGTCCCGGTCCGGACCGGCCGCTCGCGCTCAGTGCTTGGCGGGCAGCAGACCGAGCTTCTCGTAGGCCTGGGCGAGGGTCTCCGCGGCGACCGTACGGGCCTTCTCGGCGCCCTTGGCCAGGATCGAGTCCAGCGTCTCCGGGTCCCCCAGATATTCCTGGGTACGGGTCCGGAACGGCGTGACGAACTCCACCATCACCTCGGCGAGGTCCGTCTTGAGCGCGCCGTACATCTTGCCCTCGTACTTCTTCTCCAGCTCGGCGACGGTCTCGCCGGTGAGCGTGGAGTAGATGGAGAGGAGGTTGCTGACGCCCGGCTTCTCCACGGCGTCGTACCGGATCACGGTGTCCGTGTCCGTGACCGCGCTCTTGATCTTCTTGGCGGTCGCCTTGGGCTCGTCGAGCAGGTTGACCAGGCCCTTCGGCGTCGAGGCCGACTTGCTCATCTTGATCGCCGGGTCCTGGAGATCGAAGATCTTGCCGGTCTCCTTGAGGATGTACGGCGCCGGGACGGTGAACGTCTCGCCGAAGCGGCCGTTGAAGCGCTCGGCGAGGTCGCGGGTCAGCTCGATGTGCTGGCGCTGGTCCTCGCCGACCGGGACCTGGTCGGCCTGGTAGAGCAGGATGTCCGCGACCTGGAGGACCGGGTACGTGAAGAGGCCGACGGTGGCGCGGTCGACGCCCTGCTTGGCGGACTTGTCCTTGAACTGCGTCATGCGGGAGGCCTCGCCGAACCCGGTGAGGCAGTTCATGACCCAGCCGAGCTGGGCGTGCTCGGGCACGTGGCTCTGGACGAAGAGCGTGCAGCGGTCCGGGTCGAGGCCGGCGGCCAGCAGCTGGGCCGCGGCGAGACGGGTGTTCGCGCGCAGTGCGACGGGGTCCTGCGGAACGGTGATCGCATGCAGGTCGACGACCATGTAGAAGGCGTCGTGCGATTCCTGCAGGGCGACCCACTGGCGCACGGCGCCAAGGTAGTTGCCGAGGTGGAACGAGCCTGCGGTGGGCTGGATGCCGGAGAGCACGCGAGGACGATCAGAGGCCATGAACTCATTCTCTCAGGTGTGGAACCCGACTCGGTTCTCCGGTGCATCAAGAGGGTGAGGACGCGGGAGGGGACTCTGGAGGGGGCCGCACCGGCATCGACGATGCCGCGGCGATCGCGCGCGTACGGTCCGGGGGGCCCGAGGCGTACGCGGAACTGGTGCGCGCCCGCACGGGAATCGCGCTCAGGGCGGCGGTGGCCCTCGGAGCCGGTGCGGACGCGAAGCACGTGGTGCAGGCGGCCTCCTCCAAGGCGTACCCGTCGCTGGGACGCTTCAGGGAGGGCTCGGCCTCCCGGCCGTGGTTGCTCCGGATTGTCGCGAATGAGATGAGAAACACAGTTCGCTCCGCAGGGCGGCTCCGGGCCTCGGCGGGGCGGGAGGCGGCGCTGCCCGGCGCCGGGCCGGTGGTACCGGAATCGGCCGATCCGGCGGGGGCGGCACTGGCGGAGGAGCGGCGGGCGCTGCCGCCGGCGGCGCTGGGCGAGCCGAACGGGGGATCAGCGCCGGGTCGTCACGTACCGCTGTCCGCCGGAGAGGGACGAGGCGGAGACGGCGGAGGCGCCGGGGTGGCCGCGGGGCACGGTGAGGTCCCGGCTGAGCCGGGGGCTGCGGAAGCCGGGGCAGATCCTGCCGGGCAGCGGGGAGGGCGGGGAGGGGGTGGGGGCATGGGCGAGAAGCACTCGGACGAGCTACCGGAGGACCGCCGGAAGGAGCAGTGGGAGGAGCGGCCGGACGAGTTGCGGGAGGAGTTGCCGCAGGAGCTGCGCGGGCTGGGGCGGCGGATGAGGATCCCGGACGCCGACGGGGCGACGATGGCCCAGCGGGTACCGGCGCGGAGCGTCGCGGAGACGCGGGCCGTGCCGGTGGGCCGGCCCGCGGGACGCGGGGAGCGGGGAGCGGGG